>SLMV01000127.1 GCA_007133365.1 Clostridia bacterium
CGCGCGTGTCCACCCTCGAAGCCTGTACCCGAGAAGCACATGCCCTCGTCATTGCTGCCAATCAGTCCATCTTTGAAGCCATCGATTGGAATGCGGTGTGGTCGGCGATGAAGCCCAGAGGGGTCGTCGTCGATACCCGGCACCTGTTGGCGCCCGACGACATACCGGACGGGATGACCGCATGGTTCATCTAACGCCCGGGACCGTCACACAACCGCCTAGCACCGAGCCTCGCGCGAGCGAAGGGCGCGCGCTCATGATCAGCTACCTCTTCCCGCCCATCGGCGGCGGCGGGGTGCAACGCGCCCTGAAGATGGCCCGCTATCTCCCCGAATTCGGATGGCACCCGCATGTGCTGACGGTCCAACAGACGGCATCGGGATTGACCCATGATCCCAAACTGTTGGATCAAATTCCAACCGAAGCCTCGGTTCACCGCGTGGAGGAAACCCCGCTCTGGCAAAGCCTCTTCGCCCGCACCCGGCGACAAATGAAAAGCCAGGGGCAGCAAAGACACGGGGCACCGGGCGGCCTGCGTGCCCGCCTTCGCCCGATCATGGCGCGCCTTCGTGATCTTTTCCTCGTGCCCGATGAACAGGTGATTTGGCATAAACCTGCAGTCAAAGCCGGGCTCAGAATCATCGAAGCCCATGGCATTGACGTGATCGTTTCCACGTCGGGCCCGGCGACCAATCACTTGGTGGCGCTCGATTTGACGCGGGCGACCGGTTTGCCTTGGGTGGCCGATTTTCGCGATCCCTGGGTCGAAAACCTTCATCAACACGACCTCCCCTCGATGCGCCGCGCCCGCGAACAACGGCTGGAGGCCGCCGTCATCGCCAATGCTGACGTCATCAGCAGCGTCACGCGTCGGTTTTGCGATAATTTCGCCGCTCGCTATCCGGATGCGCCGCCCATTGCCTTGATCTATAACGGGTTTGATCCGGCCGACTACCAAGACTTAAACCTTAATACCAAGGGAAGTTCGGTCTTCACCGCCGTTTATGCCGGCATCCTCTATCCCAAGCGAAGTCCCGCCACCTTGCTCTACGCTGTGCATCGGCTATTGGATTGTGGTGCCCTCGACCCTTCCGAAATCCAACTGGTTTTCGCCGGAATCTTCGACTACCCGGGGCATTCGGAAAACCGTGAGTTGGTCCGATCGCTGGGGCTGGAATCAATCGTGCAGACGCCTGGCTATCTGCCGCACGAAGAAATCCTCTCGCTCATGGCGGAAGCGGACGCGCTCATGCTCGTGGGTGATGACGATCCCCGGGCGGGTGATTACATTCCGGGGAAGGTGTTCGAATATCTGGCGTTGGGGAAACCCGTTTGGGGCACGGCGGTCCCGGGGGAGGCCAGCGACATTTTGGAAAAGACGGGTCAAGGCTTCCTCGCGACACCGGGCGATGTGGCCGGTGCCGCTCATCAACTCACATCCTTGATCAACGACGGCGAACCGCATCCTTCGGCATCGTCCGATATCCAACAGTATCGGCGCGATTATCAGGCCGGTCAACTGGCCTGGGTGTTCAATCAGCTTCTTCCAACAGATAATTCCTGATGGCTTCGACGTCGACCGGTTCCATGCCAGGATCGCCGTAGCGGTAGAAGCGGAAAAAGATTTCTTGCCGGAGCATCCCGGCGGCGGGTAAGGGCACTTCGTAGTCCACTTCAAATTGTTGAACCACCGGTTCCTCTTGGGCAAGCCACATGGTAACGGTAACCGAGCCGTCGTCAATCCCGTAAGGTGGCAGGGCGTTGGGATCCTGGACGGCCGCCTCGGGGAATAGCGCTTGCCACTTGACGAACGGCACCGAGAACTCGTACACCCAGGACGCCACCCCCAAGACATTTCCGGTCGCGGCCCGGGTCAAATGGGGGGTTAGGGCCGTCCAGCGATCAAAGGACCCAAAAGGCGCCAATTCGTCTTGAGCAAATCCGTCATGATACCAGCGTCCCCGTTCGTCTCGGAATTTTTCCTCATTCCATCGAATCATTTTCAGCGCGTTCCCGCCAATCCGGGTGTTGGCCACATACCCTTCGGGACGCATGACGATCCCGTCCACCATCAGGTTGATCTGCCGGCGTCCGACATAACTCGCCACCCAACCCGAATACCAAAACCGTGATGCCTCCTGAGAACCTTCGAGGGCCGTCGAAAACCAACCCTCGAATTCGGGCGCCTTTGGATCAATTCGTTCCTCGTCGGGCGCGTCGATGAGATCCGGCACTTTAGCCGAAGGATACGTGTAGTGACAGCCAACCGTCCCCAGCATCAAAAGAAACAGCAAGCCGATGCAACCCCATCGTCCGACCTTACGCACCGTAATCCCCTCGCTTTCGGCGGACCCAATGGACCCCGGCCATCATCAGGGCAATTCCCCAAAGCGCCGGCACCACCGGAAGGCCGTGTCGTTTTAGGACCCAAAAGCGGTGCGTGCCGTAGCGGGTGCCGATCAACTCCGGGGAACCGTCGCCGTCGAAATCCGCATAGCGCACATCCACCAGGGTGATGAGGCTTCGCCACCGGGCCACCAGAACACCCTGGGGATCCAGTTCATAACCGGAAAGGTAGCGTAACGGATGGTCACGTACGCGACTTTTGTCGAGCGCCACGATTTCGGGCGTCCCATCGTCGTCCCAGACGTCCTCAAAGCGAAAGGTCAAATCGTCATCACGGGCCACCCACAAATGTTCCCAGCTACCGTCCGGGCGTGGCAGGAGAATCCGGGAGGGATCCCGAGTGGAGGACAGCAGAATCTCATCCACCCCGTTACCATCCACATCCCGTATCAGCACATCCGCCTGGCCGAGACCCGGCATGTGCTCCGCTGTGAGACGGTGCGTCGCCCGCAGTTGCCCATCTGACGGCATTACAATCTCCAGGGCCGAGCCTTGAAGGACCAGGCCCGTTCCCGCTTCTAACGTAATCAGTCCCCGGATGGCGGTGGCATCGGTGGGATAACGCCATGTTTCCCCCTGATACTGAAGATGCAGTTGGCCCGGGCGAAGTTCTGCATGTTCGAAATCCGGGTGCGACAACACCGCTTCATCAAGCGCTCCGTCCCCCTGCTCCAAGCGATCCCCCATCACCCGGGTGCTGAGGGTGAGGGCCGTTTTCGGCGCGCCGCCAAAATCCATGATCTTTTCGATCAAGGAGGCGGTCAGGGCGTTCGGCATCATCATCCCCCCGTCTGACCGATACCGATAAAAAGGGAAAGCGGGGTAGTGGGACGCCATCATGCGCGTCAATTCCACCCGGGTGGTATCGGGCAGATCCTCGGGTGGGACGCGCACCAATCCATTGTCCCAGCGATACACATAGGGGTAAAAAGAATCGGGCTTTAGGACTTCGACCCCGTCCTCGTACTCGACCTCGTCGGCATTCCCCCAGGTGGCAACCCACACCGCATCGCCCTCGGGGGACGTGAGGGTGGTCAACGGGAAATACGGGAAGATGTCGCCGTCATAAGTCCGGGGGCTTTCGGCCAGCAAATAGAAATCCCCCCAAAGTCGCATTTGCTCGCCCGGAGCCAAAACGACGAGGAGCAAAGCGGCCAATGCCAACGCCACCACCTGCACCTTATTCAAACGCCCATACCAAAAGGCCACGCCGCCGACGACCCCCAAAATGAGGCCGAAGGCCCCCCACTCGAGAACACCCGGAGGCACGTTGGTCGTGTTTAAGGCGTGAAACGCGAGCAAGACCCCAATGGCAAAAACCGCCCAGTTGCGCCGTTGATGCATGGGCATGAGGTAGATCAAAAGGGGAAGGACAAGGGCAAAGGGCAAAAAGGCATACACCGAATAATCAAGCAAACCGGGAATGATGATAACGTGATAAAAGATGATGAGAAATAGGCCCAGGGCGAACCATTTCAGGCCCTCGATCAATCGCATGGAGAACCTCCTCGACTTTGGGTCGAACACCAAAACACCATCAGCCCGGCCAAAAACCAAAAATAGGTGTTCATGTACGGCACTTCGAAAATATTTTCCACCCCGTTATGAAGAAGCACGGCGATAAGGCCCCCGAGCACCCCATACTGAAGCCGATGAAATCGGCGCGGCGCTCGGCCCCACACGCCGATCACCGCTTTTTTCATCACCGCCCCCAGCCAGGCCAAATAAACACCCAACCCCAAAAGCCCGAGCTCGGCCGCCGTTTTCGCATAGTAGTTATCGAGATACGAAATGCCGAAATGACGGGCGGCCACCGCCCCCCCATATTGACCCGGGCCCAAACCGAAAAGGGGCTGATTGCGAAGAAGATCATAGGCGCGAAGCCATCGCCCCACCCGGCCGTCTTGTAAACTTTTGCTGAGATACTCCTCTGAAAACACATTTAACACCCGATCCGTCACCTGCGGGAGCATCACCGTCAACAAGACGGCCGCGATGAGCAGCGCGATCAAAAGGCGCCGATCGAGCACGGCCGACACGATAACCGCGGCCCCGGCCAGGGCCAACCAGGCACCCCGGGAAAAGGTCAGCACTAGGGCCATGCTGCCCATCAGGGCAATCGCCCCCCAGATCCCCTGATAAAGCCGACGCCGCTCGTACCAGGCCATCCCCAGGGCGATCGGGATGGCAAGTGCCAGATGAGCCCCCAAGACGTTCGGGCTCTGGACGATGGAAAAAATGCGGATGCTAATCATTTCCGTGGCATCGATCCAGCCGGCCGGGGTCTCCACCCCCAAAAAGGGTTGCAAAAGCCCGATGCCGGCCACCACAGCCGTCACCAAAAGAAAAAATTGAACGAGGTGCACCGATTGCTCACGATCGCGCACCAGATGAAAGGCAATGAAGAGGTAGGGAATCCACTGGAGGATCGCGCGCAATCCTTCGATGGTGACCCCCAAATAGTGAAGGTTTCGGACGCCGTAGGCCAAACACAGCATCAAAAATGGCAAAAACGCGGGCCATAGCCCGCTATCACGTTTGAGCGACCGGAACAAAATGGCGGGAATCAAAACCAGAAGCAAGGCCTGATCCCAAACCGCCCCCACCAACGACAATCCCGGCAGCCTGCGCAAGGTATAATCGAGAACCGGAAAGGCCATAATGAGATAAAGACAAAAGGAGATAAAGCGCTCGGTGCGCGCATCCGCGGCCAACTGCTTTAGCCAGTCCATCATCTTCCCACGCTGGGAAGGGATCCCATTCTCATCGTCTGTCATGCACAACCGTCCTTCCAACGCCTGCTCGATGCTCCGCTTATTATAACAAACGGCTCGGCCCTAAATAAGGGAACGATCCCTCTAAGACGAGGAAAGCCCCTGATACGCGCTCAGGGGCTCTATTCCTTCTTGCCTTCATTCGACACGCTATTCCACCGTTTTGACACGGCGATTTCCGTAGAAACCGCAGCTCTTACAGACTTGATGCGAAACTTTCATGTCGTGACACTGGGGGCATTCCGTCAAACTCGGAGCGGTTGCCTTCCAGTTGGCACGCCGGCGATCGCGACGCGCTTTTGAATGTTTCTTTTTGGGAACAGCCATAGGATCGTCTCACCCTCCTCGATTAGGATCCTCCGTCTCGGTGTCCAACATCTTCTCTTTTAGTTCGGCTAAAGGCGATAAACGCGGGTCGGTATCGTCAATCTCACAGTCGCAGGATCCTTCATTTAGATTCTGGCCGCATTTGGCACACAATCCGCGGCACGCTTCATCGCAAATCAACTTCAACGGCAGTTTCAAAATCATTTCCTCGCGAACGCGCGCACTGATGTCCACCCAACCCTTTTTGGACAGCCAAAGGGGCGTTTGCTCCCCGGGTTCGGGGTCGTCCATGACGGCATCTTCGAGAATCTCTGCGTGAAAATCAAGCGGAATGGCGTATTTCGTCGGTGCCAGGCACCGATCGCACAGCACCTCCACCATCACCAGTCCAAAGGCGTGGAGGCTCCAGCCATCGTCAATTCTATAAAGATCAACGGTGATGGAGGCATCATCCTCAATCACCAGGGGGGTCCCCAGTCGATCAATCGGTTCAATCACCAGGGGCATCTTGATTTGAATGTGATCCCCCAAGTTCAGGAAAGGCCGCCGTACCTTCAGTTCCATGTTCATTTTGGCCTCACTCCTTAATATCCAATAGCCCATTCTAACACTTGATTCATGGCGAGACAAGCGACGGGCCGTCGGCCGCTGCGGTCATCTTCGGGCGCGTTGCTCGAGGACGTCGATGGCCTCGGCCACCGTGGCAACCGGCACGATGTCCAATGGCAGGTCCAACCCGGCCACCTCCTGGGCATGCTGCTCGGGAACCAAAAACAGTTCCACTCCCGCCCGGTTTGCCGCATACGCTTTCAACCGGACGCCTCCGATCGGGCCCACTTCACCGCGGAGATTGACGGTGCCGGTGCAAGCCACCTTTCCCTCCCCGACCAACGGCTGATCGGGCGTCAATCGATCGATCATCGCCAAAGCAAAGGCCAGCCCGGCCGACGGTCCCCCGATGTGCCCGGCGTCGATTTCAATGTCGATGGGAAAATCATAGTAGGGGTTCTTCGTCACCACGTTGATCCCGATCATCGCCGATTCGGGATGATCCGGCGATGCCCGAAGGGGCAATAAGGCTTCTCGGCGTTCATCGTCGCGATAAAAGACCACGGGGAGTTCATCACCCGGCGCGTGTTGTCCCACCACGTCGAGTAACTCATCGGTCACCTGCGTGGTCTGCCCTCTCGCCTCGACGATAACGTCCTCGGGCTCGAGGATATCGATCGAAGGGGAGTCGGGCATCACCGAGAGCACAATCACGCCCTCCCCGCCGAGATCCACCTCGTAGCCTAAGTGATCCAACGCCACATACTTCGCCACATTTTGGCTTTCTCGCATCATCTCCCGGGTGCGTTCGAGATAATCATCGAAGGTTTCATCCGGGGCCAAGTGCACCTGCAAAGGTTTGACCTCGGCTCGCGGATACGCTAACCCGATCAGATACAATAGGAGATTGGCCTCACGGGTCAAGACGGTGGTCAACTGCAGTTCTCCGGTCGCATCCGGTGCGTCCACCACGATCATGGGAAAGACATCGGTGGATTGTCCCGGGACGCTCACCAAATGGCCCGATGGCACCCACCAGAGAATCACAAGAAGACCAAGGACGATGAGCGCTCCCCTGGTTCTCGGATCCTGAAAGAACTGACGAATGGAAGAAACCAACCTTCACCTGCCAATCACGGCCTCAAAAAGCCCTCGTCCCGGCGCAATTTAGCGCTTACCCTATTCCTAAAGGGATCATCACGAAGAAAAATAGAAAAAGCCGTCCCGCCGCGTGCGAAAGAACATTTCGAAACGAATGGGGGAATCTCACCATCACGCAATATGCCAAGGGAGTCCCCGAAAGACGAAAGCCAAACGCCCCCGCTTGGGCCGTTTCCACCAGGTGTCAAAAACCCGGCACCGAGCATCCTAACCCCATTCGATCAAGCCCCGGCCTGTTTCCCTATTTGGAATTCGGCGCGGTGCCCCGAGCCTTTCGATTTTTCGTCGAAGCCGCCTGCTGACGGGCTTTTTTGGATTCGGAGGCGATCCGGAGTTCCTTTCGGCCTTCGGCCACCCGTTCCAGCGCTTTTTGCATCACCCCGTGGATTTGTTTGAGCACATCGTCCGCATAGCGATACGCCTCTTCCCGTATCTGGCCGGCGATTTCCTCGGCCTCCTCAATGCGGTGCTTCGCTTCCTCCTCCGCTTGCTGTTTGATCTTGGACTCCGAGGTCAATTCCGCCGCATATTCCTTCGCCTCGCCCACCGTCCGATCCGCCTGGGACTTAGCATCCGATAGAATCCGCTCACGCTCCATCACGATCGAACGGGCTTCGGCAATTTCTTCCGGTAAAACGGAACGAAGCTCGTCAAGCAGGGTGAAAAATTCCTGTTCGCTGATCACCACCCGGTCACTTAAGGGTAAATGCATCCCGTCGGTGACGGCTGCCTCAATTTCATCAATAATGCTCCATA
>SLMV01000020.1 GCA_007133365.1 Clostridia bacterium
TGCAGTGATAAGGAGCATTGCCTCACCATCAATCACTCCTTGATTCCGAATTGATGATCGCCGACTCGAGGTAATCGGTGAGTTCGGAGTACTCGGAGGACGTGCTGTTGCCATTTTACCTCCGGCTTTGAATTGGTGTTAGCCAAGATTCAAAGGAGATGTTTTATGTTATCGGATTCTGTTTGTTTATCTAGCGTTACGTCCCCATATTATTTTCTTCGAGCCCTACTGATATACCTGCCAAGTCGGCATGCCGATTGCCGGTCTCCATCTGAATCGAGCGGTGTGGCAACGGACTGTCACACGAGCATGCGTTGACGTCCGTCCAACGCTTTTCGTTTTTGGTTTTCTCGGCATGTGTCGCTTTGGTAACGAAACCGAGATTCGTGGCATCGCGCGGGGGGGTGTGAGCCAGGATTGTCGCGGATTTTTTACGACCCTGCTGATCTCATCCCATTTGTTACCTGAGTCGTCAATGTGGGGCAATCGCCTACATATTCTTCTTTTCAATTCAGGGCCAGCAAACTTGTGCGTGCTCCGGTCTTGGATCTGACCCGGGGTTGTTGCGAGCGATTCTTGGGGGCATGTTGTGTCTCATCCAGGAGGGGGCAGTCTTTGAGTCGAGCGCCACCTGGGCTTAGATAGAGTGGGGAGATCAGGATGGCTGCCTTCGCTATCCACCTAACGTCCGCTCGGGTGCTCCAATCGGTCATCCGGACCGAACCGCTTGAGACAGGAGGTCGGATTCGTAAGGAACGGGATAACCCGGAATTCGGAATGAAATTTGATCAGGAGGAAGATGGGTAAGCATCGATTAGATAAGGCCTGCAAGGTCTTAAGTGGTTCCGGAATTTGCCCTATACGGTCGGGGCAGCACAGGGTGATCATTTTGTGCTGCCCCTCTTCATTCTTATAACCAGCGCTTAAACCAAGCCAGATATTGATCGAGACGAAAGACGCGATGCCAGGGTTTTCCATAGCGGGATAACCCATGGCTTTCGTTGGAAAACCGGACAAATTTTGTGGGTATCCCCATCCGTTTTAAAGCCATATACAATTGTTCACCTTGTTCCACCGGGCAACGATGATCCAGGGCCGAGTGAATGACCAGGGTCGGGGTATTGAAGTTGCCTACGTGGCGCAGCGGCGATTGGGCGAGATAGGCCTTTGGGGTCTCCCAGGGGGGACCCCCTCCGAATTCGAATTCCCGGGCCGGCATGATATCACTGGTTCCGTAGGAGGAATAACGGTTCATAATGCTGCACTCGGATACGGCAGCCCGGATGCGATCGGAGTTGCCCATAATCCAGTTCACCGTATACCCCCCGTAGCTACCCCCCGCAGCACCGATACGGTCCGGATCGATGAAGTCAAAGGTGTCGCAGGCTGCTTCAAGACCGTTCATGTTGTCGACAAAGTCCGCCCCGCCCCAGTCACCGAGAATCGCGGTGCAAAAGGATTCGCCGTATCCCTGACAGCCGCGCGTGTTGATAATGATCACGGACCAACCCTGTCCAGCGAGCACCTGATTCTGAAAGGAGAATTCAGGGCCCCGCATTCCGCCGGGGCCTCCCCCTGCGGTCAGGATGGCCGGGGCTTTCTGCCCGGCTGTTAGCCCCAGGGCGGGCATGACCCATCCGTCGACCGTTACCCCCTCAGAGTCAAACTCAAACTTTTGTGGGCGAGAAAGCTCCACTTGTTCCAGAAGCTTTTGATTGGGATTGGTCAGTCGTTTCACCTGCTCGCTCTCTTGATCAACCCAAAAGAGATCCGGCGGTGTCGCTTCATCACTGATGAGGCAAACGATCCCTTTCGTGCCGGGGCGCAGTTGGTATTGAGACACCACCTGTACGCCAGAGGTTAGCGGTTCTTTTCGACTTCCGTCTTGGGTTAGGCGCCACAAATTGATCGCGGCCCGATCGCTAATCAGCAATAGGATCTCAGAACCATCTGGGGACCATGTCGGATTCTGTGTCGTTCGATCTAAGTCTTCGGTCAGGCAATTTCCTTCACCAGTCTCTGTATTGATGACCCAAAGTTGCTGATTGCCATAATGTCCAAGTTCAGCATTCTGGTGCCCACAGGCCGCGATATGGGTACCATCGGGCGACCAAGACAGTGCTGTGCTTCGCATGTCTTCTAGGTGATATAAGGGGCGAAGGGCAAGCGGCGCTGTTTCCTTCATGTCCAGCAGAAAGATAAAGAGTCGCCGAAGGGAATGGGCACGAGGATCGGTATTGCCGACCACCGCCAGTTGCGAGCCATCGGGGGACCACGTCGGAGAATATAGATCGAACTCGCCCAACGTAAGGAGCTCGGTCATCCCAGGTCGTGCGGCTGAAAATGGCACCCACCCAACATGGCTCCGATAATTCCCAAAGTATCCGATGCCGTCAAACTTCCACCTCATGTGATCGGTTACTAGGACGTCCCGGTTGAATTTAAAATACAGATCCTCTTCCGTTACATCGGGTTCCAGAAGATGCTCTAATCCCAAATCGGGGCGCACATAGGTAAGAAAGATCAAACCATCGCCATTTGGGGACCAGGATGGACTCCCAATACCTCCGCGAAGATCCGTCAGCATGATTGGGGTGCCGCCGTCGGGATCAATGACGAAAAGTTGGGCGGACCCATCCACCACCGATTCTGCCGCAGGGGGGTTCTTTTGGATTGATGGGAACGCGGCCTTTCCGACATAGGCGAGAGCCTGCCCGTCCGGAGACCACCGGGGATCGGTGCCCTCCACCAGGGAGTAGGCGTCTCCCGTCTCCAAAGACGTGATCCAAATTGTCGAGCGATAACTGTTGGTCTGAGCGATGACTTCCTTCATTACCCAGGCGACTTTGTTGCCATCGGGAGAAACCTGGGGATCGCTGACATCTTTGAAGCGGAGGATATCCCGGGGTGTCAAGGAATTCTTAGATGCAGTGTCGACGGTCATGATGACCTCCTTTTTAATTTTTCAAGATTCAATGACGTTCCTTTGCGAAACGATCGATAATGTGTACCCGCTTCATTGATAAGGATTTTCATTGATGGGTTGTGAATTGCACTCGAACGATAAAAAGGATGCGTGTGCTGTTGGTCCAAGATTGCTTCTAACTGTTACTTCACTTCCCTTCAACATGGCAGCGTCGTTTCCTTGGAATATCCGGCAGGTTGTCTGACGAGGCTTTCTTTTGAATGTCCTAACCCAAACGGCGGTATCAAATCTTATGGATCAGAGGTAAAACTCCAGATGGTGTGTACATTCATTCCCGCGTTTTCGTTTGCTGCCGATCCGTCAGTTCTTTATTCGATTTTGCGACCCCCCTTGGCTGATCTCGACGGCAATATGGGTGTCATGAGCCCCCCACGCTTGCCCTCACGAGCGTTAAATACCATTGAGATCTACCCACACGAAGGGATATTCGTCCGTAAAATGGACAGGTATCTCAGTCTTTGAACCAAAAGATCTAAGTTCTTCAATAACTCGGACACGGTCGACTTGGAAGAACGCCTCCACCAAAACCGCTCCGTGACCGGCATGACTTTGCGTGTGCTCACCCTCCCAACCACCACCTCTTCCAGGCGAGCCCCGGAATCTGTTGGCTCTTTTGATAATACTGGAACCGCTCGCTAAAGAAACTGCGGCTATGTATTCTGGGCACCCGAAGTTCAATCGGTCTTGCCCGAGTCTTCATCGCGCCAGTGCGATAACGGTTGCTTAAGCCGTGCCGACCCGCTCGTAAGAATGGGCTATAATATGTTTTGTCGCTTGACCTTCGAGGATCTGATTCAAGACGCTTTCCATCAGACGGGTTAGGCTTTTATCACCTTTGAATATGTGATGCGCCAAATTGTCACCGAATGATAATCTCGTATTTGGTCATCGGTATTGTTCCGTCGAATTTGTTGCGCATAACGACCAGCGGGTAGGGGGTCCTTCCTCCTTTATAGGCGGTAGGGGCCCTCAGTGGTATGAGGGCCCCTACCGATACGAGGATTTACTGAACGACCTTGAAGTCATAACCCATGATTTCTTCATCAGCTCGCATATTCCATTCAATTCGATCGCTGATGCCGTAAAGGTTGGACTCTTGGAACAAGCTGATCCACGGTGTGCGTTGCTCAGCCGCGATATTGCTTAGTTCTCGGAAAGCCTCAATTCGCTCTTGCTCGTCAGTAGTGCTTTCGCCAATACGATATAGCTCATCAATACGTTCTTGGTCTGCTTGCCATTCTGCATCGGTCGGCTGCACCCAATGCGCTCGAAGATGGTTCGTCGAAATATACGATCTGTGAGCAAAGTGCGGATTGAGGTTACCACCATTCGTACCTAAACCTAACTCTTGCAATTTTCTTGGACCGCTTACCAAGTTTCTGTGCGTCGTCAAGTCCATGAGGCGAAGATCAACGTCAAACCCAACGTCCTCTAGCATACCCGTGATAACGCGAGCCAAGTCTCCGATCGGCCAATTCGTACTGGCATTGAAGACCAAGGTCGCTTCTCCGGGCTCGTACCCTGCTTCGGCAATCAATTCTTTCGCTCGCTCGGGATCGTACAAACAAGCCGAAGGACCGAATAGATCAGGATCACCTTCAGGCAAGGGCTGGAAAGCACGAGCACGGAATGCCTCACCATGACCGCCTGCTATATCCCTTAAGGCGTACTTATCAATAGCACGCTCGATGGCCTCTCGGATTCGAGGATCCCTTGTGGTGAACTCGCGATCCAACTCCGGGTCACCAGCGAAGTCAGGCTCTGGATAATTCTCTGTGCTCAACGGGCCCGGACGGCATCCAAGGAAATATCCCGTACCTCCAGCAACCCATACAGCATCCACACCTGACGCATCCTTAAGTCGATCTTCATCTTGAGGAAGAACTCGATACGCGACATCTATGCCACCCGTCATCAATTCGGCAATTCGTGTTGAAGCCTCAGGAATAACTCTAAACTCGAATTCTTCAAAATTAGGGAATCGGTCTGTCTGCCAATAATCTTCGTTACGATCAAACAGTACGTGTTCGTCTCGGATATGCTCTCGTAGTACCCACGGACCCGTTCCCATCGGTTCTCTGTGGACGCCTTCGATCCCCACTTCTTCGACATACGCTTTGCTCACAATTCCAGCTCCGTTATTCTGTTGAGTGAGTTTCCAAAGCATTAAACCGTCGGGTTCATGAGCAACAACATCGAAGGTATAATCATCGTGCACAATAATATCGTCGATCCACTCATACTGACCACGAAGAATATATTCTTCACGAGTTCCGTCAATAATCCGACGATAATGATATCGGACATCCTCTGCTGTTAATTCGGTTCCATCATGGAATTTAACGCCTTCATTAAGATAGAAACGAACGGTTTGATTGTCGATCCATTCCCAACTATGCGCCAATTCGGGTACCCAATCCGACCCCTCGTGATTTCGGAGATACAAATAATCGTAAGCATTTTCCGTTATCGATTCAGGGATGGTCAGCCAATCTTGCGGTGGATCCCAAGACACGACGTCTAGATCAACCGCAACGACCACTCGCTGACGCTCTTCAGGTTCTTCAACCGGATCAGGTTCCGGCTCAACATCTACATCGTTCTCATCCGGATCGGGTTCATCAGGATCAACCGCTGGGGCGCAACTGAGGAGGGATAGCAAAACAAACAACGCGAGGATTGTTGCTAGTATCCATGTGCTCCTACTAACCATAGGTTTCATCCTTTCTTTTAGAAGGCCAATACACACTTTGCCTAACCCCAAATACATTTACGGCCCTAAGATGATAAACGAAGTGCCCTAACTTGATTGCCGCACGATCTCTGAGATATCCGAAAGTGGCCAGTACGTCAGCCTCACATTGTTATTTTTTTGGCCTTGCGTAAGGTGATTTAGTCCGCCTGCTGTCAGGCTAATCTGTGGTTAGGACGATTGGGTCCCACATGTTGTCGTGGTAAGTCTTATGGATGATCTATTCGCCCCGATTGATGGTAGTGTCGAGTTCGCCGTCAATAGCGAGGGTTGGTTCCGACGGTGAAGGTGAACGACATTTCTCGAGCGGATTGACAAGGTGCGACGAGATTTTACATACCCGCATACCGTATGACATGCTAAATATTATTCTACGCGTTTAACATATTTCCTGCTAACACATCCTAAAATATTATTTATTAGGCGATATTATCCAGATTATTGTATGAAAACGGAAATAGGTGATCGGCTTCTGATCAAAGATCCTAACCTTCCTTGCATCAAGTGGCCGGACTGATAATGCCGCGGGGATTTACACACTCATTCAAACTTGACCAAGTTGCGCGTGAGAAAAAGATCCGATGGTTCCCTTCTCATGCGCCCGGATAGATCATTGACCTAATCACCATCCCTCACGAAAATTCGGTATGGGAGATCGCCTCCGTAATCCTCGCCACTTTCCGCCAGCTGGGAGAGGAAAGCGTGAGCACTTGGCGAAAAATGAAAGAATGGATGATGCACGGATTTGCTTTGATGAGACCAACGTATGAAGATGGCGGTGGTGAGTGACTCTTTTGAGGTAGTCGTAAGGGTTTGGCCGCAAGTTCCCGGAGAAGAATGTGGCGGTAGTTCGCATATTTGATCCGTTTGCTCGGCTCAGGATCGTTCCACTTGCACTTCATCGTGAAGGGGTTGAAGGCGATGCTCTCGAGCCTCGATGAGATCGTCGACATCCTTCTGCTGATATTCTTCGTATTGAGATTTTGATGATATTGTTTTGCCATCCCGAATGGTTTGAGATGATGCGTCCGCCCCGGTAGGCGTCGTGGTTAGCGAGGGGAGAGCCTGCTTAAGTGTCTCTTTATTTGTCATGTCGCAATCTTCAATTGATAACGAGGGGAAGACAGCTGCCATACGGATTAAACCCCACGAGCGCGGTAGAATATCAACCGAGTGAAGATTCGCTCCTTTGCCCGAACCTTGTGATAAGCGCCCAGCGGTTAATTAGGCGAGTTGCCAGGATTGTGCCCGCACTCGCGGCGGATTCGGCAATGATAACGATCTTCCGTCCAATGGTAACAAGGCGGTTGAGGTCCAATGGGGAGACGGGGAGTTATGGGGGACTTCAAGCGGACCTTCGGCGATCGTGGATGATTAAAATGGCCGTTATCGTAAATATCCTGGCGATCCTCCATCGGTTTAATGAGGTCATCGAAAGGCTCGAACTGCTCCCAACAAGAAAAGCCGTAAAGCCATCGAGGTGGTCGAGCACTGCCAAAGGGGAGGAACATTCAATGATGAAGGCGTCAAAGAACCGATGATGCGACGAGGCTTGTTGAAAGAGATAATAAGGTTTTAGATTGCGATCGCGACTGGATTCTCGTTTTTCAATTACCCAGACTTATCGTTTTTAATCAGACACCCGTATGATTTCTCCTCGTTTTGAGCGAACGTTAGGGTTTCAGCGGAGATCCGAGGATTTGCATTGCACTAAGAGAAGAACCCTTTATAAAGGCGAGGATTTCGCGCCGACTCTTGTCGCGTGTCTTATCCTAAGAGAAGGACGGATGAATGACAGACTGCATGACGCGACCGGAAGATTCCCAGTTTGGTGGACTGTCGATCCGTGATCATTTTGAAGAAACCATCGGCGAGGAGAAAGGGTGGGCTATGGAGGTCATGAATGGACAACGCCAAACATTCGACGGTCGGATTTGGACGGGACATTCGGGCGAAATCATTCCCAAAGGTCGACTGGTCATTGAGAATGGTAAGATTCTACGGGTTGGGCCCATTGAGTCTTTTTCTTTCGAACCCGAGGGGCAATATTGTGATTACAGCGGGAGGACGATCATTCCGGGATTGATTGACACCCATACCCATCCCA
>SLMV01000031.1 GCA_007133365.1 Clostridia bacterium
CGAATTGGTGGGGTTGATGTTTCGCATCGCGAAGGCTTGACCGGTTATTCAGATGGTGATGTCCTCCTGCACGCGCTTTGTGATGCCTTGCTGGGGGCAGCCTGTTTGGGGGATATTGGACAACATTTTCCGCCGGGTGATCCGCAATATAACGGCATCGATAGCCGTCGGCTACTAGAACGGGTGGCGAAGAAACTGCGTTTGGAAGGTTCTAGGGTGTGCTCCATCGATGCCACGGTAATTTTGGAAGCACCGAAGCTGAGGCCCTACATTGATGCCATGCGGCGCGAGATTGCCGATCGTCTCAGCATAAACGTTGATCGGGTATCGGTTAAGGCCACCACTCACGAAGGCATGGGATCGTTTGGTCGCGGCGAGGGTGCGGGTGCGATGGTGGTTGCCCTAATCGGTGACCGGGAAGGTCCATGAGGATGAAGCATCTTTTTTGGCGTAAGTGCACCCTCAGGTGGCGATGGACATCAAAGTACGCAAGGGCCTTTCTCTTAAATTCCCTGGCTTTTGTTCATTCGTTGGGGACCTCGGAATGAACTTCACTTCACCTATTGCCCGCTCATGGTATAATAATTGGCATTGAGGGGGAAGTCTTATGAATCTCAAAGCAACGAACACCCTGACGGGAAAGAAGGAAACAATCGATACGCGAAAGCCCGGTCAGGTTTCGATATATGTCTGCGGAATTACACCTTACAGTGATACGCATCTCGGGCATGTTCGTCCTTTGGTATTTTGGGATGCAGTGATCCGTTATCTCGAGTACCGGGGTTTTCGAGTCACGACTGTCCAAAATGTCACGGACGTAAATGAAAAAGTCTTAACACGTGCCCAACTAGAAGGCCTTGAGGAGCGGAAGTTGGCCGAAAAATACTTTCAAGAATACATCGAGGTTAGTGATCGGCTGAAGGTTTTGCGAATGGATCATTATCCTTGGGTGTCGGACCATATGGACCAGATCATACAAATGATCGAGCAATTGATTGAAGCCGGACATGCCTATGAGGTCGACGGCAATGTATATTTCGACATTAGTTCAGCGCCGGATTATGGTGCCCTTTCGGGACAAGCCCTAGACGATCTTATTGCAGGCGCTCGTCTCGGCGTGAATGCGGAAAAGCGTCACCCAGCAGATTTTGCCCTGTGGAAGCGCATTGATGATGAGGAGATTCCGCGCTGGCACAGCCCTTGGGGTAAAGGGCGGCCAGGTTGGCATATTGAATGCTCGGCGATTTCTCAGGCGTACCTAGGGTATGGATTTGATTTTCACGGGGGCGGCAGTGATTTAATATTTCCCCATCACGAGAATGAGCGTGCGCAAAGTGAAGCGTTGAATCAGGAGGACACCCCCTTTGTGCGCCACTGGCTCCACCACGGCATGGTGACGGGGGAAGAGGGGAAGATGTCCAAGTCATTGGGCAATTTCGTCACGGCAAGGACGCTCCTAGATGCTTATCCACCGGAGGTTATTCGGTTCTTTCTCCTAAGTGCCCATTATTCGTCTCCGCTAACGTATAGCCGAGACCGACTCGAGGCGACGAAAACAGCATGGGAGCGATTGGTGAATACGGCCGAAGCACTTTATTCTCTGCTCTCTAAGACGGCCACGCCCGAGGATGTCGTGTTGGCGGAACAAGAAGCCGCGTCCATTAACGATGCCACCGATGTATTAAAACAGCAATTTTGCGATGCGATGGATGATGATTTCAATACGCCCCGTGCCATTGGTGCAATTTTTGAAGGTATCCGGCGCGTCAATGGTGTGATCAATGCCTCGGACTTTGTTCTAAGTCCCGAGGTTTACGATCAACTCGGCGATTTTTACGATCAGCTGGAGATTTCGGGTAATATCCTTGGAATATGGCCAGATGTTGAAGCGTCTGGACTTCAGACTGCGGAAGGTCGCCCCGGGATGGAAGCAGATTTGCTCAATTTGTTGGTGAAAGTCAGAGAGAAGGCGCGAAGTCAAAAACTCTGGGAACTTGCGGATACAATTCGCGATGGCTTGGCGGACCTCGAGATTCAAATTGAGGATACGCCCGAGGGTCCCCGCATTCGGAGAGGAGATTAAGTATGAAGGTTAGGCTTCTCCAATTTACACCGGAGGCGGATAAAACCGTTGCAATGGCAGCTCGCCTTTGTTATTCAGCTTCCACGACGACAGCGCTTGAAGAGTCGCTCGACGAAGCCGAGGTGGCTCGCTTGGTGCGGATGCTCCGGCGTTTAGGTCATTTATCACCATTTGAGCATGCATCGTTCACCATCGCCATTGAGGGTCTAAGCCGAACTGCATCGCATCAACTAGTGCGCTCGCGGATAGCGAGTTATTCCCAGCAATCTCAGCGGTATATTGACCAACTTGGCTTTGATTATGTCATCCCGCCGAGCGTCGAATCGGAGGCGAAACTAAAAGCGCGCTTTTTGGCTCATATGGATGTGTCACGTGACTTGTATGAATCGTTACGCGATGCAGGAGTCCCGAAAGAAGATGCTCGGTTTGTGCTTCCCCAAGCGGTGGCGAGCAACCTGGTGATGTCGAAGAATGCAAGAGCTTGGTTAGAGTGGCTGGAACTGAGAACCTGTACGCGATCACAATGGGAGATTCGGGAGCTGGCCAATCGGACGCTTTCGTTACTCCAATCGGCATCGCCCTATTTGTTTGAAAATGCCGGACCGCCTTGTGTGACCCAGCACGTCTGTCGCGAGGGCCATCTTAGTTGTGGACGCATTGACACCATTCGTTCGGAGAATGCCTGTGAATAAATTAAGGAGGGTGCTATGGCGACGATAGTGGGTCGCCAGCCGGTCCGGGAAGCGTTACGAGCAAAACGGAGAACGCTACACGAGGTTTGGCTTTCAAGCGGCATCAAAAAACGTGATGCGAAACCTATCATTGATGAATTAGAGGCTGCAGGCGTCTCATGGAAATGGGTGGCATCAGAGCGAATTGAAGAGGCGACCTCTGGAATGACACATCAAGGCATTTTAGCGTTCTGCAATCCCTATCCCTACGTGGAAGTATCCGAAATCCTAATGGCGGCTCAAACTCAGGGTGTTGATCCCTTTATCGTCATGGCTTGCCATATCGAAGATCCCCACAACCTCGGAGCGCTAATCCGCTCGAGCGAGGCGGCAGGTGCCCATGGTCTGATCATCCCTAAACGGCGTTCTGCCTCGATAAATGCGACGGTGGTGAAAACGTCGGCGGGTGCTACCGAGCACCTGCGGATCTCCCAGGTAACTAATTTGGTTCGCACACTGAAATATCTAAAATCACAACGCATATGGGCCTTCGGCGCGGAAGCAAAAGGCAAGTCCATATACTCGGTTGATTTATCGGGTCCGGTTGTCCTTTGTCTCGGAAGTGAGGCAGGAGGATTGCCCCGGTTGGTCAATGAGACGTGTGACGAGCTCGTCTCCTTGCCGTTATTCGGCCGAATAAATTCTCTGAATGTTTCGGTTGCCGGCGCGGTCTTGCTTTATGAGATTGTTCGCTCTCGTTATGGGGGGCCGGCTTAGGTTCCGGCCTGACGGGGATGAGTTGACCATCCGAAACAGTGGCCAGTATAATGTGAGAAGATAACGGGGGACGCTGAATTTCATCAGTTGTCGTACGGACGTCGTTTTTTTTGAATTAGGATAGCGATGGATTGAGATCAGCACCTGTTGTATTCATCTTGATTGAGTCTCTTGAATTGCAAAATTATGGCGGTAGCTCAGATGAAGTGGAGGAGGGTATGTGTGAGTACCTATTCTCAAATTAATGTTTTTCCGGCGGAATATGAGGTTATGGACGACGAGGATCTTGTTGAGGCGGCGAGGGGCGGCAGTTCCAAAGCGCTGGAGTATTTAATGCTTAAGTACAAAAATTTTGTCAGGGCAAAGGCAAGAAGCTATTTTTTGGTCGGTGCCGATCGGGAAGACATTATCCAAGAGGGCATGATTGGTTTGTTCAAGGCTGTCCGCGACTTCCGGGCGGATAAACTTTCCTCTTTTAAAGTTTTCGCCGAGCTTTGCATACAGCGTCAGATCATTACCGCCATTAAGACGGCAACTCGGCAGAAACATATTCCCTTGAATTCATATGTATCCTTGAACAAGCCTATTTATGATGAAGAATCGGACCGGACGCTTATGGATGTTCTTGCCGGCAGCCGGATTTCCGACCCGGAGCAGCTTTTTATTTCTCGTGAGGAATTTCGACAAATTGAAAAACGTATGGGGGAAATGCTCAGTGATTTGGAATGGCAGGTTCTGATGTCATACCTTGATGGCCAATCCTACCAAGAAATTGCTGAGGAGATTGGTCGTCATGTAAAATCCGTTGACAATGCGTTGCAGCGGGTGAAAAGAAAGTTAGAGCAATATCTGATTGAGGTAGAGGATATCGTTCTCTAGGCTTTAACGTCTTTTATAAGAGTAATTATTCGGGAGAACTGGCCGTCTAGGAAGATGGCATCAGTTCTCCCTTTTTAATTGATTTTTAATTTTTGGTTGACTTTCAAAAGGATGCTCGGAGCCGGAAGATTCATTGGGTAACTAGGACGGGGCATTTGGGCGCCTTATGAACCCACGCCCGTCCCAATTCCTTCAAACCCACGAGCGCTAAATATTGACGTCTCGTCCGACGCCAATTCGCTCCTTGACCCTCGAGAGGGTTTTGGTAGCCATGGCGCTGGCCTTCTCGTGTCCAAGTTGCAAGGCATTCTCCAATATTTCCGGATTCGACTTAATCTCTTTCCGTTTTTCGCGGATTGGCCTTAGTCCTTCGATGATGGCATCGGCGGTGACGGTTTTTAGATCGACGTAACGCAATGAACCCGTTTCATAGTCCTCGTAAAGGGTTAGGTAATCGGCTTCTTGACCGAATATTTGCAAGAGATTGAAAAGATTTGCCACGCCCGGGCCCATAGCCGTGGAATCGGGGCCCATGTCGGTAACGGCCCGCTTAATTTTGGCATGAATTGTTTCCGGGTCATCCCCAATGCCAATGTAGCTGTCTTCGCCTAGGCTCTTGCTCATCTTCTTCTCCGGTTCCTTAAGACTCATAATGCGAGCGGTTTCTTTTTTCATGATGGCTTCGGGTTCTGGGAATGTATCCCCAAACCAGTGGTTAAACCGTCGTACTATTTCTCGAGTAAGTTCGAGATGCGGCAGCTGATCCTCTCCCACTGGAACCGCTTCGGCTCGGTAGACCAGAATGTCCGACGCCATAAGAACCGGGTAGGAGAGGAGTCCTAGGTTTAAATAATCCGGGTGCATACTCGCTTTTTCCTTATATGTTGGAACGCGCTCTAACCAACCTAAAGGGGTGATCGAGCCCAGGATCCAAGCCAATTCTGTATGCTGAGGGAGTTCGGATTGAACCACGAGAGCACACTTTTCCGGATCAAGGCCCGTTGCCAAAAGATCCACCAGCATGTCCCGAGTATCGCGACGGAGCTCTTCTGGCTTAAAGGGTGTCGTAATGGCATGGTAATCCACTACGGAATAAATGCAATCATGGGTTTCTTGCATTTTGACCCAGTTCATAATTGCGCCTAGATAATTCCCAAGATGCATTCGTCCGGTTGGGCGAAGACCGCTAAATACCCGTATTTTTGAGTTCAAATTTGATCACCTCTCGACTTTTGAATCCGCAGAACAAGGCGGGCTTCCTAGGTATTTATATCATAAGCAACCCGTGGAAAGAAGTTGGATGAGAGGTTACAATCAACTAAGATACTGCTTGTTACCAACGAGGAGAAAACTTTAGATTTGAGGTGATCGGTGTCGCTCGTGGAGTTGAGTATGCGATACAAATTCCTGCGGGGAAACGAGACGGGGTACGTCAACTGGTTGAGAACTGGCCGGATCAGGTGGTGCCCAGGGAGGAGCCGCATTGTGAATATGCGTATGAAATCACGGTCCGGACGGATCGTTTAATTGTACGTCAGTACACAAACGGAAAGCTTCATATTCAAGGAAGAGGAGAGACGCTTTTTAACCGGCTCCTGACCCAGCTTCATTCAAAACTTTCGGATTCGAAACCGGAGAGTCCAATTTATCCCTATGTCGGTACCGATGAGGCGGGGAAAGGGGATTATTACGGTCCCTTGGTCATAGCAGGTGTCTATTTAACCGCCAAATGGGCAGATCAGCTCGAGTCCTGGGGCGTTTCCGATTCAAAGACACTCAGCGATCGCCGTTGCCTGCAATTAGGAAAGAAGATTCAAAGTGATATGGGTGAATTGGCGAATGCCTTGGTGTTAATGCCTAGAACTTATAATCAACTTTATGCGCGATTTAAACGAGAAGGTAAGAATCTAAATGATCTTTTGGCGTGGGGGCATTCGCGCGTGGTATTAAATTTACAGCGCCGGCTCACATCTGCCGAGCCCCCCTTTATTGCAATCGTGGATCAATTTGCTGCCCCGGCGGTTTTAGCAGGGCGGCTTGGCGGGCGAGGAATCAAACTGATCCAAATTGAGAGGGGCGAGCAGTTTATCGGGGTGGCAGCGGCTTCGATGGTGGCGCGCTATTTGTTCCTTTATCAGTTGGAACAATTGTCCAAAGGGATTGGCGAGGCCCTGCCAAAAGGCGGTGGTGAGCGGACCGTTTCGGTAGGACGATGCTTGGTGAAGAAGTTTGGACATTCGGTCTTGGATGAAATCGCTAAGCGTCATTTTGTTAACACGCAAAAAATTCTCTCAAAAGGAGTTTGATTTGATGGACCAACGCAGCAAATTACCCCGTCTTTTTCGATTTTTGCAGCTGGTCTCGAGTCAACGACGGATGAAGGCGGAGGAAATCGCCCAGAAACTTGGTGTGACCAAGCGGACCGTCTACCGGTATCGACAGGATTTAGAAGATGCTGGATTTGCTATCTATAGTGACGGCAAAGGGTATCAATTAGCTAGCGCTCCATTTCTTCCTTCGCTAGATTTGGAGCGAGAGGAAGCGATAGCCTTGTTGCTGGTAGCGGATAGTCACTGGGCGCGAGGGATGACCCCTTATGGCCAAACCCTTTCATCGGCGATGGAGAAAATTAAATCGGGAATGCAACCGGATATCCAGGAAGGTTTGCACGAAACCACGAAGGATATTGCTGTAAGGCAGGAACCCCAAGTCGACATGTCGGGGCATGAGGAAACATTCCAGACGCTTCTCCGAGCGATTCAAAACCGGCAAGTGATTGGTTTGTCCTACTGCGGGGTCTCAGATCCAAAGCCTTGGCAACGCAACGTGGAACCTCTCAGCATTTTCCAGTGCTGGTTGGCATGGTACCTCATTGCACACTGTCGATATCGAAACAGCTTGCGCACCTTTCGTTTAGATCGCATTCACTCGGTGCGAACGATATCGGAGACGTTTGTGCCACCTCGGAATTTTGATCTTCAAGACTACCTCCGAAACGCCTGGCTGGTGGAGCAGGGGGATGACGTATTCGAAGTGATTATCCGATTTTGGGGTAAAGCGGCGCGACTGGCCGAAGAGTTAAAATGGCACCCAACGCAGGAAACCTTATCGGTTAGGGAGGGCCACTGTATAATGCGCTTTAAAACGGGCGGGTTGCGCGAGGTTTCGGAATGGCTCATGCGGTATGATGACGAGGCGGAGGTTATCAAACCGGAATGTTTAAGGACGATGATGCGTGAGCGTGCGTTAAAGATTTTGGAAGTATATGAAGCGGACGATCATTTCGAATAACGGTCCTCATCAAAAATAATAAGACGAAACCGAAGCACCGGGAGA
>SLMV01000129.1 GCA_007133365.1 Clostridia bacterium
CATCCGAAGCTCGAGCCCATCTTGAGAAAAACCCATGGTGTGGTCCTATTCCAAGAGCAAGTTATTGAAATGGCAATGGTCATTGCGGGGTTCACCCCGGGTGAGGCCGATCATTTGCGTCGAGTGATGAGCAGCCGAAAACGCGAAGACGAGATGCAGGGACTAGGACGCTTGTTTATCCGCAAGGCGGTCGAGCGAGGGGTCGAAAAGAAGGTCGCCAAAACCATTTATTCTTATATGGAAAGTTACGCGTCCTATGGATTTTGTGAAGCACATGCGGCCGCTTTTGGGATAACGGCGTACAAAACCGCTTATTTGGTGCGTCATTATCCAGCGGCATTTTATGCCGCCATTTTAAATTGTGGTCCGATGGGTTATTACTCGGCCAACAGCATTTGTACCGAAGCACGACGCCGTGGCCTTATCATTTTGCCCTTAGACATCCACCAAAGCGGTGCGCGATTTCGCGTCGAGGGGGGTGGCATCCGGATAGGATTATCCCAGGTCAAAAACATTCGGGAGGAAGTGGTTGAACAAATCCTTCAGTCGCGGCCATTTGAATCGTTCGATGATTATCTGCGACGGACACGAATTAACCGGCGTGTGACAGAACATCTGATCTTATCCGGTGCTTTTAAGTCGCTAGAGCGCAATCGGCGAAAATTATTATGGTTATTGTTGGGGCAATCGCCTCCGGCGGAACTGGAGGATTTTTCGATCCTAGAAAAACTACAGTGGGAACAAAAAACACTGGGGATTGCGGTGGGGGGGCATCTGATGTCGTATTATCGGGATGGATTGCGGGAATACGTCTTGACCGTGGCTGGAGCGAAAGCGGGCCGTTCGGGCGCCCGAGTTTGGATCGCAGGGATGCCGATTGGGATTCATCGACCGCCAACACGAAGCGGTAAGACGGTGGTCTTTTTATCACTCGAGGATGAGACGGGTTTGATTGATGTAACGGTCTTTCCCCAAACCTATCAGACGTATGGTCATATTTTGTTCAATTCAAATTCGGTGCCGCTCTTGATCCAAGGGCGTTTACAAAGACGAGGAGAGGGTGTGAGCATGATTGCCGAACGGCTACGTCCCCTCACGGTTTCATGAACCGTTTTGTTTGAGCATTTCAATCATAAAATCGATCAGACGAACCGGTAGCTGCCAAAGGCCATTCCAAAGAGAACGCAACCAAAGCCCTGGGAGGGTCCACCAAGAATCTGCGGGTTCTTTTTCAGGTGGGTCTTCACGTTCTGGCTCTTCCGGCTCTTCTATTGGGGGTTTTGGATCAACTGCTGGCTCCTCCGGTTCGCGGGCTTCGGGAGGGAGGGTCTCGTCTTCCGGGATTTTCACAGGAGGAAGCCGGAGAATTTCTCCAATCTCAAGGTACGAGGGATCCGTTAGCTGGTTGATCTCGGCCAGGGTCTCGGGGGTGGTATCAAACTGGTGCGCGATGTCCGAAAGGGTATCGCCGGGCTGCACTTCATAGGTGCGATATGGGGGCACCTGACTTACAATATGCGTCAGGGTTTTGAAGGTGTAGCCTTCCTGGGTCGCATCGTCAATAATTTGTGGCAGAACCTGGGGGGTAAGGGCATCGGATCCGAGGGGCATCGAAAAGATTGCTCCGGGACGCAGGCTCTCTTGGGCTTGAGTTCGAATGTCAGGTGCCGAACCCGTTTGCTCGTCAAGCATCTTCCAGCTCCAAAGAATACAATGCCGATACCCGCTTTCGCCGAGGATATCCAGGAGGCGGTTATCATAGAAGCCATCGGAAGGTCGGAAAAAGGGATGTAATTCTCGCCCGAGAATTTCGACCGCGAGCTGATCAACTCGTTGAATTTCACGTTCAATTTGTTCGCGCCCTAACTCGGACATGTCGGCATAGGAGTCGGTATTGTTCCCCACGCCGTGCCCCTCGGACAAGATGCGCCGGGCGAGTGCGGGATTATCCTCGAGCCATTGACCGCTCAAAAAAAACGTGGCCTTGATATCATAATCGGCCAATCCATCGAGGATTTGGGTGGTATTTTCGGAAGCAGGGCCAATATCAAAGGTGAGCCCAATGATTTTTTCGCCGGTGGGCCAATGGTCGATGACGTCGGCGGCAGTGGACGCGTCGAGGATACCTGACGAGAAAAACATACTGAGAAGAAATATCAGCGATAGTATAGCTGCTGAGCCAGCCCGCGACAAGATGAAAGCATCCCTCCCCGAGGCGCGTCCATTTGATGGGTAATCCGAGGTCATGATGATGGTACAAGCACTTTCCCTTTCATTCGGCGAGTCCGAGCAATATCCCTTCAAGATTGGGGAAGTCCTATGAATTTTGAAAAGAGAAGCCATGACGTTGTCTGCTTATAAGGTGAATATTTTAGGTAAGATTCGCAAAATTTACTCGCCCAAACTCGATTTTGGATGGGCGGCTCGGGGCCCGCTACCGCAAAATTATTACGTAAAACGAAATATATAGCAATTATATTGCACAATACGATATATTATGGTACCATACTGCCATGCTCCACCTTCAGGTGGGGTGTTTAATACGGTATTCGAAACCAGAAAGCCAACGAAGGGGGAAAATGTAATGGAGAAGAGCAAGTATTCGTGGTTGGTAATTTTGCTGGTTATCGGCCTAGCATTCGCCATGCTGGTGTCTTGTGGGCCGGCAACCCAACCCGATGATCCGGATGATGTGGATGATCCGGATGATGTGGATGAGCCGGACGAGCCCGCAGAGCCGACGGAACCGGTACGGGTCACGGTCGCTCAAAACTTTGGTGTCAACTCTTGGGACCCACCTCAGGATTGGGCAACGGTACAGGAATGGACCACCCAAAATGCCTACGACTATTTGTTTGTTCGCAGTCAGGATGGTGCAGAGTGGGTACCGGAGCTGGCGTACGATTGGGAGCGCATTGATGAACTGACTGTTCGTTTCTGGATCCACGACAACGTTCGGTTCCATGATGGTACGCAGTTGACCGCGGAGGACATTAAATTCCATTATCGTCGAATCATCGATGGTACGCGGGATCAATATATCGTGGTTGATCAGTACCAGTGGATTGACGAAATTGTCATTCATGACGACTTCACCTTCGATGTGGTTTCCAAAGAGCCCGACTCCCTTTTCTTCTACAAGTTAGCCCAGGGGAACACCGGGGCGGGCATCGTGAGTAAAGCCTATTTTGAAGAGGTCGGCATGGAAGGCGTGCACCGTTGGCCGATGGGGTCGGGCCCTTGGGTCCTCGAAGATTGGGCGCGTGATGAATATATCAAGTTCGTGGCCAATGAGGATTACTGGCGAGATCCCCCCGGGTATGACGAACTGGTGTTCCGGGTGATTCCGGAGGCATCAACACGTGTTGCCGAGCTCATCGCAGGCGATGCGGACTTGGCTTATATGGTGATGCCAGCGGACGAGGCCCGTGTCGAAGCGGCCGAAGGTGTTCGTCCGGTATGGTCGAAGACGGCGCGAGGTTTTCAGTTGTGGCCGCGCTTGGGTGTCCACGAAGATTATGTAGGAGAGCCCGAGCTCGACCGCGAGTTCACTACGGAAGATCCCCGGATTCGCGAGGCCATTGAACGGGCCATTGATAAATATGGCATCCGTGATTTAGGGGGTGGCGAAGGCGAAGCCTTCCGAGCCCGAATGTTCCAACCGCTTCCCGAAGCCCATCCCGATCTCTACGGTCCTGAAGCCAACTTGTATGATCCGGACCGGGCACGCGAGCTGATCGCGGAAGCCGGATACGGCCCGGGTGAAGCTAGACTTGTGTTCCATGCAGCGAACACCTGGCCGCAGGAGGACGTCGCTCGCGCAATTGGCGACATGCTGGAAGAAGTGGGCTTTGACGTGGACCTTCGTATCCTTGATGACAGCACCTTCAACAGTGAAGTGTACTGGCCGCGCAAAACACAGGAACTGATTCTCCTCTTACTGGGTGGCCAGATGAATCCCTTCTTCGGGACGCTCAGCTATGAGCCCAGCCGCTATGAAGGAACTGGCTACGGAGGTATTGGAACGGCGCCAGAAGGCATGGGCGAACTGCTGGAGATTGCCTGGACCGAGGTCAGCGATGATGAGCGTCGCATTCAAGCCTATCACGACCTTTCCATGCTGGCCGCGGAACACCGCATGAACATCGGGCTTTTCCAGGAGAGCGTACTCTGGGGAATGCGTGATCGGATCGAGTATACTCCGCGTGTTCCGGATAGTGACATTTGGGGTTATGACATCAAAGTGGTGGAGTAAAGGACGCGCGTCATTTCGTGAGATTGCGGCCCCCGCCCCATGGGGGCTGCAATCGCATTAGCGGGCAGGTTCCCCTTCAGCATCGCCAACGGATGGTTTAGCGGTTCTTCGTATGTGGATATTCCTCCCCATTGCCTCTCCTATTTAAGATCACCTGGCAACGCCGCCGTGACTTTCGTATGTGATAAGCTGAAACTAATGATAAAAGGGATGTTGCGTTAATCCAATGATGCTGGATACTCGAAAGACAAGAAGGTAGGGGATGATGGGTGCGAATCAATGGTGAGCGATTACTTAAAGATTTAACGGAATTGGGGCAGATTGGGTATCGGGAGAATCATGGGGTAACTCGGTTGGCCCTTACGGATGACGACCTCAGGGCGCGGGCTTGGCTTAAGGAACGGATGGAGGACGCCGGCTTGACTGTGCGGCTGGATCCTTGCGCCAATCAAATTGGTTCTTTGCCGGGTCAGGATTCCGACCAACCGGTGCTCATTATCGGCTCGCATCTCGATACGGTGCCGGAAGGTGGCCCGTATGATGGAGCACTGGGCGTTTTGGGTGGGCTCGAATGTGCACGCACGCTTCAAGAGGAGGGCGTGACGCTTCCTTGGGATTTGGAAATCATCAATTTCACGGATGAAGAGGGCCACCGATATGCAGGGACTCTGGGGAGCCGGGCAATGATGGGACTACTGGCGCCCGCTGAGATTTGGAAGAGTCGGCGAGAGGATGTGGAACCAATAGGGAATCGTTTGTCAGCCCTTGGGTTGGATCCTGATAGGATTGAAACGGCTCAGCGCTCACCAGATGCAATCCGTGGGTATTTGGAACTCCATATCGAGCAAGGTAGGGTGCTCGAGACCCGTCCTGCCGATGTTGGCGTGGTGACAGGTATCGTCGGCATTTACCGATATGTGGTCGAAGTCCTAGGGCGAGCCAATCATGCGGGTACTACCCCGATGGCTCAGCGCGCTGACGCCTTGGTGGCTGCGGCTCCCGCGTTTCATCTGTTACCGGAATGGGCCCGCGCTCGTTCCGAGAACATGGTGGCAACCATTGGTCAGATTGAAGTGGCGCCAGGCGGGATCAATATAATACCTGGATTATGCCGTTTTAGTGTTGAGCTGCGCTCACTTTGCTCAAGGGACATGGAAGGAGTTCGTGACCGATTGACGGACTGGCTAGACGAGAATGTGCCGGCTCGCTTTGAAACGGTTTTTGAAAAGGATGGGGTCACGCTGGATTCAAACTTAAGGGAGATCCTGCATCAAAGTGCGGTCGATTATGGACTGTTGGCCCATTCCATGCCGAGCGGAGCGGGTCATGATGCGCAAAGCTTTGCGCCCTATGTTTCGACCGGTATGCTATTTGTGCCGAGTCAAGAGGGCATCAGTCATAGTCCCCAAGAATACAGTGAACCAAGGTGGCTGATCAATGGGGTCCAGACACTCCTGGGGACGGTCTTGCGACTAGCAGCAGAATGAGCATCAACCAGCGCTTGGATGCGATCAGTTATTGACAACGTAGTGACACTATATAATAATGAGTGCAAGATATTGCCAGTTCGTCATTTAGCGTTAGGGTAGGTCCTGTTCTGAATCGTTTAACGCATGATGCGTTTTATGGTGCATTCTTGCCGATGATCTCGAGGTATGGGTGTTTCCTTCTGTCGTAATTTGTCGTAGTATCGGAAGCAGGATTAAGATGTTGTTCTTTAGATAGGTGATGACGTATGGAGACGTATTCTAAAAAAGAAGAATCTCAATCGGTGCTTCGCGAATGCGGGTTACGAGTGACGCCCCAGCGTTTGGCGATTTTCGATTTTTTAAGAGATAGTAAGGACCATCCCAACGCGGAAGGGGTTTATCAAGCGGTTAAGGATCGGTGCCCGGCCATGAGCTTAAACACGGTCTACAAGAACTTGGAAGCGTTTGAGCAGGCAGGTCTGATTACCAAATTTACCATTGGAGACCGCCAAAAGTTCCATTATGATCCCAACACAAAAACGCACCCCCATTTACTGTGTTTATCGTGCTCGATGGTCAAAGATATTGACGCGGAAATTCAGCCGCACGTCTGTGACTTAAATGAAGCGCTGGCGGCACAAACGGGTCATCAGATCCACCGGATCGAGATTCACCTCGTTGGTGTTTGCCGAGAATGCTTACAGGCCGCCAACTAAATTCCAAAATTCCGTCGGATTCTAGATGAGGGATTCTCAAAGCGAAAAGGCCGAGTTTGGGATATTTCGTCGGTTCTTTTTCTAAGATCCGGAGTTTGTTTTGACGAGGATACCCGAGTGTTGAGCGGGTGGTGTCGAAAACCGAAAACCATTGAACGTTTAAGGAATAGAGACGCGCAATGCCCATCTCTATTCCTTTTTATATCTAAATAAATCGCTGAGGGGTATGCGTTTCCATTTCCCGTACGATCGCATCGATCAGTTTGACCGCATTGACCATATCATGGAGGTCGCCCATTTCGACGGGTGAGTGCGAATACCGACGCGGCAGCGTAATGGAGCCACTGGGGATCCCATCGCCGGCCAACTGCATGGTGCTGGCGTCATTACCGCCTCCGGCGAAGATCATAATCTGATGGGGGATGTCATGGGCGTTGGCGGTTTCGAGCAATTGTTTTCGGATTTGGGGGGGTGTGGAAAACTGGCCTCGTGAGCCCGTCACCCAGGGGAATACCGGACCAAGACCAATATCGGTCGGAAGTTGATTCGGGTTAACGTCCGGCGTGCCACCACAGGGCACGGTATCAATGGCGAGTGCGAAATCGGGTTGGATGCGATGCGCTGCAACGCCTGCTCCTTTTAGCCCCACTTCTTCTTGAGCCGTGAAGACACCCCATAAGGTTCCGCCAAAATCGCCGTCGGCAATCCTCTCTAGTACCTGCCAAAGAACAGCGCAGCCCACCCGATTGTCGACTCCGGCCCCGGCGAACTGATGGCCGTTTTGTAGAAAGGTAAGCGAGTCCTGGTACGTGACGGGGGAGCCCACCTCGATGCCTAACGCCCGAACCGCTTCGGCATTTTGGCATCCGACATCGATGTACATCTTTGATGCAGGCACGACCTTTTCGCGTTCTTCACGGGTTTGATAGTGACCTGGCTTGACGCCAATGATGCCGGGGATCTCACCGACGCGGACCTTGCGACCCAATAAGAGTGCATCCAAAGTTCCGCCGACCTTGTTGAAACGAAGAAACCCAGTATCGTCGATGTGCGACACCACCGCTCCGATCTGATCCGAGTGGGCGGCCAACATCAGCTGGGGGCCGGGGCGATTTCCTGACGTTCGCGTCATCACATTGCCCATCGCGTCCACCTCAAGAGCATCGACTGAGGGAGGGAGGACCTCCATTAAATATCGGACGATCGGGATCTCGTGGCCGGAAACACCGGGAATCTGTGTCAAAGATTCGAGCTTTTGACGAAGTAAATCAA
>SLMV01000210.1 GCA_007133365.1 Clostridia bacterium
CTTGGAGGATTTGAACCCCCGGCCTACTGATCCGTAGTCAGTCGCTCTAATCCACTGAGCTAAAGGCGCATAAATCTTATATCTTATAAGTTTCGAGACATCTGCGGAGGAGGAGGGATTCGAACCCTCGCTAGGGCTGTAACCCTACTACAGGTTTAGCAAACCCGCCCCTTCAGCCTGACTTGGGTACTCCTCCTATTCATGCTCCTAGCACCCACATATGCTAGCATATTTGAAACCGCACCGCAAGATAACGCAAAAGTATGCATTTTGTGGTTGTTGGTAATGTGTGGATAACACTTCGAACCCTTGCAAAGTTATCCACAAAACGCCCGACTTATCCCCAAAAGGTGCCAAGTTATCAACATTTCGACGGTGTTTAATTCAAAAATACCGCGCTGTGCTTGAGCCTGAGACTGTGGATAACCCGTTAGTGTGCGGAGGGGGTGGGATTCGAACCCACGGAGGGCAGAACCCTCGACGGTTTTCAAGACCGTTCCGATTAGCCAGACTCCGGCACCCCTCCATCTTATCGATGCACGCCACGACCAGCGAGCCTTTCTCTTTCGAATATCTAGTTTAACACGACCCCATCGATCCCGACAATTCTAGATTGAAATCCTCGCTTGTCCCCTCATGTAAGGTCGTAACGCCTGGGGAATGGTAATGCTCCCGTCTTTCTCCTGGTAGTTCTCTATGATCGCAGCCACGGTTCGACCCACCGCAACGCCACTGCCGTTAAGCGTATGCAAAAACTCCGGTTTCGCCTCGCGATCCCGACGGAACCTCAGATTGGCACGGCGCGCTTGGAAATCTTCGAAGTTACTGACGGAAGAAATCTCGACAAATCCATCATAACTGGGCATCCAGAGTTCAAGATCATATTTTTTGGCCTGAGCAAAGCCCATATCCCCCGTGCACATAATTAAACAGCGATAGGGCAATTCCAGACGCTGAAGCACCACCTCGGCATGACCTAACATCTTTTCGAGTGCCGCATAAGAATGCTCAGGGATCGTGTACATCACCAATTCCACCTTGTCAAATTGGTGCTGGCGGATCATGCCCCGCGTATCGCGTCCGGCCGCGCCCGCCTCCGCACGGAAACATGCGGTGTAAGAGACAAATTTATAAGGTAAGTTAGCCGCCGGGATGATTTCACTTCGGTACATGTTCGTCACCGGAACCTCGGCCGTCGGAATCATAAAATAATCTTGCTTTCCCACTAAGAAGGCATCGTCTTCAAATTTGGGTAACTGCCCGGCGCCGAGCATACTCTCTCGGTTCACCAGGTACGGCGGATAAACCTCTTCATACCCATGCTCTTCAATGTGAAGGTCCAACATGAAGTTGATCAAAGCACGTGATAGATGCGCCCCTGCCCGCCGCAAAATCGTAAACCGTGAACCTGCCACCCGCGCCGCCCGTTCAAAGTCGATAATACCCAACTCCGGACCAAGTTCCCAATGGGGACGGGCATCGAATCCAAACGAACGGGGGGTTCCCCACCGTTTGACCTCAACGTTGTCGTCTTCCGACGCTCCCAGCGGGACATCCGGGTGCGGAATATTGGGAATGCGAAGGAGCGCATCCTCAATTTTCTGCTCAAGATGCCGAGTCGTTTCTTCCAACGCTCCGACCTTTTGGCTCACCTGCTTCATGCGCTGAATCAATTCATCGGCAGGTTCACCGGCCGCTTTTCGGCGCCCGATTTCTTTCGAAGCCGTGTTTCGCTCCGCGCGAAGCTGTTCCAATTCCTGAAGCGTTTCTCGCCAGTCGACATCCCAAGAGAGCAGTTGATCAAGATCAACATCGGTCTCCCCTTTTGCCGCCATCGCATCTTTCACTTTTTCTGGCTCACTCCGGATAAGCTGCATATCCAACAACCGACTCACCTACCTCTCCGTGAGCAAATCCTTTAACGCCCGCCGAGACGGCGGTTCGATGATCCCTCTTTCCGTCAAAATCGCGCTCACCAAGGATGCCGGTGTAACGTCAAATGCGTAATTCAACGCACGGGCCATCTCAGGTGCAATGCGCTGCCCGCGAAAATGCGTGATTTCCTCCGCGTCCCGCTCCTCGATCGGGATGGCCGTTCCATTGGGTATTGTCAGATCCACCGTCGAGGTGGGAGCCGCGACATAAAACGGGATGCGATGTTCCCGCGCGGCCAGCGCCAGCGCATAGGTCCCGATCTTGTTGGCCACATCCCCGTTCGCAGCAATGCAATCCGCCCCAACCACAACGGCATCCACTTCACCTCGCTGCATCAGGTCGGCGGCAGCCCCATCCACCAGCAAGGTAACCGGTATCCCATCTTGAATCAGCTCCCAGGCCGTTAGACGCGCTCCTTGAAGGTAGGGACGCGTTTCGGGTGCGAACACCTCGATGTTCAGTCCGGCCTCAATCGCGCCACGAACTACGCCGAGTGCCGTGCCATAACCACCGGTCGCCAGGGCCCCGGCATTACAATACGTAAGCACGCGGTCACCATCTTCTAAGATGATGGCACCGTGACGTCCGAGGCGTCGATTGTGATCAATATCCTCCTGATGAATTACTATGGCTTCTTCCATAAGCCGAGCGGCAATGTCCGGATCTTCGGCTTCGAGGTGCTCCGATGCCACCTGTAATTGCCGCCGCACCGCCCACATCAGATTGGCAGCGGTGGGTCGACTTGATTCCAATTCCTTCGCCGCTTCAAGCAAGTGATTCATTTGCGCCTGCGCCCAACCCGGAATGTTACCCCGCACGGTCTTTTCGTCAGCGTCGACCTGGGCATTTTGAGCCGCTAAAGCCATGGCATAGCCCGCGGTCACACCGATGGCCGGCGCACCCCGCACCACCATCTGAGTAATAGCCCGGGAGACGTCTTGGTGGCGGTCGTAACGATTCCAGACTTCCTTTTCCGGTAAATGCCGCTGATCGAGTAATTCGAGATGATCATCCACCCACCGTATTGGAGTCAGCACGGTTCTCGCCCCTTTCTCGATACCAATAATCCAAGTGCGCTGCCGCCTCTAAGGTTTCCGCCATGTATAAGGCTTCCTCCGGAGTCGTCCCCCAGGTGACGGCGCCGTGACGCTTTAACAAAAGGCCTTGGGCATCCGGAGAATAATGCAATGCCGCCCGATCGGCCAGTTTTTGGCTTCCCGGCGGCGCGGGCTCCACCACGGGAAGACACCCCGTCCGGGTGAGCCCCTCCAATTCGGGAAGGGAAATGGCGGGCCGCCAAAACCGATGGGATTCGGCCGCCAAAATGGACCAGGTCCCGTGAAAATGGAGGATCGCCCGGACTCCTTTCGCTCGGCAAAATAAGGCTTTATGAAGCCGGATTTCGCTCGATGGCCTTCCCTTCCCCGGGATTTCGACAATATCCTCGGGCGATAAGGCTCCCAGGGCAGATCCGGTGGGGGTCATCAGCAAATAACCCGCTTTACGAACACTTAAATTCCCCGACGTTCCCGGGGTCAACCGAAGCCAATACGCCCGATGCGCCACCTCGACCATCCGCCGCCGCTCTTCGTACACCGTATGACCTCCTTAAGGACAAAAACTCGCCCCGTCAGGGACGAGCTCTAAATGCCCGCGGTACCACCCCGTTTGATTCGAACATCCTCGAATCCGCTCATCTTATCTATGCGTATGCGTTTCGCGTCTCCCGGGTGGAAAGCAACTTACAAAAATCACCGGATTCCAGCACCACCGGTTCTCTGTTGATGATTGACAAGTTGCAGCCCGATCATCGACGGGACGATTGAACTTGATAAAAAAACCTTAAAATCCACACGATAAGCCGCCCGGTTATCCTTCTTTGCCCCCGGGAAAACGCTGAAGTGCTTTCCATAATTCATCGCGTTCCGGGGGCGTAACCGAGAGGGTCACCTGTCCCCCACCCGGCAGTTGACGCACCATGCTAATTCCGGGAGTTTCGGTAAATTGGCCGATGACACTCGCCCATATGTCCTGTTCCCGGAGAGCCCTGAGGATCGGATCACTCGGACTCGCCGCAATCAACAGGGCACCGCTTGAGATCAGCCGGAGTGGGTCCAGATCCAAGGCGGAACAAATTTCGCGCGTCGAGTTGGCAATGGGGATCTCATTTTCATAAAGTTCGATCCCTTTTTTGGAGGCCACCGCCATCTCATAGGCCGCCCCGATGACGCCGCCTTCCGTGGCATCGTGCATCGCGCGGGCGCCGGCTTGTGCCGCAATCCGGGCTTCTTCAACGACACTGATCGCACCCGAAAATGCGGCTGCCTCCTCCAAAACGCACGCTTTAACCCCTCGTTTTAACAGGACCTCGCGAAAATCCGTCGCCAAAATGGAGGTTCCCTCCACCGCCGCCGCCTTGGTGAGAATCAAGGCATCTCCGGCTCGGGCCGTGGAACTGGTAATGGGCCAATGGGGAAGGTCAGGCAACCCCTTCCCGATGACGGTGGTGTTCAAAATCGGTTTTTGTACTTGCGGCACCACTTCGGTATGTCCGCCGACGATTTCCACATTCAACTCCTCGGCCGCCTCATGGGCTTCCCGCATGATGGTTTCGAGCTGGTGGGGTTCGGCATCTTCCGGCAGGATTACCGTCAACAAGACACCAACCGGTTCGGCACCCGCCGCTGCCACGTCATTACATGAGATGATGACCGCCAGTCGCCCGGCGCCCTCCGTGGCTGCCGTGATCGGGTCCGTCGACACCACCACGGGCTGGCCCCCAAAATCCATGACAGCCGAATCTTCCCCGAACGCAGCCGGCACGACGACTTCGGAACGTTTTTTCCCGAGGTTCTTCAGGACCAAATGCCTCAGAATCCGCGGGGGAATCTTCCCAACTTGCATGCGACCGCCTCCACCTTTACTCTTCGGCATCCTCGATCAAATCCTCCACCAGTTCCTCTTTAATTCCACTCGTGACATTTCCGTTGTCTTTGATAACGAGATGGGCCACCGTCGCCACCTTATCCGCTTCTCCCGGTCGAATCAACATGACACCCTGGGTATTGCGACTCAGTCGGGAAATGGCATCCACCTCGGTCCTAATAATCACGCCGTTGACGGTCACCAACATGATTTCGTTGCCTGGCTTGACCACCTTCATTCCCACCACCGGTCCGGTCCTCTCCGTCACCCGGAGCGTCTTTAATCCCTTGCCGGCGCGGCTTTGCAGAGTATATTCGGAAATCGGCGTTCGTTTGCCAAACCCATGCTCGGAGACCACCAGGACATCCGCCTCGCGTTCCACCGTCTCCATCCCGACCACGCGATCTTCTTCGGTCAGTTTGATGCCGATAACGCCCTGGGCCTGACGCCCCATTGCGCGAACCTGATCTTCGTGGAATCGAATCGATTGCCCCTTTTCCGTCACCAATAGCACGTGTTGGTCGCCATCGGTTAAGGTAACGCCCATCAGATGGTCCTCATCACGCAGCGAAATGGCAATCAGCCCACTTCGGCGAGGTGATTTTAGTTCCTCGAGCTTTACTTTTTTCACATTGCCTTCTTGCGTGGCCATAAAGAGATAGCCCTCTTGATCGAAATCCGTCACGGAAATGACGGCCGTCACCCGCTCTCCGGGCTCGATCGGAATCAAGTTGATCACCGGGGTGCCCCGGGCGCGCCGGGCGCCTTCGGGCACTTCGTGGGCCCGAAGTTGGTAAACCTTCCCACGGCTGGTAAAAAAGAGCAAATACCGGTGGGTGGTGGTGATAAACATTTGCTCGACAAAATCATCATCTTTGGTCCCCATCCCGAGGACACCCCGTCCCCCGCGTCGCTGGCGACGGTACGTGTTGACCGGCATCCGCTTAATATAGCCTTGATGACTCAACGTCACCACCACGTCTTCTTCGGCGATCAGGTCCTCGACCTGCATATCGCCTTCCGACGTGGTGATGCGCGTGCGGCGTTCATCGCCGTGGGTCTCCAAAACCGCTTCAAGTTCGTCCCGGATGAGGCCATCGAGTTTGACCTGATCCCCTAAGACTTCACGGTAAAATTGAATCGTTTCAACCAATTCGTCAAATTCTGCTTGGACTTTGTCGCGCTCCAAGGCGGTCAAACGCTGTAGCCGCATCTCCAAAATCGCGGTGGCTTGCTTTTCGGAAAACTCAAACGTTTCCATCAGCGACTCTCGGGCAATCTGGACCGTTTGACTGCCACGAATGATGGCAATGATACGATCGATGGCATCGAGGGCGCGAAGTAGGCCTTCGAGAATATGCGCCCGAGCCTCGGCCTTGGCGAGAAGAAATTCCGTTCGTCGACGAACCACGTCGCGCTGATGCTCGAGATAATGGACGATGGCATCGCGGAGGTTTAGGACCTTGGGCCGGTTGTGGACCAGCGCCAATAGAATAATGCCGAAACTGCTTTGAAGCGGTGTATGTTTATATAAATGATTCAAGATGACGTGGGGGCTTCCGGTACGGGACACCTCCACCACAATCCGCATTCCCTCGCGATCGCTTTCGTCTCGAAGATCGGTGACGCCGGTGATCACTTTATCACGAACTAAATCGGCGATCTTTTCAATGAGTTTCGCTTTGTTGACCTGATAGGGAAGTTCGGTGATGACCAGACGGCTCTTTTGTCCCGGCAGGGTTTCAATTTGGGTAACGCCCCGCATAGTAATGATGCCCCGCCCGGTGGTATAGGCTTGGCGAATGGCCTCCCGCCCCAAGATGACGCCTCCCGTTGGGAAATCCGGGCCCAAAATGTGATCTTGCATCAATTCCTCTGAGGTAATATCGGGATTTTCGATCATGGCCAAGACCCCACCCCCCACCTCGCTTAAGTTATGGGGAGGAATGTTGGTGGCCATGCCGACGGCGATCCCGGAGGATCCATTAACGAGCAGATTGGGGAATCGGGCCGGAAGGACCGCAGGTTCTTCCAAACTATCATCAAAATTGTAGGAAAAATCGACCGTTTCTTTTTCCATATCGGTCATCATCTGCATCGCAATCGGCGTCAGTCGTGCCTCGGTATAACGCATGGCTGCAGCCGAGTCGCCATCGATCGATCCGAAGTTTCCGTGGCCATCCACCAGCGGATAGCGCATGTTGAAATCTTGGGCGAGCCGGACCAGCGTGTCGTAAATGGCCTTATCACCGTGGGGATGGTACTTTCCCATGACCTCCCCGACCACACGCGCCGCTTTTAAGTGCGGACGATCGGGCGATAATGCCATATCACGCATGGCATAGAGAATGCGGCGATGCACCGGCTTGAGGCCGTCGCGAACATCGGGAAGCGCCCGGTTGACAATGACACTCATGGCATAGTCGATATAGCTTTGTTTCATCTCATCGGCGAGACCGATATTGATAATTTTGCCGTGGGTAAATTCCGCCAAACTGCTACCTCCATCTCTTTTCCAACCCGCTCGTTGTCAATCAATGATATCAATGGATCGACGACCGAGTGGCTAAACCACCGTATCCAAAAAGCGCACCTCGTCCGCATGATCCTGAATGAACTCTCGGCGTGGCTCCACTCGAGATCCCATCAAGATGGTAAAAATCTCGTCCGCTTCAATGGCATCTTCCATGGTGACCTGTAGGAGCGTTCGGGATTCGGGGTTCATGGTGGTCTCCCAGAGCTGATCCGGGTTCATTTCTCCCAGCCCTTTATACCGTTGACTCGAAAACCCGCTTCCCTTGCCAACCTCTTGGATGACGCGATCGCGCTCGTCATC
>SLMV01000023.1 GCA_007133365.1 Clostridia bacterium
CATCAAAGTAGGACATGCACCTTATGACTATGAAGAACCGATGATCGAAGTCTTTGTGCAAATTGCCGAAGAACAAGGCTATACTGTTGACGTCGTTGAAGGAGATATCGGCTTTATGTTCCTGTCGCTGGCACAAGGCGACATTGATCTTTGGCCTGGAATCTGGCTTCCTTCAATCCACGGCAGCTATCACGAGGAACGGGGCGATGATTACGAGCTCGGTAGCGCGATTTTTGAGGATGCACCGGTCGGTTGGGCTGTCCCGACGTATGTCGAGGCCGATTCGATTGCCGATCTGGTGGGAAATGAAGATTTGGTCGATGGTGAACTGACCGGTTTTGAACCGGGCTCAGGTATGATGTTGGTATCGGAAGAGATTGTCGAAGGTTATGGTTTAGATCTGGAAGTAGTGCCTGGATCCATGGCATCCATGATGTCAGAAGTGGAGTATGCGACCCAGCAAGAAGAACCCATCTTGTTTCTTGCTTGGCGTCCGCATGTCATGTTCCGGAATTACGATATCAAGATGCTCGAAGATCCGGAAGGATATTGGGAGCAAGACGATTACTTCTGGGGTGTTGCCGAAGGGTTCGATGAAAGAGCACCGGAAATGTATCGGTTTGTGAACAACTTCAAAATGAGCATTGATGATACCGAAGACTTTCTCTATGGTTATCAAGAAGCCGGTGAGGATCTAAGTGATTTGGCGGCTCAGTGGATTGAAGATAACCGTTCAGATATTGACGCTTGGCTGAATGATTAGGAGACCCTTAAATGGCGATGATTGAAGTCAAGAACCTATATAAGGTTTTCGGTAAGAATCCGGAACGGGCGTTGACCTTGCTCGAGCAGGGCTTATCCAAAGAGGAAATTATGGAGAAGACGAAGCTGACGGTCGGCGTCCAAAATGTCTCCTTTGAAGTACAACGCGGTGAATCCTTCGTCGTGATGGGGCTTTCGGGCAGCGGAAAATCAACATTGGTCCGCTGCCTGAACCGGCTTATCGAGCCAACTCACGGGACCGTCGTGATCGATGATAAGGACGTCACGCGTATGGATTCTGACGAGTTGAGGACCCTTCGACGTGACAAACTCGGCATGGTGTTTCAGAGCTTTGCAATTTTTCCTCATAAGACGGTTCTCGATAATGCGGCTTACGGACTCAAGGTTATGGGACTTTCTCATGAGGAACGATCGAAGAAGGCACGAGAGACATTGGAGATGGTGGGATTGGTAGGCTATGAAGATGCCTATCCTTCTGCTTTAAGTGGCGGTATGCAGCAACGCGTGGGACTGGCCCGCGCACTGGCAACCGACCCCGAGATCCTATTGATGGACGAGGCCTTCAGCGCCCTAGACCCACTTATCCGTAAAGAGATGCAATCTGAACTACTTGAGTTGCAAGATCAAATGAGAAAGACGATTGTGTTCATCACGCACGATCTTGACGAGGCGCTTCGAATTGGTGATCGGATTGCGATGATGCGAGAGGGTGAGATCGTGCAGATTGGCACACCGGAGGAAATTATGATGTCACCTTCTGCGGGCTACGTGGAGAAGTTCGTTGAGGACGTGGATCGATCCCAGCTATTGACGGCGGAGATGATCATGAAAAAGCCCACGTCAACCCTGGTTTATCCTAAGGACGGACCCCGGACCGCGCTGAGAAAGATGGATACTTATGACATCTCCAGCGTATTTGTGGTCGATCGTGATAATAAGTTGCTCGGCATTGTTTCCGCAGAGGATGCCTTGTCGGCGGCCAAATCCGGTCACTCCTCACTAGAATCCATCCTTGTCTCCGATATACCAAAAGTTGCACCCGAAACCCAGTTAAGGGAAATGTTTTCCATGTTGACCGGGAAGAATCTGCCCCTGGCCGTGGTTAATTCAGAAGGGCGATTTCTCGGCATTGTACTTCGCGGTGCTGTGATGGCCAAACTGGCGTCAGGTGGTGAGGACGAATGATTGAATTTTATATACCCTTTGCGGAATGGGTTAATGCGGGCTTCGATGTGGTGAGTCGCCAACTGAGCCCCTTCCTTCGGGCCGTCAGTGTATTTTTTGAGGCACTGATCAATCTATTTGAAGCATTGTTGTTATGGCCTCCAGAAGCTGTTCTCATGTTGGCTATTGGCCTATTGATGTGGCGTATTACGAAGAATCGGAATTTGGGTCTCTTTGCCGTCCTAGGCCTTCTTTTCACCTACGGAGTCGATGTTTGGCAGCCGGCGATGTCCACGGTCGCCTTGGCTCTATCGGGAACGGCGGCTTCTTTGATTGTCGGAATCCCGTTGGGGATTCTAGCGTCGCAAAATGATGCCGTGGAGAAAGTGCTTCGCCCTATCCTTGACGTGATGCAGACCTTGCCCAGCTTTGTTTACTTGATTCCGGCGGTTATGTTCTTTGGAATGGGGAAGGTGGCGGCTTTGGTGGCGACGATGATTTTTGCCATGCCTCCGGCCGTTCGTTTGACCAATCTGGGAATTCGAGAAGTTTCCAAAGAAATGGTGGAGGCGGCAGAATCGTTTGGATCCACCCGGCGAGAAGTCTTGCAAGACATCCAACTGCCGCTTGCCTTGCCAACCATTATGGCAGGCGTCAATCAGTGTATTATGATGGCGCTTGCGATGACGGTGATCGCATCCATGATCGGTGCGGGTGGCTTGGGACTTGTCGTTCTCCGCTCGATGCAGTCGCTCGACATCGGGATGGGAACGGTGGGGGGCTTAGGCATTGTCATCCTAGCAGTCGCCCTTGATCGATTAACCGAAAACATTTCTCAGCAGCAACAAAAACAGAAGGGTCTTGACTAAGGCTTACGCTACAATACAACGCGTGGGGTAATGTCCGGCCCGGGGAGGGCGCGCATGGGCGCTTTTCCCGGGCCGAGTTGTTTCATCTATTCATCTTTTTTTCGTATCGGTGATCCTTTCGAGGCTGATGGCCAGCTTCTGTTCCCGGATGGTCGTTTCGAAATGATGGCCTTCGAAAAGATCAGGGGTTAATTCATCCGCGAGGACTTCATCGGCGATAGTCTTGGTGTGTTCTTCGATCGCTGCGGGAAGATCACCTTCTGCTTCATATCCCATCCGAATGTGATCCGAGACGTCAAACCCGGCTTGCTTTCGGCTTTCCTGGACAAATCGGATGACATCCCGGGCAAGGCCTTCGCGAACGAGCTCGGGGGTCAGTTCGGTGCTGATGGCAACCGTATAACCCGCTTCCGTGGCAGCGGCGAAGCCGGGTCGGTTGTGGGTGCGGACCTCGAGTTCTTCGGGTTGTAAGCAAAACCCATCAACCGTTATAGGTTGATTGGAGCGGATGGCTTCAATTAGCCGTTGTGTTTCGGTTGCCTCAACGGCTCTTGCAACCCGCGGCATATCTTTTTGATATTTCGGCCCGAGAACGGCATAGTTGGGTTTGACCTCATAGACAATAAATTCTTTGTCATCCGACACTGGGTTAATTTGACGGACATTGAGTTCGTCCCGGAGCAGATGATCAAAGCGTTGATCCCATCCAGGTCCTGCCACCATGAGCTGCGCCAAGGGTTGTCGCACCTTAAAGCCAGCTGTGTCACGGGCGGCCCGTCCCAAGGAAGCGATGGTTCGGATCTTTGCCATCTCGTTTTCTAGACCAAGATTCTCCCATTCGTCGTTTGGTTTCGGAAATTCGGTGAAATGCACACTCGGAGGTGCTGCCGAATCGATGTTAACGACGAGGTTTTGATACATGTGTTCGGTGATAAACGGCACGAAGGGAGCAAGCGCCCGGGTGATGTTGGTCAACGCTTCATACAGTGTTTCATAGGCGGCCTGCTTATCGTCTTCATTTCCTTTTTTCCCCTTACTCCAGAAACGTCGCCTCGACCGACGAACGTACCAATTGGATAAATCGTTTACGAAGGCTTCCAGGGATCGGGTGGCCGTTACCGTATTGTAATTGGTAAGCGACTGATGGACGCTCTTTAGGGTCGTGTGAAGTCGCGCCAAGAGCCACTGATCAAGGAGAGATCGGCTCTCAGGTGGCGTGGTCTTCGCCTTTACTGGATCAAACTCGTCAAGACGGGCATAGGTCACGAAGAACGAGTATACATTCCAGTAAGGAATGATAAAACGGCGCCGGGCATCATCCGCTTTTCCATAACCAAACAAAACGTTAGAGTTCGGATTATGAGTCATATAGAGCCAGCGCATGACGTCGGCGCCCATTTCTGCAGTCGCATCCTCGAACCAAATTGCGTTACCGGCGCTCTTATGCATTTCTTCGCCATGCTCGTCGAAAACCAGGCCGTGACCGAGGATATTTCGAACGGGGGGGCGTTTCGTGATTCCCGCACTCATGGCCAATAGCGAATAGAACCAATTACGAAATTGCCCCGGGAAACTCTCGGTGATGAGATCAGCCGGGAACCATTTTTCCCAATAGTCCCGATCGGTCAAATAGTGCAAAGTTGAATAGGCCACGATGCCGGCGTCTAACCATGGGTTCCCCACATCGGGTATACGCTCCATGGTGCCCTGACATTCGGGACAGTCCAACTCCACCGCATCAATATGAGGACGGTGAGGCGAATGGCCCTCAAATTCATCCCAACCGGAGACCGCACGTTCCCTCAGTTCTTCTTTACCGGCGATCACGTCGAAATGATGACAAGATTGGCAGACCCAAATAGGCAGCGCAAGTCCCCAATAGCGTTTCTTGGAGATCATCCAATCGCTCATATTCCGAAGCCAGTCGAGTTCGCGTTCCATGCCGAATTCGGGGATCCAGCGAATTTTGCGTGTCACGTCCATGATGTCTTCTCGCCAGTCATCCATCCCGATAAACCATTCGTCCACCAGACGAAAAACCAACTCCTCGTTACATCGCCAACAGACGGGATAGCGGTGAGTGGTTTCTTCCGTTCGCAATAAGCGTTTTGTGGTGTCCAAGTGGTCAATGATGATAGGATTGGCATCTTTGACTTCGAGGCCGGTGAGAACGTCATAGCCCTCAACGAAAACGCCATGTTCGTCGAGGGGAGCAAGCGTGTCAAGATTGTATTCTTTGCCCAGGTGGAAGTCCTCACGTCCACAACCTGGTGCAATGTGAACACAACCGGTTCCTTCTTCTGGGTCGACTTCGTCCCATAGGATGACCTGGCCACGCACCGACTGTTGGACCGGAAGCTCCGGAAGGGGGGCTTTATAATTCATACCCGACAGTGTTCGGCCATCCATACGTTTGATGACCGTGACATCTTCACCAAAGATACGCTTTGCGGAGGCTTCGGCGAGGAGGAAATACTCCCCGTCGATCTCGACTTGGGCATAGGTCTCATCGGGGTGGACGGCCACGGCCACGTTGGCCGGAAGTGTCCACGGTGTCGTGGTCCAGATGAGGAGGTGTGTGTCACGCCACGCCTCGCTGTCCACGAGCAACGGGAGTTTTACATACAAACTGGTATGAGTCAATTCCTTATAACCCTCGGTCACAATTTCGTGTTCACTCAAACCGGTTCCGCATCGTCCACACCAAGGCATCACATCGTGCCCACGATAAATGCGTCCATTTTGGTGCATGATGTTTAGAAAATGCCAGATGGTGTAATTATTCTCTTCGGACATGGTGAAGTACGAGTTTTCCCAGTCCATCCAGTATCCGAGGCGTTTCGATTGTTCCGTTTGGATCGCCGAATACTTATAAACCCGTTCTTTACAGCGTTTGACGAATTCCGCGATACCATATGCTTCGATATCCTGTTTGGAATTGAGCCCGAGTTGCTTTTCGACCTCCACTTCCACCCATAAACCCTGGCAATCGAATCCATTTTGATACCGTTGTTCGAAACCCTCCATGGTTTTAAACCGTTGAAATAGGTCCTTATAGGTTCGGCCCCACGCGTGGTGGACCCCCATGGGGTTGTTGGCCGTGATCGGACCATCCAGAAAAGAAAACCGTTTACCGGAATGATCATTCTTTTTTAAGTACGCATGACGATAGCCGTTATCCTCCCACCACTGCAACAAGCGATCCTCCATTTTCGGAAAATCAATTTCTTGTGGTACTGGCTTAAACATGCTCCCCTTCCTTTCTTTAACCCGTGCGAATCAAATCCTTCGGAATGGCCATAAAAAAACCGCCCCTGAAAGGGACGGCTGAATAACCGCGTTACCACCCAAATTAACTGATTTGAATCCAGTTCGCTTCTCATCGCGTTAACGGGCGGACCCGGTAAAACTTACTGTTTTGATTCAGTTTTACGGCTTCGGAAAGATATTCGGTAAGTCAACCGACCTGGATCCCAGCGTCCCAGGCTCTCTGGAGGTTACGGTAGTCTCTTACCGACCGAGTTCCATCATCGCCTTTTTGGTTTTTAATGATGATAGCATACATCGATGCTGCCGCCAAGGAGGAGTTTGGTGAAAAGAAAGTTTGTTGTACCATAATATGCAGTCGAGACTTTCTCAATGGAGTGGAGGAATACCTGTGCACCCCGACAACCATTTCCTGACCGTCAACCCTGGGAGTTCATCAACCAAAGTCGCATTGACCCGAGTTGAACGAAAGAATGAAGAGCCCGTGGTTTGGGTGGTCAAAGAAAAGACGTTGAGACATCCTGATGAGGAGCTTAGACAATACGCTAAGATTTCGGAGCAATTGGAGTACCGATTTCGACATGTACAAAGTTTCATCGACGAACTTGAGACGGAGTTTTCTGCAGTGGTGGGTCGAGGTGGTTTGGCGCGTCCGGTAGGGGGCGGCACATACGTAACGACTTCCGCGTTACTCAGTGATCTTGAAACGGGTATACAAGGCGAACATCCTTCCAATCTTGGAGGGCTTATTGCCCATCGGATCGGGGAAGAAATGGACATCCCTTCCTTTATTGTGGATCCGGTCAGTGTCGATGAATTGAGTCCGGAGGCACGCATATCAGGCCTACCTGAAATTCAACGGATTAGTTTATGGCATGCCCTTAATTGTCGAGCATCGGCACGCAAAGCAGCTGCGGAACTTGGCCACATACTGAACGAGGTTAACTTGGTGGTTATTCACCTCGGTAGCGGGATTACCGTTGCTGCAATGGATAAAGGACGTGCGATCGATGTTAACAATGCCACAGCGGAAGGGCCTTTTGGCCCGGATCGGGCCGGCGGTTTACCCGCCACCGGGGTGGTGGACCTAGCTTTTTCCGGAAATTATTCTCAATCTGAACTAAAACGGATTATGATGGGTCGAGGTGGCTTTTACGCTTATCTCGGGACGCGTGACATGATTGAGATTGAAAAGAGAGCCCACGAAGGAGACCAGCAGGCAAATCTCTTGCTCCGAGCAATGGTTTACCAGATTGCGAAGGAGGCGGCTGCCATGAGTTCAGTGCTTTTGGGTAATGTCGATGCCATCGTTATTACCGGAGGCATGGCGCGCTCAAAGCAATTGACCTCGAAGATGGAGCGAGCGCTGAGATGGATTGCCCCGATCATCGTGATCCCGGGGGAGAATGAAGTCGAGGCCTTAACGCTCGGAGCTTGGCGGGTGCTACAGGGCGTGGAATCGGCGGCTCACTACCCCAA
>SLMV01000036.1 GCA_007133365.1 Clostridia bacterium
AATTTTGTCAAATACAAAAGAACCGGGTATTTGGAGCGCGGGCGCATCGGTCGGGTGTGAAGCCTACAGTATCGCCATTCTTCTTGATGAGCAAGGGGCGCTTAAACGTTCACGTATCTTGGGGACGGATATTGATAAGGCTTGTATAGCACGGGCACGACGGGGCGATTATTGGGAGAGTGAAATCCGAAACCTATCGTCCGATCGTAAAGCGCGGTACCTGAGATGGATTCAAAATCCGGATCCCGCCGACATGCCGTTGCCAAAGCGTCAAGATCGCAGTGGCAAACCGGAGCCCCTTTACCGGGTGTCGGACGACCTGCGAAAAGCCGTCCGTTTTGCGACCGAAGATTTATTCCAAAGCCAATATCGGAGGAAGTTTGATCTAATCATCTGTCGAAACGTCACCATCTACTTTACGGAAACAGCCAAAAAGGCGTTATATCGGAGTCTGTGTCGGGCCCTTCGGGCGGATGGTTATCTGTTTGTCGGCGGAACCGAAATTATCTTTAATGCGGAGGAATTAGGTTTGGATAACGTGGCTCCGTTCTTTTATCGACTGAATGAAAATTTCGAGAGCATCAAGTGAGGAGAGGATCCCGATGTCCCTTAACGTTCGATTTATCAATCCGTTCATAAAGGCCGCCTCTTACGTCTTGGAAACGGAAGTGGGAGCGGATATTGAACGCGGCAACGTGGCGCTGGAGAAATCGGGCGCCACATCGCGGGAAGTGACGGTCGCGCTCGGTGTGACGGGTGATGTTCGGGGTGCCGTTTTTTACGGGTTGTCCCAGGACACCGCCCGGGGTTTCGTCAGTCAAATGTTGGGCGAACCCGTCCCCCTGTTTGATCATTTGGCCGAAAGTGCCATGGGGGAGTTGGGCAATGTGATTACCGGATTGGCCAGCAGCAATTTGGAGCAAGAAGGGTTCGTTTGTCGGATTTCCCCGCCCACGCTGGTGACCGGCAAAGGGGTCTATATTTCGACCTTGGATTTTCACCGTTTGGTCGTGCCGTTACATACTCAATACGGGGATTTAGAGATCAATGTTGCGTTAAAATCGGATGAATCCGGCATTGCTTGACTTTGACCCGGGGAATATCTACACTTTTGGTTAGATTAATAATCAACGATTGCGCGATGAACGGAAGGAGTAGGCTGAACCGCCCCTAAGAGAAGGGACACCCATGGGCTGAGAGGTGCCCGGTGCGGGACAGTGCGAAGGTCGTCCGGGAGCGTTCCTGCTGAAATATCGAGTAAGCAGCGACGGGACTTCCCCGTTATCCAGCCGAGTGTTTCAGGATTGTCGGTTGCCTGAAGAAATAAGGTGGTACCGCGGATGATAACCCCCCTTCGCCCTTAGCGAGCGGGGGTTTTTGTCTATACACGATGAGCAAGGGGGATCGTCAATGCCCAAAAACGAGGAACGCATCACCCTTCCCAGCCATTTCGATGCGGGCGCAATGGAAGGGCCCATTTATGAAAAGTGGGAAGCGGGGGGGCATTTCAAGGCCGAAGTGCGTCCCGATCGCAGACCGTATACCATTTTGATGCCACCGCCAAATGTCACGTCCAATCTTCACGTTGGTCATGCCCTTGACAATACCATTCAGGACATCTTGATTCGCCAACATCGGATGCAAGGATACGAAAGCCTGTGGCAGCCGGGCACCGACCATGCCGGCATAGCCACGCAGCATGTAGTGGCTCAGAAGTTACTAGAAGAGCGCGGGGTGACCCGCCATGAGTTGGGGCGTGAGGCCTTTGTCGAGGAAATATGGAAGTGGAAGGATACGTACGAAGGGGAAATTCTAAGGCAGATGAAAACGCTCGGATTTTCACCCGATTGGACCCGCCTTCGCTTCACCATGGATGAGCGCCTTTCCCGCGCCGTCCGGGAAGTGTTCGTGCAGTACTATGAGAAAGGGCTCATTTATCGCGGCGATTATATGATCAATTGGTGCCCTAAATGTTCGACAGCCTTAAGTGATATTGAAGTTGAGCATGAAGAAAAACAGGCCAAACTCTATTATGTGAACTATCGGGTCGAAACGGACGCCGAGGAAGTGGATTCTTTCATTCAAGTTGCCACCACTCGGCCCGAGACGATTCTAGGCGACACCGGGATCGCCGTGCATCCTGAGGATGCGCGTTATCGTAAATGGGTGGGACGCTGGGCGATGGTGCCCTTGGTGAATCGCCGGGTGCCGATCGTTGCCGATGAATTCGTGGACGCGGAATTCGGCACAGGGGTGGTCAAGGTGACTCCGGCCCATGACCCCAACGATTATGAAATTGGGCAACGTAACGGCCTCGATCCATTGGAGGTCATCAACCCCAAGGGGTTAATGACAGCGAATGCGGGAGAACGTTATGAAGGACTTGATCGTTTTGCGGCGCGTCAGCAAGTGGTGGACGATCTCCAAGCCCAAGGTTTACTGGAACGAGTGGAATCGCACACCCACGCGGTTGGGGAGTGCCACCGTTGTTCGACCGTGGTGGAACCCCTGATTTCGCGGCAATGGTTTGTGAATATGAAACCATTGGCAAAGCCTGCGATCGAAGCCGTCGAAACGGGGCGAATCCGGTTTGTCCCGGAGCGTTTTGGACGCATCTATTTGAACTGGATGTACAATGTTCGGGATTGGTGTATTTCACGACAGCTCTGGTGGGGTCATCAAATCCCCGCCTGGTATTGTGACGATTGCGAAGAAATGATCATCGCACGGAATGCGCCAACGGCGTGCGATCAATGCGGGGGCGCTGTGACGCAGGATGAAGATGTCCTGGATACGTGGTTCAGCTCGGCGCTATGGCCCTTTAGCACGCAAGGCTGGCCCGAAGCCACGCCTGAGATGGACTATTTCTACCCGAGCGATGTGCTCGTCACCGGTTGGGATATTATACCATTTTGGGTGGCTCGGATGATTTTCAGCGCTCTTGCGTTTACGGATGAGGTGCCCTTCTCGGAGGTCCTGATCCACGGGTTGGTGCTCGATCCCGAGGGACGGAAGATGAGCAAATCGCTCGGTAATGGGGTGGATCCGCTTGATGTGGTGGAAACGTACGGGGCGGATGCGCTTCGTTTCAGTTTGTTGTTCGGTAATTCTCCCGGAAGCGATATGCGCTTCTTCTGGGAGAAGGTTGAGACCGGCAGAAACTTCGGGCACAAACTTTGGAATGCGTGCCGCTTCGTCCTGATGAACCTTCCTGATGATTTCGATCCTGCTCAGCCGGCACAATACCAGATGGAGGATCGCTGGATTTTAAGCCGTGCCCGCGAAATGGTGGGCAAAGTGGACGGTTTCTTCGATGACTATCAATTGGGTGAAGCATTGAGGGAAATCTATGAATTTTCGTGGAACGAATTTTGCGATTGGTACATTGAAATGGCGAAGGCCCGTTTATCCGAAGAAGAACCGGACGAAAGACGGCACGCGGCCCAAGTGACCCTCTGTCGCGTCCTCGATACGATCTTGAAAGCCCTCCACCCGTATATGCCCTTCATCACGGAGGCGATGTGGGGGGCGCTTCCGGACAGCGACGGCCTGCTCATTTCCGCACCCTGGCCCAGTGTGGATGCGTTCCCGCGTGATGAGGCGCTCATCGAAGACGTGCGGCGGGTTCAAGAGGTGGTGCGAACGGTTCGTAATCTTCGAGCAGAGGTTAACATTCCGCCGTCGCAAACGGTGCCCGTCACCATTATCGCGCCTTCACGATGGCAAAACGTCCTGGTTCCGTGGGAGGCTCAGCTGAAGCAGTTGGCGGGAATTGCCGAAATCACGTGGAGTTTAAAAGAAGTGGGTGAACCCGAACAAACGCTGGTCGGTGTGGCGGGGGATATTCGGGTGCTCTTGCCTCTTGAAGGCGTCATCGACGTTGAGCGCGAGCAATCCCGCTTGAAAAAGAAGTTGGAGGAGGCGCTGGGCTATTTAAAGAGCGCAGAGAAGAAATTGGCGAATCCGGACTTTTTGGAAAAAGCGCCTGAAACGATTGTGGAGCGAGAACAGAAACGCTATGAGCAGACGAAACAGGAAGTAAAACACCTAACGTCCCGTCTGGAGCAGCTTGGGCAATAGGTTGAGGGGCTAATGGGCAGGAGTGCCAAGCGTATCAGGCGAAATAGGGAGCAGGGTGCGGACAGATGATGAGCACGCGTGAGCACATACGGCGGACGATTTTGTTTGTTCCTTTTAAAGGGTGTTCACCACCGAATGTAAGGATCTAGCCGATGAGGGGGATGTTGGGTGCTTTATCGCGGACGCAATGCCTCTATTTTACCGTGGGTCGTAACGTTTATCGTGCTGGGTGTGCTTTCGGTTTTCGCTGGTTATTTCGGGGGTCGCCATCTCCTTTATGAACTTTTGATAAAACCAAGCGAAGGCGAAGATGCGGGGATCGATGGCGCTTCGGAGCCCGATCCCGACCCGGTGCAATCGGCGAACCGAGAGGCGCCTTTTGAAGCGGCGGTTCCTTGGCAGGGAGCGCCACTATCCTTTTATCGCGTACAAGCCGGTGCTTTTAGCGTGGAGGAAAACGCCAAGAACCTCCAGGCGACCTTGCGAGATGAAGGGCACCCGGCGGTAATTATCCCGACCGCGGATCATCACTACCGTGTGGTGATCGGATTCGTGCGGACGGAAGCGGCGGCCAAAGAGCAGGTGGCGAGCATCGAATCGGAGGGTTTCGAGTGTATTTTTGTCCCTTGGGAACTGCCCGGTTTTCAGCGCGACGTCATGACGGATCCGTCGACGGGTGAAAAGGTTCAGCGCCTGACCCACGCTCTCGAAGATTTAATGCTGGTGCAATCGGAAATGGCGAGGGATGTCGGAGGCGAAACCCAATCGGTCTTGGATGATTTGGCAGCGGAGATCTTTGAACTTTCGGATGCCACGGTTGATGTCCTCCCAGCGCCTTATCAAGCCTTTATCCAGGATGTGTTAACGCCTCATCTAAATCTTTTAGAGAAGGCGGTGACCCCGGCATCGCGTGAATCATACTTTGAATTGGTTTTTGCCTTGGGAAAGGTCCGGGAAGGGTTGGATCAATAAACTCCCTGATGTTATCCGGGGTTTTGGGGGGGTTTGAAAAACGCAGATTCATCACGAAGGAGGAATGATTGTGAATAGGCGGCGTCGACAAGGTGGCTATCTGACATTATTCTTATTGATCATTCTCGGTGCATTTCTCGGGGATTTGATCGGTGAACTCATCGCCCCGACCCTACCGATTATGGGGCGTTATGGCGAGCTGGGTATTTCACCGACCAACGTTCGTTTTTTGCATTTTCTCGATTTGACCTTTGGCATTAGTTTTCGGTTGAACATGCTGGGCGCTTTGTTCGCCATTGGAGTGGTTTACTTTTGGTGGCGGTAGTATTTGAGGTGGCGACGACATGACGCGGACACCCGAACTCATTTTAGCCTCCGGATCGCCGCGGCGACGTGTGCTTTTGGATCAGATTGGACTTCGCTACCGGATCCGCATCCCCGAGGTCGATGAATCCACGGTGTTAAACCAAAATTCCAAGGCGGATCCCAGCGAGATCATCCAGTGTGTGGCCGCTTTGAAGGCCCGACAGGTGGCGTTCGAGGAGCAAAAGGCATTGATCTTGAGCGCGGATACCGGGGTCGTGGCACCCGATGGTGAGATTTTGGGTCAGCCACGGGATGCCACTGATGCCCAGACCATGCTTAAGCGGTTGGCTGGGCGGACGCATTATGTCGTCACAGGCATGGTATTGTATGATGTCGCGCGAGCGGCCCAAGCCGGACGTAGCGTATCGACTTGGGTAACGATGAAACCGTATGATGAGCGCAGGATCAATTGGTACGTAGCATCGGGAGAACCCTTCGGCAAGGCTGGCGCATATGCCATCCAGGGGCGAGGTGCTCTTTTCGTTGAGACGATTTCGGGTTCTTATTCCAATGTGGTCGGTTTAGCACTGGAGGAATTAGAGGACCTTTTTTCGCGATTGGGTTATTCCCTATTTACTTACGTGTTATGATGAACGAGTGATCAAATGGCTAAAGTGAAGAGGGAGCGGGTGTGGCGAAACGAACACAGACAATCAAAGCGTTGCCAGCAAGTGATCGACCTCGTGAACGCTTGCTTGAGCGCGGAGTGGGGGCCCTAAGCGATACCGAGATTTTGGCCGTATTGCTGGGAACGGGAAACCATCGGACGGCGGAAACGGCGATTGATCTGGCCCATCGGTTGTTGAGGCATCTCCAGGATCAACGCCTTTATGGATTGGTGGATATCACAGCGGAGGAACTACGTGGTCTTTCGGGTATCGGTGCCGTCAAGGCGTGTCGGTTGTTGGCAGCGGTTGAGTTGGGCCGGCGGGTTCGTCGCGAACGTCTGGCCCGTCCATTGATCGGGCGGCCGGAGGACGCCGCCGCGGTGCTGATCGAAGACATGCAGCATTTGGACCGGGAACACTTCAAGGCCATACTGCTTGACACCAAACATCGCGTGATTACTATCGAGTCCGTCTCCATGGGAAGCCTTAACGCTGCCGTCGCGCATCCGCGTGAAGTCTTTAAAGCCGGCATTAAGCGAAGTGCGGCCGCCTTGATATTGGCTCATAATCATCCCAGCGGGGATCCCACACCGAGTCAAGACGACCTTGAGGTGACGCGTCGGATTTTGCGAGCGGGCCGGTTGTTGGGCATTGAGGTGTTGGACCATTTGGTAATTGGCGAAAATTGCTATTCGAGCATACGACAACGTGGAATGGATTGGGCTGATGAGGAACACATCTAATGGCTCATCCTGGAAGGAGCATCGCTGAGTGTTTAGCTTTATTTACAACCAATTTTCAAGAGACATGGGAATCGACCTAGGCACAGCCAACACACTCGTTTACGTGCGGGGACGAGGCATTGTACTTCACGAACCGTCCGTTGTCGCCATGCGCCAAGGAGAAGATCACGAGCCCTTGGCGGTGGGTAACGAGGCCAAACAGATGATCGGGCGTACGCCTGGAAATATCGTGGCCATTCGCCCAATGAAGGATGGCGTCATTGCCGACTTCGATATTACGCAAAGCATGCTTCGCTATTTCATCGGGAAGGCGACACGGCGTCGACCGGTCATTCGACCTCGGGTCGTGGTCGCGGTTCCATCTGGCGTCACCGAGGTGGAAAAGCGAGCGGTCATTGATGCCGCTTTGCAAGCGGGCGCACGCGAAGCGTATCTGATCGAAGAGCCCATGGCTGCGGCCATTGGTGCGGGTTTGCCGGTGCATGAGCCAACGGGCAATATGATCGTTGATGTTGGGGGCGGTACGACGGAAGTCGGCGTTATCTCCTTGGGTGGCATGGTCACCCACGAGTCCATTCGTATTGCGGGTGATGAGATGGACGATGCCATCATCAATTATGTCAAACGCACGTATAACCTTTTAATCGGCGAGCGGACGGCTGAATTGGTCAAGATGGAAATCGGCAGTGCACTGCCGGGGGATGTTGACGGGCTTTTGGAAATCCGGGGGCGCGATCTCGTGACCGGACTGCCGAAGACGCTGGAATTGACGGCGGAAGAAGTGCGGGAGGCGCTCGCCGATCCGGTCAATCAAATTATTGACGCGATCAAGGTGACGCTGGAACGGACACCGCCCGAATTATCGTCGGATATCATGGACCGCGGAATCGTGCTCACCGGAGGTGGCGCCATTCTTCGTGGTTTCGATGGGCTGGTCAGCCAGGAAACCGGGATGCCGGTATATGTATCCGAGGATCCACTCCTTTGCGTGGTTCGGGGGACGGGGAAGGTTTTGGACGAACTTGATGTTCTCCGCCGCATCCTCATTGCCCCGAAGCGGTTGGCCTAATCGAGGTGCTGGGGGCAGCGAATCATGTATTTGTTTCGTGATCGACGGATCATCGGTAGTTTGTTAATAACCCTAACGCTTGCCCTCGTGATGTTTCTGACGGCAGGTCCGGAGCGCGATCCGATTTCAATTGAGCGCTTTTGGGTGGAGTTTACGGCCCCGGTGGCAGAAATGATGACGGACGTCGCGGATCGTGCCGACGGCGCGGTTGCCTATATCCTACGCTATCCCACTTTGCTTCATGAGAACCGGGAGCTGACAAGGCGGATTGCCGAATTGGAAGCGGCTGAGAACGAGCGTGCGCTGCTCGAGCAAGAAAACCACCAATTGCAAAACTTGCTCGGTTTGGTGGAACGGATCGAAGTCGAGGGGATACCGGCTCGAGTTATCGGACGGGAGCCCGGGAGTTGGAATCGCGAGCTTGTGATCAACCGGGGACGTGATCAAGGCATCCGAACCGATCAAGTCGTCGTGGCGCCGGGAGGTCTCGTGGGGAGGATCCGTTCCGTTACGACTCGTACGGCGAAAGTGATGCTTCTCACGAGTCCGGAGAGCGGGATCGGAGTTCAGGTGGCAGCGAATCGAGAGCCCGGAGTGGCCGAAGGCCAGTTATTGGAACCGAACCAACTTCGGACGACCCTTTTTCATCCGCAGGCCGTCGTGGCGAACGGGGATGTCATGGTGACCTCCGAAATTGGCGAACGATTTCCGGCCGGAATTCCGGTGGGGAAGGTCTCGGCAGTCGATACCGACGAGTGGGGGCTGCTGAAGGAAGTATGGGTGGAACCCCTGGTCGACTTGAATCGTTTGAGCAATGTTTTAGTGCTGGAGGTTTCGGGGACGGGGCGGATTCAGTGGTGGGAGACCGTTCGGGATTTCCCAATACGCCCGGAACAAGAGGGGTCGTCCTGATGAAACTGCCCAACCCCTTGTCATGGTCTGCTAGTGTGGGCGCACTCTTTTTCGCTTGGTTATTGCAATTCACGGTAATCCCCCGGTGGTTTTTGACGCCTGGGCGGCCCGATCTCGTGTTTCTCGTTATCGCGATCGTTATCTTGCTTAATCGAAAAGGATGGGGGCCGTATCTGTTCGCAGCTACCGGCGGTCTGATGGTGGATCTGATCACGTTTCGGTTCCTCGGACTGAACGTGCTCTTAATGCTCTTGGTCGCCGTTGTTCTTTTGCGAGTCCTTCAAGCCTTCACCCGAGTCAGTCTGGCATTGGCCGTGATTTTGACCACGTCGTGTTCATTAATGATCGAAGTTGTGCGTGGTTTAATGGCACTGATTGGGGGCATTTCGGTGGGGGGTATCTCAGGGTTTGGTGCCATTGTCTTGACCACCACATTGTATAATGGGGTCATGATGACGATTTTGTTTTTCATTGCCTTACATTTATTGCCGAATAAACTAGTGCTCATGATACAAAAATGAGGCGGTGATTTTTTGCATAAGTGGCGGATTGCCATTTTCGCGCTGTTGGTTATGGTCAGTTTTTCCATTTTGCTGCTGAGGGTGGCCCATCTTCAACTCGTAGAAGGCGAGACCCTCGCGCGTGCTTCGATGGAGCAAAGGCTCAGAATTATGAATACACCGGCTCCGCGTGGCCGGATTTATGCAAGCGATGGAACGGTGTTGGCGGAGAACCGTCCCGCTTTTGTGGTGCAATACATCCCCACGGCGGACCCTCCTTCGGATGCGACCTTGTTCGTTTTATCGGGGATCATCGAGGTGCCGATTTCCTCCATACGAAATGCCATCGAAGAGCAGGATCAAGATCGTCCCTATGCACCGGTCGACGTGGCCGTCGATCTCGATTCCGAGCAGTATACCAAGATTCAAGAACAAAAACATCTTCTGCCGGGCTTTCGTGTGGTCCCCCGGCCGGTCAGAAGGTATCCGGAAGGTTCGTTGGCCGCCCATGTAATTGGGCATGCTCTGACCATTAGCGAACGGGAACTTCAGACCTTCGAGGAGGCGTCTGGCCGCAGCTACCAAAGCGATGATATTGTTGGGAAAGCCGGAGTTGAAAAGGGTGGCGAATTTGAACTTCAGGGATACGATGGTGAAGTTCGAGTGGAAGTCGATGCCTACGGGCGGCTGGTCGATAGCGTCCTGGGTCGGGAACCCCAGCCTGGCGAAAATGCCCATTTGACCATTCGGCCGGATCTACAAGCATTGACCGAAGACGCCATCGTCGAAGTTCTCGAGCGGCTTCAGGAAGGCCGAAATCCCGTACCGTTCGACCGAAGGACTGGAACGTACGGCAACCTATGGGATGAGGGCGAGTTTCGCCCGGCCGATACCGACAATCCGAACCGAAAGTATGAAGATGCGACGCAAGCAAGCGCGGTGGTGTTGGATGTTCAAAGTGGGAAAGTTTTGGCCATGGCGTCATATCCGACCTATGATCCCAATGTGTTCGCAACGGCCCCGCTTCATCTGCCGGGAAGCGAAGGAGCTCGGGCGTGGTCCGAAACGTGGGAAAACCTAAATGATCCAGCTTCGGATCAACCGTTATCGAATCGGGCGATTTCTCAAATTGCGGCACCGGGTTCGACCTTTAAGATGGTCACGGGACTGGCGGCGTTGGAAGTGGGCTTAAACCCCAGGCATACCCACACCTGCCGGGGAAGGCTCGACGCCTACGGTCAACAATATGGGTGTTGGACGACCCATGGGTCGGGCATCAATTTGGTGCGCGGCTTGGCGGTAAGTTGCAATGTGTATTTTTATCAATTGGCTCAGCAGATCGGAGTTGATCGGATCGCAAGCATGGCCGAGAAATTGGGCCTCGGTGACGATACCGGGGTGGTGGGGTTGCCGTCCGGCGAGGAAAGCAGCGGCATCCGGCCGAGCAGCGAGTGGAAACAAGAGGTATTGGATGAGACGTGGTATCCGGGCGAAACGTTGATGGCCGGCATTGGCCAGGGCTATCACGCGTATACGCCTTTACAGATGGCCAACTACGCCGCGATCATTGCCAATGGGGGCACCCATTACCGACCGTATGTCTTAGACTATATGACGGATGCATCCGGTGAGGTGACACACCAAGTGGCCCCGGAGATCATCAATGAACAGGTGGCCGACCCGGAGCACATACGATGGATTCAACGTGGGATGGAAGCGGCAAACGAACGCGGTGGCACCGGGTACAGCCGGTTTGCGGATTATCCCAAACCCCATCCAGAAACGGGGGAACCCGTATTTATTGCCACCAAGACGGGCACTTCCGAGGTCCGTCTTGGGGTCGATAATCACGGCTGGTTCGTGGCCTACGCCCCGGCAGAGGAACCGGAAATTGCGGTGGCGGTGGTGGTTTACCATGGTGGCGGTGGATCGCTCGCGGGCGCTCCGGTGGCTCGGATGATTTTTGAACATTACTTCGGTTATCTGGATTTGAATGATCGCGAAGTTGGCGGTTTGATGGAGTAAAGTGGGGATTGGACGTCGAATTGTGCTTGACTCAACCTTTAAGTCAAGCAGGAGTCTTTCACCGACGACAACGAATCAGATAAGAAAGCACCCAAGAGCTGGTCGCTTTTGGGTGGGAAGGCCCGTTAACGCCCATGCGTATCAATGCGCCAAATTATCGGCTAAAGGAGAGTGATGAAACCTGGTGGCGGGCCAACAGCAAGGTATGCTGTGTCGAAACACCAGGTGCAACATTGGGAGAAACGCTTGTAGTGACGTCTGGAAAAGGTGGTGTAGGGAAAACGACGGCAACGGCCAATGTGGGCGCCGCACTGGCGGCTCTCGGGAATCGCGTCGTTCTGGTGGATGCGGATATTGGACTGCGAAACCTAGACGTTGTCTTGGGACTAGAAAATCGCATCGTTTACGACTTGGTCGACGTGATCGATGGGTATTGTCGCCTCAAACAAGCGCTCATTCGGGATAAGCGTTTTGAGGGCTTGTATTTACTGCCGGCGGCTCAGACCAAAGATAAGGCGGCGGTGAATCCGGAGCAAATGCGGCAATTGGTCAATGAACTTAAGGAACTGGAACTAGGAGACGAAACGGAAACACCGCGTCAATTCGACTATGTTGTCATCGATTCACCCGCGGGAATTGAACAGGGGTTTCGCAATGCCATTTCCGGGGCCGATCGTGCTTTTATCGTCACGACCCCCGAAATATCGGCCGTGCGTGACGCCGATCGCATTATCGGCTTGCTTGAGGCCGAAGAACTCCGCCGGCCCCAACTGATTATCAATCGCCTGCGTCCCGGTATGGTTCGAAGTGGCGATATGATGGGGATTGAGGACATGATCGATATCCTCGCTGTCGATTTGCTCGGAGTTGTCCCAGAAGATGATGGCATTGTGATCAGCACCAACCGTGGTGTGCCGGTTGCGGGCGATGCCAGCTCGCGCGCCGGACGGGCGTATCGGAACATTGCACGGCGGATTACCGGTGAAGACGTGCCGCTGATGGACCTCGAAAAGAAAGACTCGTTTTTCGGTCGCCTGGGGCAAATACTCAGATTCCGCGGATGACAGGAGGGACAGCAAATTGAGCTGGTTAGATCGATTGTTTAAACGAAAGACGCCAAGCAAAAACGTGGCAAAGGAACGCCTTCAATTGGTGCTTCGTCACGACCGCATGAAACTTCCGCCGGGTCTGTTGGCGGCTCTGAAGGATGACTTGATTCGAGTTATTTCCAATTATGTTGAAATTGATGAGGCCGGCATATCGGTGGAGCTCAATGAGCGCAACAGCCGGCGGTCATTAGTGGCGAGCATCCCAGTCGTGGGAACGCGACGAAAAAAGGACTGAACTGAGAGGAGCACCTTGCCCAGAATACTGAAGGAAATGGATTGGATATTGGTTATTGCCGCCGTGGGATTATCGGCCATCGGCGTATTGTTGGTCGCAAGCCTCAACTACACCAGTTTAGCTGAGGCCTGGGGATCCCCTTTGATGCGCACCCAGCTCCTTTGGTTGGGACTGGGCGTGGTTTTGATGTTTGGGGTGGCATTGGTCGATTATCGCTATTTACGTCGGGTCAGTCGTGTCTTGTACGTAATTGCATTGGCGCTCTTGGTTGCGGTGTTCTTTGCTGGAGTTGCAGCGGGTGGTGCAACTCGGTGGTTAGACCTAGGATTCCTCCAACTTCAGCCGTCAGAAATTGTGAAAGTGATAATTGTCGTAACCCTGGCCAATCAGATTGCCCGCCGACAGGGTAAGGAGCGTCCCGCCTCGTGGGGGGATCTTGTGTGGTCGGGACTTCACGTGTTGGTGCCTGCCGTTTTGGTGTTGATTCAACCCGACTTGGGCACGTCTTTGGTTTTTGCGGCTATTTTAATGGGCGAACTCTTTCTGACGGGCCATAATCCATTTCAATTGGTGCTCCTCAGCGTTATGGGACTTGGTTCGGCGATCGGGTTGGTGGTGGCGAATGTTTCCTATGGTGTGGAGATCTTCTTTTTAAAACCGCATATGGTAGCACGATTGATTTCCTTTATTGATCCCGCCGCGGATCCTACCGGCGCCGGTTATCAACTTCAGCAATCAATCATCGCCATCGGTTCGGGGGGGTTTGCCGGCAATGGGTTGTTTCGCGGCATGACGGCCCAACTCAGCTTCTTGCCGGAGCAGCATACCGACTTTGTATTCTCTGCACTGGGGCATCAGTTAGGTTTTGTTGGCATCGTTCTCGTCATGTCTTTGTTTCTCATCTTGTTCATGCGGATGTTTTCCATTGCCATCAACACGCATGATGTGTTCGGTTTGGGTATTGTCGCCGGGGTGATTTCGCTACTTTTCTTTCATGTAATCGTCAACGCCGGGATGAGTGTTGGGATCATGCCCGTCACCGGTTTGCCCCTCCCATTCATCAGTTATGGGCGTAGTGCGTTTTTGGCCGAGATGGTCGGGGTGGGGTTGGTCTTAAATGTCGCTCTGCACAAATCCGACATCCGCTTCGGAGTAGGATGAGCTGCAATGCGTGGCGTTTGCCCATACGAGAACGAGGGAAAGGCATTCGAGATGAAGACTTGAGGCGCAGGGTCTGAATTCGAGCGCATCCCCTTAGGAAGGGGCGAAAGGGCCCAATATTTGGGTAAGCGCGGGTGGTAGGTTATAATGACAGGAAGTATAGGGAGGAGGTGACGGCATTTGGAAGGGTATACGATGTCCCCTATTGATGGCATATTGGATCGGGTAGAAAAACCGAGCCGTTATATGGGATCGGAGTTGAATACCTATGGCAAAGCGTGGGATGAAGCGTCGACCCGCGTGGTTTGGGCATATCCCGATCTCTACGAAGTGGGCAGTTCCCACTTGGGACTTCAAATCCTTTATAATGTTGTGAATCAACATCCCCGAGCGTTGAGTGAGCGTGTTTATTGTCCGGCTCTTGATATGGAAGCCGTGCTTCGAGAGGAGAGCCTTCCCCTCTTTTCGCTCGAGAGCCGTCGCCCCTTGCAGGATTTTGATTTTGTTGGAATCACCCTTCAATATGAGTTGACCTATACGAATGTCCTCAATTTACTCGATTTGGGCAATATTCCCCTTTATGCCAAGGATCGGGACGAGGACGATCCCTTGGTAATGGCGGGCGGGCCCTGCGCCTTTAACGTGGAGCCGGTTGCCGATTTCTTCGATTTGGTTGTCTTGGGCGATGGAGAAACGGTGGTGCTTGAGATAATCGAGGTTTATGAGACGTGGTGCCGGGCGGGAGCACCTGGTGGGCGCAGCGAGATTTTGACTCGGTTGGGGGAAATTACCGGCGTCTATATCCCAGGGCATTACGTCCCCTGCTACGAGGGTGAACATTTTCGAGCCCTGGTCCCGAAAGGGGAGGCGCCTGAGGTCATTCATAAGCGGACGGTGGCGAATCTCGATGGGGCCCCGTTTCCCGAGGCGCCCATCGTTCCCTACGTGGAAGCCGTGCATGATCGCGCGGTCGTGGAACTCTTTCGTGGATGCACGCGGGGGTGTCGATTTTGCATGCCGGGAATGGTTTACCGTCCGGTTCGAGAGCGGGCACCGGAGACAGTTGAAGATTTAGCCGGGTGCATCTTGTCGCACACGGGGTATGAAGAGCTCTCGCTGGTTTCCCTTTCGAGCTCGGACTATTCGGAGATTGAACAGGTCCTCGATCGTTTGACGACGGATTACAGTGACGACTACGTGAGCATCTCATTGCCCTCACTGCGGGTGGATGATTATTCGGTGAAGCTGGCCGAGCGGGTCCGTGAGGTGCGCCATACCGGATTGACCTTGGCCCCGGAAGCCGGAACTCAGCGCCTTCGAAATGTCATCAATAAGAATGTGACCGATGCCGATTTCCAGTCGGCACTTAAAGCCGCGTTTTCAGTGGGGGTCGAGTCGGTCAAACTTTATTTCATGGTGGGATTGCCGACGGAGGAGGATGCCGATCTGATTGGGATCTTTGAGATGGTGCGTGCATGTCAGGCCCTTTATTCGGAGCATGCCACGTCCCGCCGCCCTCTTAAGATTAACCTAAGCGTGGCGGGATTCATCCCGAAACCCCATACCCCTTTCCAGTGGGAACGGCAGCTCACCTGTGATGAGTTGGAGGAGCGCATTCAGAGGCTCCGGGATTTATTGCCGCGTCGTGGCGTCAAGTTTAGTTGGCATGACCCGGCGACCACACGGCTTGAAGGCATCTTGGCTCGAGGGGATCGTCGTTTGGCGAAGGTGATCGAACATGCGTGGGCCCATGGTGCTCGTTTTGATGGTTGGTCGGAGTTTTTCGACCCTGGGATCTGGGCGTCGGCTTTCGAGGCTAAGAAAGTGACGCCGGCATCTTATGTCAGGGAACGCTCGCGTGGGACCCCGTTGCCCTGGCGACACCTATCGCCGGGGATATCGATCGACTTTTTATGGCGAGAACGACTCCGTGCCTTTGATGGGCTTCCGACCGGTGATTGCCGGTGGGCCTCGTGTTCGGGGTGTGGGGTTTGCCTTTGCTCGGGCGAGAAGAGCCGAGGTGGTGGACATGAGTGATCCTGGAATGCGCATTCGGTTTCAGATTCGAATAGCACCGTGGGTTCGCTGGATTTCTCATCTGGAGTATTTACGGATGCTAACCCGTGCGTTACGACGAACCGGTGTTCCCCTTCGATATAGTGAAGGCTACAATCCACACCTACGATTGTCTTTTGCCAGTGCGCGGCCCGTGGGTTTGGCGAGCGATGCCGAACATGTGGACGTTTTGACCAAGGAACCGGTCGATCCCGAAGGTTTTGGTCAGGTTTTGGACCGGAGCCTGCCATCCGGGTTTTCGGTGGTGAAGGCAAAAGCAGTGGACCCGGCCGGGCCGAGTCTGGCTTCGAAAGTCAATGCGGCCCGTTATCGCTTCGTCTATCGGATGGCGAACTCGGACGTTTCATTATGGGAGCGCGCAATCGAAGACGTGCGGGGTGCTTATGAACTCAGAATCATTCGCACTAGACGGAAAAAGCCACCGAGAGAAATCGATTTGAAACCGCATCTATACCGTGTTTCGGTGGAAGCGAAAACCCAAGATCAGATCTGGATCCTGGCCGATATGGCAAGCGGGAGTCATTTTAACGTCCGACCCGAAGAATTCGATCAAGTGCTCCGACGATTCCTCCCGTGTTCGCTAGGGCCTGACATCCGGTGTTTGCTTATTCATCGGTTGGATTTATATCGTCGCTGTAATGATTTGGAAATTAAAGTTTGGTGTTTATGAAGTCGCTAGTGTTTTCTGGGAGTTGAGAAAAAATGAAAAAGGAGATCCTCGTTAATGTGGATCAAGAAGATGTGCGCGTTGCGATCATGGAGAACGACGTGCTCGTGGAACTTTACGTCGAGCGCCCCTTAGCGCAGCGGTTGGAAGGCAATATTTATAAAGGAAAAGTTGAGAATGTCTTGCCGGGTATGGAAGCATGTTTCGTTGATCTTGACCTTGAGCGTAACGGTTTCTTGTACGTCGATGATGCGCATCCTGCCCTTCCTGATGAAGTGCCGAAAAAGCCGAAAGGGCGAAACCCCGCCATCAGTCAGTTGGTGCAGCCGGGTCAGGAAATCATGGTTCAGATTGTCAAAGAACCCGGTGGGAGCAAAGGGGCCCGGGTAACCCGCCAGGTGACCCTTCCGGGGCGTTATTTTGTGCTGATGCCGGTGGTGGACTATGTCGGGGTTTCGCGGCGCATCGCCGATGAAAGTGAGCGGAAACGGTTGCGAGAAATGGCCTTTGAGCTGAAGCCGGAGGGCTATGGATTGATTGTCCGGACGGTTGCAGAGGGCAAGAAGAAGAAGGAACTCGAAGATGACGTGCAGTTTCTGTTAAAGCAGTGGCGCGAGATTGAGAAGAAAAATGAAAATGTCAAAGCGCCTGCCCTTTTGTATCGGGATCAAGGGCTCAGCTATCAGGTCCTTCGCGATTGTTTTGATCAGGAAGTGAATACCGTCTGGGTGGATGATCAAACGGAATTTGAGAAGATACTCGGCCTACTCAATGTCATGGCACCCCGGATGAAGAAGCGGGTGAAGAAATATCGTGGCCATCTCTTCGATGACCGAGGACTAGAGCGAGAAATTGAGAAGGCGGTGGAACGGAGGGCTTGGCTAAAGTGCGGAGGTTATCTCATTATTGACCGTACCGAAGCGCTGACGTCGATCGATGTCAATACGGGGCGTTATGTGGGGGCGGATGAGTTGGAGAAGACGGTGTTCAAAACCAATCTAGAAGCCGCCCAGGAAATTGGTCGCCAACTTCGCCTACGGGATATTGGCGGAATCATTATCATTGATTTCATCGACATGGAATCCAGCCGACATCGAAAACGGGTGGTCAAAGAGCTGGAGAAGGTCCTGGCGCGGGATAAGACGAAAGCCACTGTTTTAGGACTTACCCAACTGGGCTTGGTGGAAATGACCCGCAAGAAGGGGAAACAAAGCCTCGATGAATATCTCCTCAAACCTTGCCCTTATTGTGAGGGCAGTGGACGCGTAATGTCGGAACAGACCATGAGCCGACGGGTGCGAAACGAGATCAAACGCACTTTCGAAGGATCCCAGGCTGAGGCGGTATTGGTGGAGGTTCATCCGAGCGTCGCGGCGGTCCTAATTGGGGCGGGTGGGAGTAACCTGCGGAAGATCGAGCAAGACTTGGGGCGAAGTGTATACGTCCGTGGCGCGGAATCCTGCCACATGGAAGAGATGAAAGTGATTGCCAGTGGCGGCCGTTCGGAGGTGGAGGATCAAGCGCTACCCGTTCAAGAAGGCGAGATTCGTGAAGTCTTGGTGGAGGAGGCTCATGTGGCCAATGAGAAGGATGGCATTGCCCGGGTTGAGGGGTACGTGCTGGATATCGAATCGGGCGGAAAGTACGTGGGGAAAAGGGTCCAGGTTGAGATTATCAAGACGTTTCGCACCTACGCCAAAGCAAAGCTTTGTTAATGGTCAAAAGGTTTGACCCTTAAGAGGGCCTGTGCTACAATGAACTGCGTCTGATACGGGTGCGCTGTGGGTATTATTGTTTTTTTATTAGGGGAGGCCCGTGATATTTTCACGTCCCCCAAAAGGTCTCGGTGAGAGGTGAGCATGTTGAGTGATTTTGCCATAATTGAAACGGGTGGCAAGCAGTACCGTGTTGCCCCTGGTGATGTGATTCGAGTTGAGATGCTACCAGAAGAAGAGCGAGAGACGGTGACATTTGAGCGCGTCCTTTTGATGCGTCAGGATGACGAATTACGGGTTGGACGTCCGACGGTCGAGGGAGCCCAAGTCAACGGTCGTGTTCTCGCCCAAGGCAAAGACAAAAAGGTTACCGTGTTCAAGTACAAACCCAAAGTTCGGTATCGTATCCATCGGGGTCATCGCCAGCGGTTTACTGACGTTCAAATTGAGGATTTTGAAACTGAAGCAGGCTGAGATCCGTGATTGAGATTCGGTTTTTTCGGAGCGTGAAGGGGTGGCTCGGGTTTTGCGTCACCGGTCATGCTGGTTTCGCTGATCACGGAGACGATGTGGTATGTGCCGCGGTCTCGACTTTGACGCAGGCGGCAGTATTAGGAGTCGAAGACGTGATCCAATATCCGTCGCACATGGAATGCGAATCGGGAAGACTCGTGTTGACCCTAAAACCCGATGACAGTTTTGAGTGGTCAAAGGTTCAAGTTATTTTGGAGACAACGTATCAAGCGCTTATGAATATCCAACAACAGTATCCCAATTGGGTAACGCTGATGACCGATGGACCAGGAGGTGAATGAAATGCGATGGATGGATCTTCAATTATTTGCTCATAAAAAAGCAGGCGGTAGCTCTCGCAACGGACGTGACAGTAATGCGAGTTATCTTGGTGTCAAAGCGTTTGGCGGTCAGGAAGTAAAGGCGGGCAGCATTATTGTTCGTCAGCGAGGCACCCGTATTCATCCCGGCGAGAACGTCGGGATCGGCAGCGACGACACTTTGTTTGCCAAAGCAGACGGTATGGTTCATTTTCGACGTCGCGGCCGTGACCGGAAGGTTGTTGATGTTCTCACCGAGGAGCTTATAGCGCTGCAGGCCGGCGACAATTAGCGCCGAGTGTTGCATGAATCGGAGTGGTGCTCTTGTTCATTGACAGGGGCAAGATATTCGTAAAAGGTGGCGACGGCGGTGATGGTGTCGTTTCTTTCCGCCGCGAAAAGCACATTCCCAAAGGCGGTCCCGACGGTGGCGATGGGGGCGCCGGAGGGGATGTTGTTTTAGTGGTGAATGAGCGGCTCTCAACCCTTAGTTCGCTGCGAGATCGGCGCCATTTCCTAGCAGAGAACGGGGTGCCGGGAGGGCCCAAGCGACAGCGTGGCAGTCAGGGGGATCGCCTCGAAATACAGGTTCCTCCGGGAACCATTGTCCGCGATGAAGACGACTACCTGCTCGCTGATCTGGTTGCGGACGGGCAGCGCGAGGTGGTGGCCCGGGGGGGACGTGGAGGACGTGGAAACGCCCGCTTTGCGTCATCTCGGCATCGCACACCGCAATTTCGTGAGCTCGGCGAGCCCGGGGAAGAAAAATGGATCGTGCTGGAATTGAAACTTCTTGCCGATGTGGGATTGGTCGGGCTTCCAAACGCGGGAAAATCAACCTTGCTATCGGCCATTTCTGCCGCCAAACCTACCATTGCTGACTATCCGTTTACAACCTTGCGTCCGAAACTCGGTGTGGTTCGCTTAGACTACGAACGTTCGTTTGTCGTGGCGGATTTACCGGGTCTGATAGAAGGCGCCCACGAAGGCATTGGATTGGGAATTGATTTTTTGCGTCATGTGGAGCGAACGCAAGTTTTGCTGCACGTGGTCGACTTGGCCGATCCGGCGGGACGAGACCCCGTGGAGTCGCTCGAAGAGATTGAGGAAGAATTGAATGCCTATGATCCGGCACTTGCTCAACGACCCCGGATCGTCGTGGGGAACAAAATTGATGCGCTTGGTGATTCAAATCAGCAGGATTTGTTCATCGAGAAGATCCGCGAACGTGGTTTGCCAGTCTTTACGATTTCTGCGGTCTCAAAGGAAGGAATTAAACCGCTTTTGGAGACAACGTGGGCGTTGTTGGAAGAGGCTCGAAAGAAGCCTAAGGAAACCCTCGACGAGCCTAAGGGGTATCGGGTGTATCGCCCCGAGGGTGAAAAGGAGACACGCGTTGTTTCTGCGGATGGTGTCTGGATCGTTCGTGATCCTCGGTTTGAGCGTTGGGTAGCCATGACAGACTTGGAGAACACCGATGCATTGTTCCATTTAAATCGGCGACTTCGTCGAGCTGGTTTGTATGATAAGCTGCGCGAGGCCGGGGTAAAAGAAGGCGATGTGATTCGAATTGGTTCGGTTGAATTTGAATATGAAGACGAATGACGGGACCGCCTTATGATGCGCATGGGAGTCATGGGCGGGACTTTCGATCCTATTCATTATGGTCACTTGGTGACCGCCGAATCCGCTTATGAGAGCTTTCATTTGGATCATGTTCAGTTCGTTCCAGTCGGAACTCCACCCCATAAGGATGAAGAAGTGCTGACGCCGGCGCGACATCGCTTGGCGATGACCCGGCTGGCGGTGACCAACAACCCCCATTTTGTCGCGTCGTCAGTTGAGGTCGAGCGCCCGGGTGCTTCCTACACTATTGATACCATGCGTTATTTTCATGAACAGTATGGACCCGATGTGGAATTATTCTTCATAACGGGTGTCGATGCAATCATGGAGATTCCAAACTGGAATAATGCGAAGGGGTTATTCGAGCTTTGCACCTTTATTGCCGCCACCCGGCCCGGGTATTCGGTCGAGCGGTTCCAGGCCTTTTTGAGTGAATTGACCCCTCGCCGTCGACGAAAGATCAAGACGCTCGAAGTGCCCGCTCTGGCTATTTCGTCCACGGATTTGCGTCGCCGCGTCCGAGAAGGTCGAAGCATCAAATATCTTGTCCCTGATTTGGTGGAACATTATATCGCGGATCACGGTCTTTACCGGAAAAGCAGCAATTAATTGTCCGAGGTAGCGCTGATGGTAGCGATTCTCCGTCGGTGAGTAGGGACGGGTGTTGGGGTCAAGACGATTCAGAATATGGTAAAATGGGACCACAAATTGCGAGGATAAAGAAATGGAATTCCGATTTAAAGGAGCCGCCTAAATGAGCACATGTACCCCTAATGGTAAGCGGAATCGACGCATGAATTGGCGTCGCATCCTTTTGACGAGTGCGCTGGCCTTGTTTTTGGTCGCGTTCTTTGCCGTGGCGTCCGTGTACGTTTTTCTTTCGGGTTTGGCACCCGAGGAAAATGGCGAAGATAACTCCGGCTTAAAGGAGCTGCCCCAGCCGGAACCCGATGCGCGCATTCACGTATTGGTGATGGGAATTGATGCGGACGATGTCATAAATGGTGGGGGGAACAGTGCTCGTTCGGATACCCTATTTCTCGTGACGTTTGATCCTTTGACCAAGGAGTCCAGTGTTTTGTTTTTGCCAAGGGATACCCGAGTGGACATTCCCGGCCGGAACGAGCCGGAAAAGTTGGCGCATGCTCATGCCTATGGGGGCCCGGAGCGTGTCATTGAAACCGTTACGAATTTTTTGGATGTACCCATCCACTATTATGCGCGGGTGGATTTTTCCGCATTTGTGGGCGTTATTGACGTTCTCGGTGGTGTCACGCTAGATGTCGAAGAGTACATGTATTATGAGGATCCCACCCAAAATCTATATATCGATATCCCTCCGGGCACCCACGAGATGGATGGTGAGACGGCCCTGAAATTTGTTCGCTATCGAAATGGTTCGGATATCGATCGTATTGGGCGACAAAAGGATTTCCTCCGGGCGTTATTCGATGAGATGCTGCAGATCCAGACGGTCACCAAAATACCGGCATTGGCAAGTAAGGTGACCAACCATGTTGATACCAATATGCCGCCTGCGCGAATCATCTCCCTATCGCAGTTTGCGTCATCGATGTCGGGTGATGACCTGACCATCGATTTGCTCCCGGGCCGAGCGGGTTATCTAAACGGCATTAGCTATTGGTTTACGGATCAAGAAGAGATAGAGGAGCTAATCGAAGCGTTGGTTTTGGGCATTCGACGCCCGGAGAATGAAGGGATTAGTGTTGCCGTTTACAATGGTGGTGGGATTCCGGGTGCGGCATCTGACGTTGCTCGAAGGCTCGAAAGGCTCGGCTACTTTATCGCCGAAATTGGCGATGCGGAGGATCTTGGGGATGATCGTTATTCGCAAACCCGGGTTGAAATCTGCCCGGAGACGGATCCGTTTCACGGGAAACACATGGTACGGGTTTTAAATGTCATCATGAGTGAAGGTGAATCGGCCGAGCTGTACACAATACGTGAAGGCACAATAGGTGTTGATGGACCCGTGATGTTAGCCATTTATGTTGGTGAAGATTATCAAGGGCTTGCCCGGTGAAGGAGGCGATATAGGACTTGACTTCAGAGGAGAAGGTGGAACAGATTTTTCGTATCTGTGAAGATCGCAAGGCGTTGGACATCGTGGTATTGGATGTTCGGAAGTTGACCTTGATCACGGATTTCTTTTTGATTTGCCATGGGACCTCGCGAATTCACATTGATGCCATTGTTGATCATATCAGCCGCAATCTTAAGGCATGGGATGAAAGTTTTCGCATTGAAGGAACTGAGGTAGGCGGTTGGGTCATGATTGACTGTGGGGATGTTTTGGTTAATGTGTTTTCGCAGGAAGAGCGAGAGTATTATGGTTTGGAGCGACTCTGGGGCGACGCTGAAGCGGTCGCTTTGGCCGAATCGAGCAGTTGATCAACGAAAACGTATCTTGACGTTATAAAGCATCGTCCTTATAATAAGGACTGCAATATGAAGTGGGGCGGTAGCTCAGCTGGGAGAGCGCATGAATGGCATTCATGAGGCCGAGGGTTCGAACCCCTCTCGCTCCACAACCGATAAACCCCGTGAGAATCGACGTTCACGGGGTTTTCTTTATTCTGGCAAGATCGCGAATTATCCCTTTTTGGCACGGATTGGGCACGCTCGCGATCGGAAACAATCTGACCGAGGGTATCGGCAGCGTCCCGTTGCATGTCGGGAATGGCGTGTGAATAGGTGTCCAGGGTGGTGGCAAGCCGACTGTGACCGAGTCGTTCCTGAACGATTTTATGGTGCATACTCTGCTCCAACATAATCGTCGCAGCAGTATGTCGTAGATCGTGGAACCGGATCTCCGGCAGTCCGGCTTCCCGGGCCAGCTGCTTAAACTGTCTAAGGAGATTCCGAGGACGAATCCAAGTGCCGATTCGGGTCACGAAAACCAGCTCGGGATGTGCCCAACTGCCGGCGTACCGTAGCTTTTCTTCTGCCCGTTTTCTGCGGTGCTCATCCAGTATCCGGTGGTCCCCCACGCCGATGCTGATGGTGCGGGTGCCACCTTTGGGTTCACCTAGATAGAGATGGCCGTCCTGGGTGCGGTGCAATGCTTGGCGGATCCGGATCCGTCGATTGGCAATATCTTCCCATCTGAGCCCCAGCAGCTCGCCTTGTCACATCCCGGTGGTGATAGCCAACCGGAACAGCGCATACAAGCGATGGCCCCGGATATATCTGAGAAAGCATAAGGTTTGTTCCGTGGACCAATAGCGCATCACCCGGGCGTCGAGCTTGGGAGGGGTAACCCTGTTGTTG
>SLMV01000088.1 GCA_007133365.1 Clostridia bacterium
TCAAGCGACACCCGGAAATCGGATACCGGATTGCGCAGTCATCGCCCGATCTTCTGCCCATCGCCGAGGCCATTTTGTCGCATCACGAATGGTACAACGGTGAGGGCTATCCTCGGGGGTTATCCGGCGATGACATTCCCCTCACCGCCCGGGTGGTGGCGGTGGTGGATGCCTATGATGTGATGGTGACCGGACGGCCCTACCGGGAAAAGGTGAGCCCCAAAGCGGCGGTGGCCGAACTTAAACGATGCGCCGGCACCCAGTTTGACCCCGACGTGGTGGAGGTTTTAGTCCAAGTGTTGGAAGCGGATGAGCCCGGGCGCTTGGAGGTGCGGGCGAGTGATGCTTGAGACGGACAGGGAACGAGCGGGTCGGATGTCATCCGGGGGGTTGACCCCCGGATGATGAGGACTTATTCAAATCGCATGCAGTGGGTTTGCACCTCGGGGATGGCGTTCAGTTCGTTCTCCATTTTCTCTTTCTCCTCGAGGGCGCATAACATGGTGACGAGAATGATGCCTTTGTTGGGATCGTCGGGATGCGGAATACCGCTTCGATTGAGGATATGGCGTCCGTGTTGGGTGAGCACGTCTTGGACCTGTTTGGCATGGGCATCACGGTTATCAACCATGACGCCGACCACACAAATTCCTTCGGTCAAGGGAACCGCTCCTTTCGGATGATGATATCTTGATGGTAATCGATGAGGGAAAGAGAATCAATGACCCATTCGGAAAGGGAGCGAGCGATGCGGGTTTGGGATGTGCATCCTGGGTATTTAAGTCGGACGCGTTTGCTTGGGCATCACGCCGAGATTCACGCCATTCACAGCATTCTTTCAAAGGGCAAATCTGGATATCGGCATCATCCGGAGACTGAGCGATGGCTGAAGCATTTGCCGGCGCTTCGCCGGGTGCATGACCTGGTGGTGGCGGAGATGTTCCTTCGAGGCTATGCTCATCGGAGTCCGCTTTCGGGGGAACGCGCCTGGGCGCCGCACTTTCCCAAATATTTGGAGGATCCGGGTGTGCAATTGATGCGATTGAAGGACAAGTATCAAGACGGTGAGGTTGGGCGCATCCCCCTACCGAAACGAAAGACCGAGCTATGGGCCCATCACAAGTATCAGGTGATGACCCGGGGTTATCAGGTGTACCGGGCGGTGCAAACCCATTTCCGTCATCATCCCGATGAACGCCTCGAGGTGGACGCTCGCCTGGTCAAGGGCCTCATCGATCAGATCCGCCGGCCGCCCTGCCCGCCTGGTTTTCGCACCACCCGCGATCACCTTTGGGGCTATGTGAGCGGAAGCGCCAGTGCGAAAGAAGCGGCTACCTATCGAGAAAAACGGGATCATCCGGCCGACGTGTGGGCCTATCTTTTCCAACTCGCAAGCCGCTATGATGTGGTGTATTTGCTTCATCAGACCTGCTTTGCCGAGATCTTTCCCGATATGATGACCTTCGTTTCGCCTTCTTCTAACGGATCGGACACCCCGTAACAAAGCGAACTTCACCCCTTTCAAACGTCAAAGGCCGCATCGGGTGTTGCCCTGTCAAAGCCAAGGGGATATGCTGGCAGTTGATAGTTTAAAGGAGGGGAGGAGCCCGATGAATTGGCGACGATACTTTACGGAAGTGATCGGGATTATTGTCGGGTCCACGGTGGCGGCCATCGGAATGAACATGTTTTTGATCCCCAATCGACTGGCGGCCGGTGGTGTGAGTGGACTGGGCATTATCCTGTTTCATACCTTTAACATTCCGGTGGGACTCACCATCCTTGCGTTGAACATCCCGCTTTTTGTTTTGGCCTATCGCTATTTGGGCAAGCGGTTCTTCTTTCACAGCTTGGTGGGAGCACTCGTCTTTCCGTTTATGATCGAAGTTTTTGCTTTTTTGCCGGCGGCGACGGACGATTTGCTGTTGGCCTCAGTCTACGGTGGTCTGGTCCTCGGGGTCGGGTTGGGCACGGTGTTTCGCTATCAGGGTTCGACCGGGGGGACCGCCACGGCGGCGAAACTTTTGCATCGGTTTCTCGGTATCACCACCGGGGAGGGACTTTTAGGAAGCGATCTCGTGATCCTGGCGGTGGCCGGTTTGACCTTCGGCGCGGAACTTGGGCTCTATGCGGCGATCTCACTCGCGGTGGGCAGCTGGGTGATCGACGTGGTGCAGGAGGGATTGAGTGCCGCGAAGAATGCGTTTATCATCACCGAGCATGCCGCTGCCATCAACGAAAAGATTTTGGTGGAACTTCGCCGTGGTGCCACGTTGCTTGAGGGTCGGGGCGGTTATTCGGGAGCGCCGAAAGGGATTTTGATGTGCGTGGTGAACCGAAACGAGATTTCTCGGCTCAAGCACATCATTTATGAGGTGGACCCGGATGCGTTTTTGGTGGTCGGAAATGCCTACGAAGTGCTGGGCGAAGGGTTTCGTCATATGGAAGCGCCCTCGTAGGGGGCCCGGGTGATGAGAACCGGATAAGAAAGCACAAAGGAGGCGGGGGAATGGCATTGCCGCGGGATCGCTCGACGCGCATGGGGACGGAATCGATTGGAAAACTCTTGCTGGAGTTTTCGCTTCCCGCCATGCTCGCGATGTTCGTCACGGCCTCTTATAACATTGTGGACAGCATCTTCATCGGCCGGTTGGGCAGTGAGGCGCTGGCGGCGTTGTCGGTAGCCTTTCCTCTTCAGATGATCATCGGTGCCGTGGGGATCGGCACCGGCGTGGGGGCGGCTTCTCTCATTTCGCGTTCACTCGGGGCCGGGGATCCGAACCGGGCGGCCCAAGGGGCGGGTCAACTGGTCCCCCTGGCGCTGGGGTTTAGTGTGGTTGCGGTCTTCGTGGGCGTGTTTGCGCTGGAACCGGTCCTCATTCTATTCGGTGCCACCCCTGAGATTATGGAGCCGACCTCGGATTATATGTTTCTCATTACGGTAGGTGCCGTGCTCTTTTTCGGCATCATGATGTTGAATAACGTGGTCCGAGCCGAGGGCAATCCCATCTTTTCCATGAAAGTCTTGATCCTCTCGGCGTTGATCAACATTGCCTTAGATCCCCTCTTCATTTTCGGCTGGGGCTTTTTCCCGGCCTTGGGGGTTCAGGGGGCGGCGGTGGCGACCCTCTTGGCCAAGGGCATCGGCGTGGCGCTGTTACTATGGTATTTTCTGACCGGCCGAAGCGAACTGCATTTTCGCATCGATCACTTGGTGCCGGACTTTGGGAGTATTGTGGAAATCTATCGCATCGGGTTTCCCATGATGCTGATGCAGGTGGCCACCAACGTCTCCTTGATTGTTGCTAACAACATTTTGGGCGCCTTTGGGTATGTGCCGATTGCGGTGATGGGGCTCATCATCCGGTTGCAGATGTTCGCGTTTATGCCGGTGGTGGGGATCATTCAGGGGTTGTTGCCGATCATCGGCTATAATTTCGGGGCGGGGAAACGACCGCGTGTCCGGGAGGCGATGTTCAAGGCCGCCCGAGCGGGGACCGGGTTCTTCGTGCTGGTGGGCGGGGCGTTCTTTGCCTTTCCGGAGGTGTTTCTTCGAATCTTCAGTTCGGAACCGGAGTTGTTGGCGGTCGGGGAGCGGGCCCTTCGCATCATGGTGCTGATGTATCCGGTGATCGCCATCCAGATGGTTTCGTTGACCTTTTTCCAGGGGATCGGCAAAGGGCTTCCCTCCCTGGTGCTATCCGTGCTCCGGGAGTTCTTGGTTTACATCCCCTTAATGGTGTTGCTGTCTTCTTTTTGGGGGTTGACCGGGGTGTGGGCCGCACGGCCGGTGGCAGATGCCTTTTCGCTGACGGTGGCCCTGACCTTTTTAGTCAAGGAATTTAAACGGCAGAAGATCCCCCTGTTAGGTGATTTTCCCGACGAAGAGGCGCCCGATGCATCGATGGCCCAAGACTGACGCCTCGCGCCGGTGTTTCGTCGTCAAAATCGGACCCATCCGGGATAACGCCTTCTCCAAACGGGAGAAATGGCAATGCCGGGGGCTGCCATCCGGCCACGGGCATCTGGGCAATCATCGGCCTAATCCATCCGTTTAGCGGTCCCGGATCGTTCTGTGGCTTTAGACGATGCCATCGGACAAATGGATTCCTTCACACCGCCACCACCGTATTTCTTAGCGCCGCCGATACCGGTTTACCCCCGGTGTTCCCCAGGTAGTCGGTCAAGGCATCGATGGCGCGCATGGGGTGTTCGCGCCGGTCCGAGCCATATTTCGCGGGGACTCCCTGGCGGGTGACGAAAGCGGCGTTGTACACCGCGTCGGGCCGCACCCGTTTGCCGCCCACGAACAATTCCTGGATCCGCTGGCCCGCGGGGTTTTCCAACTTAAAATAGAGGTTGAGACCGGCGCAACGTTTGACGAAGCCGCCCATCTGCTGGTAGGGATCGGCGGAGAAGGTGCGCTCGAGGTTTTCCTCCATCATGTGCCACAGTTCATCGCCGGTGAGTTGACAGGTGGACACGGGCGGGTTGACCGGGATGATATTGTACAGATCGTTTTGTGTGATGGGACCGGCCGGGATCGGCGCGCCATAGCGCCATCCGTTGGAAAAGGCGATGGTGGCGCCAGTCGTCTTTACCAGGGCATCTAGAAGCAGATTATCCATGGTGGCCTCAAGTGCGGTGTATCGGTGGAGGTCGGTTTCCGTATACCCGACCACTTCTCCCAACCTCTCGCGTTCGGGCGCCAACGTTTCCTTGACGCTTTCGGCCACGTCCTCGTTTGGTTGCACCGAATCACCAAGGACTATGAGATGATGGCGGTAATCCGCGACCCTCCCCGATTCTACCGATACGTCCAGACGACCGAGAAAAGAAGCGTGACACCCCGATTGGATTATGATGGTGTTATTGATCCTGATGGGGCGAAAGAGGCGGTTGTGGGTGTGTCCACTCAGCAATACGTCGATGCCTGAAACCTCGCGGGCGAGTTTCACTTCCTGGGGAAAACCGAGATGGGAGAGGACGATCACCAGGTCGACCTTCTCTTTCTCCCGTAACTCGGTCACAAAACCCGGGAGTTCCCGATTGCCGAGGGTGAAATGGAGGCCTTCACTGAAGTGGGGCGGCATCACCTTGTCCACGATGGTGGCGGCAATGCCGATGATGCCCACGCGAATGCCGTTCGCCTCTCGGATGATATAGGGATCAAAAACCCGTTCTCCGGTCGCGTCATCATAACAGTTGATTGCCAGCACGGGATAATTCAGCTGGCGCGCGATCGTCTGGAACCGTTTTGGCCCGTAAGCGAACTCCCAGTGGGCGGTCATGGCGTCGAAACCGATTTGGTTGAGGAGGGGAATCAGGGCTTGGCCTTCGGTGCTAACCGCCGGGTAGGTGCCGTGAACGGTATCCCCGCAATCAAAAGCCAATACCTTTCCGGAGCGCTCGCGCCGGATTGCTTCCAGGGCCCCGGCCACCCGGGCGAAGCCACCGACCTTCCGGAAGGTGGGGTGACGGCCGTGCCAGAAGAGTTCCGGGTGGGGGGCGATGTAGCCGTGACTGTCGTTCATCTGAACGAGGGTAAGGTCTCGTCGATTTGACATTTTGCGCCTCCGATCTTTCTTTTGAGTTTCTGATTAAGATGGGAGATTGTGACTTCGATTTGTCCAGTTGGTTTCATTAGAGGTCGTAAAAGACATAGAGAATCGCTGACCGACATTCCGGATCGGTGATGAACGGTTGCGCGTCGTTAGATGGTTCGGGACTTAAGATGAGCGTGGTGATGACGGAGCCATCCCGACTTCCTGTCCATCTTATGTATGAAAAAGGACGTCCGCGCATTTCAAAAATGGCATCATGAACGAAAGCTCAATACCGTATATCTTTAGATTATCATATCTTCCGATGATCGGTTGCCTTGGTCGCACGTTCTTTTTCCCCAAGTGGAATTCGCTTGTCTTAAAGTTAAAGCAGCGGCACGTCGTTTTGACCATGCTGATGAGAGTCGATTCCGTATCACGTTTCACCCATGAGGTTGTTTCATCATTTCCGTGGGCATGCCTTTCTTATGCCAAGGTGAGGCGGGTGCGCGATGATAAGCCGATGCGAAACGGGGGTTCGTCGGGACACAGGGAGGCAGAGCGATCCTGTAATCAGCGGATGCCTTGACGGGGCGCTCATCAATGGAGGACCCGAGGTCGGCGAGGCCCGGGAAGTGTCGGCGATCCTGGGGGACCGAACTGGGGTTATCTTCGGCGGTGTCCTTTACAGCATCTCGCTGGACCGATTCGGTTTTGATCGGGAGCGGTTTGTGCGTTCGACTTTGATGGTCTGCTTGGGAAATCGGGGAGCTGAGGGCGCCTCGGATCTGTCGGGACGCGATTTGCGGTGTTTGTTTGAGATTCCGTTCATCTTCAGGGCTGATGTGGCATCATGGTTTCGGCCGTTGGCAAAGGAGCCGGCGACGGGTCGCCATCAAATGAAGAATCCTTGCGGATGCCTTTGCCGAAGAGGGTGCCCTTCTTTATGGCGGACGACGAAGTGCTATTTTGGTCCAGCCTGTCGGAAAGCGATGTCGAGGTTCCATCTGCTAAGAATACAGAAAAGCCATGAACTGATATGGTTCATGGCTTGGCTGAAGGGCCTTCCCTGCTAGAATATGATGCTTGTCCTCTGGCAGAGTCAGCAAGGGGTTTTGCTGTAGGCCCCTTCACGCCGCGTTTATGACTTGGTTATTGCTCGTCAAGTTGTCCAGGCCATTTCGGTGCTGCACTGGGGGCAGCGGGGGGTCAATTCGATGTAGCGAACGTCATCCGGCGCTTGCTGTTTTTGAATTTGCTCGGTGCAGCTCGGACAGTACCGTTCGCCGCAGCTGGGACAATGGGTCCAGCCCTTTAGGTCCTCGCCCGCCTCAACCTGACATCGACTGCATGTTATTTTTGCCACGATATCCCTCCCCGGAGTTTTGCGTTGGTTGCATTCTTTAATATTAGCATCTATTAATATGATACTGCTTTTGGGGGCTGGATGCAATTTCCTTTTCGGAAAAGGAATCGAAAAACGAGGAGAGCCGGGGAGGTGTGGGGAAAACAGTAGAAATGGGGAAGGAATTGCGGTAAAGAGGTGCGGGAGGAGGTTTTGGAGTTGGGAGCGAAACCGACGCTGGATTACCGGCAACGCCGGCGGATCCTAAATTTTCAACGAAACGAGATCACCGAATATCACGTGTATTCGCGCCTTGCGGAACAAGAGAAAGACCCGGAAAATCGCGATGTATTGCGCGAGATTGCCGAGGAAGAATTGGAGCATTATTTGTTCTGGAAGGAATATACCGGGCAAGATGTCGAGCCCAGTCGCTGGGACGTCTTGAAGTATTATTGGCTGGCGCGGATCTTTGGGCTCACCTTCAGTTTGAAGCTTCTAGAGCAGGGCGAGGCGGATGCCCATAGTCAGTATGCGGAGTTTTGTGA
>SLMV01000118.1 GCA_007133365.1 Clostridia bacterium
AGGGGAGTTTGGGGTTGCCGACATTTTTGATCACATCGTTGATGCTACAACTTCCCACGACCAATTCGGACGCCATCTGTTGGGCACGGCGCAAATCGCGGCTCCAGATGCTGGCATTTAGGCCAAAGGAACTATCGTTCGCCATTTCAATGGCTTCCTCGTCATGGGAGAAGGTCATCACCGGCATGACGGGGCCAAACGTTTCATCTTTCATGATTGCCATGTGGTGATCGACACGGGTCAAGACCTTCGGGTTCAAACGGTTGGGGGGATCGCCGCCTTCTTCGGCGGCCACCGCCGGTGGCGTGTCCAGTTGCTCTGCTCCCGCATCCAATGCTTCCTGGATCTGACGTTGGACGTGTCTCTTTTGTTCGGGATCCGTCAGCGGACCGATATCCCCTGAGCGTCCCGTGTCGACTCGAATCCTTTGGATCTCGGCCTTAACGTATTCTAAAAACGGGGCGGCCACCGCTTCGTGCACATAAACCCGTTCGGCGCTGATGCATAACTGCCCGGTATTCGCAAAAGCAGCGTAGACGGCGCCGGCTGCGGCCCGCGCAACATGGGCATCCTCGAGGACGATGAAGGGATCCTTTCCCCCCAACTCGAGAATGACCGGAATCAGTGAGGCGGATGCGGTCCCCATCACCTTTTTGCCCGTGGCGACGCTCCCGGTGAAGAAAACAAGTTCGGGTTCATTTTTGATGAGCGCTTCCCCGACTGCGCCCCCGCCGTGGATGACTTGAACGAGCGGGTTGGGCACCTCAGATAAATCCTGGAACAGCGCCTCGATGCGTTCGCCCACCAAGGGTGTGATTTCGGATGGCTTTAAGATGACGGTGTTTCCCGCCGCAAGCGCTGTGATGATGGGCACCATCGCCAGTTGGAACGGATAGTTCCAGGGGGCGATCACGGCAACAACTCCCCGGGGGGCATACTCTACCCAGCCGGTCTGAGGCGGAAGCCATCGGCGGGATCGTCGCACGGGGGACAGAAAGCGCGCGAGATTCTTCTCATAATAGCTAAGGAGATCGAAAACGGGGTAGATATCCGCCATCAAGGCCTCAACTTGAACCTTCCCGGTATCACGACAGATCGTATCGACCATTTCAGGCAGTCGGTCCATCAGACGAAGACGAATCTCACGAAGCAGCCGTCGGCGTGCGCTAAGCGAATAGCGTTTCCATTCATGCCCCGCCTTGCGGGCGGCCGCAACTGCCGATTGGATGTCCGCTTCAGTTGCGATCCGGTGTTGACTTAGCCGTTTTAAGGTGGTGGGATCGTCGTTATCGATAAAAGTATCATGGGAATGTTTGCAGGTGGAGGTTGCACTCATATTTGGATTTGTTCACCGCAATTCTAGGGGCTTTGGTGTGGATTCTTTCCAACGGGCCCAGCACAGGCGAATCATTACCTAACAGTATACGATACTTATCGCACCGTGAGAAGGGAGTCCGGCCGATTGCTGAGGTCTCAGCGGTGGAAGGTCTCATCCCCATTGTTTCGCGGATACAGAAAACCCATGGCCTTCAATTGGGTCTCGACCTTTTTAAATTGTTTGAGGTGATCGAATTCCACCGTATGAAGATGAACGCCATCGGTCAGTTCGGATAACAAGGGTGCGCCTTCGGCTTGTACGCGTTTTAGAAATGCCGTGACGTCTTCTTGGCTGGCGAGCATCAAGGAACCGACGAGATCACCATACAAAGGATGCTCCACGATGACATTGAGCACCCGGACGCCACCTTCCACCAAGGTATTCAATTCCAGGGCCGTCTGCTCGGGAGCATGGACCACGGCGACAATCGCTGTATGGGGAGGGGATTCGGTGGGTTTTTGAAGTTGATAACCCTGCGGTGTGGCCACAATTTCGTGGCCACTGGCCCGGAGCAACGCAATATCACCGACAATCGCTTGCCGACTCACCTCAAACCATCGGGCCAATTGACCGCCCGTCAAAGGTTCGTCATGTCGCCCCAGAGTTTTTAAGATGACCTCGCGGCGTTTCACGTCGCTTCCTCCTCAGCTGAGCAGAAGCATGCGCTCTAGGGCCTTGCGGGCAGTGGGCCGGATGTCCGGGGGCACTTGCACTTGATTCATCACCTGGCCTTGTGTGAGACCTGCCAGGGTGGAATGGAGATCGGAAGGGGTAATCCGGTGCATATCCTCGCAGGCACTTCCGGTGCCGTTTAAGGAAAGGATCGTTTGATCCGGGCATTGTCGTCTCAAAGCGTCGACCAGATTGATTTCCGTGCCAATGGCCCAAACGCTTCCGGTGGGTGCGGCCAATACCTGTGTTCGAATATGGGCGGTGGAGCCCACGTCATCGGCGCGTTCCACCACCTCTGGCGGGCATTCGGGATGCACGATGATTTTGACTTCGGGATGTTCTTCTCGTGTCTGTTTGATGTGCTCGGTGGTGAAGACGGTATGAACATAACAGTGGCCGTTCCACACGATGACTCGGGGCGCTGCAGACGAAACGTGCTCACCGATGGTGTCCTGACGCTGGATCGCCTCCGGTGGGATGCCGATCTGTCGGGCGACATTGTAGCCCAGGTTTTGATCGGGAAGGAAAAGGATGTGTTCGGACGATTCAAAGGCATGTTGAAATACCGTCGGCGCGGACGAAGAGGTGCAAGTCAGGCCGCCGTGCTCCCCGCAAAAGGCCTTCACTTCGGCCGATGAATTGACGTAAGCGATGGGCGTTATGTCATGACCGAGGGCCGCCGTGAGCCGTTTCCAGGCATCGTTTAGGGCGTCGCCCGTCGCCATATCGGCGAGGGGACAGCCGGCGTTGGAATTGGGCAAAAGCACCACCTGATCATCACTGGTGAGGATATCGGCGGTTTCGGCCATAAAGCGCACCCCGCAGAAAACGATGTAAGGGGCATTCTTTTCCGCCTGGGCGCGTTGGGCGAGGTCCAGGGAATCGCCGACGGCATCAACGTGAGTCAAGATCTCTTTGGGTTGATAGTGATGGCCCAGGATATAGACCTGTGATCCGAGTTGCTCTTTTGCCTTTTGGATCTTGGTTGCCAATTCGTTGTGATCGTGTTGACCCATTATTAGAGAATCCTTTCCAATATAAGGCTGACGTCTAAGGCTTTTGGTGAGTGCGTTACATACCCCACCGACAGAAGGTCGACGCCGGTCGCGGCAATGTCGGCGGCATTGACGAGCGTGATGTTGCCCGATGCTTCCAAGATGACGCGGCCATTGACCTGCTGTACGGCCTCGCGCAGTTCATCTAAGGTCATATTATCCAGCAGGATGGCATCGACACCGGCTTCTAAAGCGTCTTCTAAACCGGTAAGGTGGGAGACCTCGACCTGGATAAAAGTGGTATGGCCCACCCGGTTCCGGGTCTTTTTGATGGCCGGAATGATACCACCCGCGGCGGCGATGTGGTTTTCCTTTAGCAATACGGCATCATCGAGGGCGAACCGGTGGTTTTGGCCGCCTCCCATGCGAACGGCATATTTCTCCAGCATCCGAAGGCCGGGCGTGGTCTTTCGTGTGTCAATAATTTGGGCCGAATGGGGCGAAATGGCATCCACCAGTTTTCGCGTTTCGGTGGCAATACCGGAGAGGCGTTGCAGGAAATTCAGCGCGACGCGCTCGGCCGATAACAAGGCGTGGGCGTTGCCGGCAATTTCCGCAATCAACGTATTTTTTCGAACGCGTTTTCCATCGTGAACGGATGGGGTGAAGGTGACGTTGGGATCGAGTTCCCAAAAACACTGGCGTACGACGCCCAACCCGGCGATAACGCCTTCGGATTTGCTCCAGAGCGTCGCTTGCGCCGAGGAAAGCGGTGAAACGGCCCCCTGGGTGGAGAGGTCACCGGAACGAATGTCTTCACAAAGGGCACGTTTTACGATTTCGTCGAGGATCATTGGATTCAATGGATGTCAACTCCTTTGTTTCATCAAGCAGTCTTCATTTTCCTACTTTACACCTGTCATGTCAATTGTTTATGTCGTCCCGTCGGCGGGGTACGGGCGCGGCTTTGGTGGACGCAATCGGAGCCCTGAAAGCGCCGGGTACGATACGAGGAGCGGCGGTGGTTTTGCCTTTGAACGGCGTGTTCGGTTGAATACGATCTTTGGGTGCCGTTGGTCCATGGGTGATGGACAATTAAGGGATGACAGGGGATCAAAGAGTGGTCTTTACCAGCTGATAGATGATAAATTGTAACAAAAGGACGGTTGGAAAGGAGCGGGCGCATTGGCTGCAACCTTTGCCTGGGCAGTTTTAGTCATTGTTTTAGTCCTGGTCGGTTCCGGGCGAGTCCCGATTCATCTCGCCGCCGTCGCCGGGCTCATGGTTCTGGGTTTCGCCGGGGTGGCGCCGCTTGCGGTCGTCTTCGCGGGATATGGACATCCGGCTTTGGTCACCATCGTCGCGGTGTTCTTGATGACGCAAGGGGTGATCAACTCGGGCTTGTTGCTGGGGTTAGGTCAGGATGTAGGGCGACGGGTCAAAACCCTAAAAGCCCAGGTGTTGACCTTTGCCGGCGTCGGCGCCTTGTTATCGGCACTTATGAATAATGTGGGGGCAGTGGGTTTACTGATCCCGACCGGTGTCCGAATGGCCAAACGTTTCGGTGCGGCTCCGGGGACGTTTGGGCTGCCGCTGGCGATGGGGTCGATTTTGGGGGGAACGCTGACGTTGATTGGGAGTTCCGCCAATATCATTGTGGCGTCGGTGATGCTACAACGCACCGGAACTTCATTTCGCATGTTTGACTTTTTGTTTCACGGGAGTGCGATGCTCATCACCGCCTCTGTCATCTGGTGGGTCTGCTGGGCGTGCGGGATCAATCCCGGCAGCGGAGAATCTCGCAGTGGCGAAGTCGATGACGAAGATTTGCCGCCGGAAGAGGAGTTGCATTTGGCCCCGTTTGCCAGTCGAGCGCGTCAGCTGACGCTCGGGGTGTTGGGCGCAGCCATCCTCGCGGTGGCGATCGCGGACGTCCATCCGGCCCTGGGGTTTGGCGGCGCCGTCCTCATTCTTTTTGCCAGCGGTGTCCTCGAGACGGGCAAAGCCCTAAAACAGGTGGACTGGAAGGTCGTCCTGTTCTTGGGGGCCATGTTGGGAATGGGGGAGGTCCTTTCGGAAACCGGGGGATTGGACCAGTTGGCCCAATTGCTGTTGCCGATGGTGGCCGGGTGGTCACCCACGGGATTGGTCTTGGGCTTGATTTTGACGTCCACGTTATTGGCCAGCGGGGTGAACAATGCGGCTGCGGCCGTTTTCATGGCACCGCTGGCGGCCGGAATCGCCGAAGCCAGTGACTTGACGGTGTCCGCCGCGTTGATGGCGGTTGCCGCAGGGAGCAACATGGCGTTTTTGTTCCCCACCCATCAGGCGGTGCTGATCGTGCGAAGTTGGGCGCCTTTTTCGATCAGTGCCTTTATGAGAGCGGGCCTCATCCTGACGGTTTTTTGTGGCGCCGCCGCCGCTGCGGTCATCTTGATGGTTTGGCAACATTGAGGGGAATTCGAGCGCCGTTGTGAGCAGGCATGGTGGCGTCTTGATGGGCGTGGTGAGAGGAACTCAGGGACGGGCAGCTGGAGTGGGTCAACCGCATAGCGGACACCAACAAGGCGCCGGATACAAACGAGGCTTTCTAAAAAGAGAGAGAGGCGATATATCGTGACCTTTATTGAGGTCGTTTTTGTTGAACGTTGGCCGTTTTGGGCCGGCGGGGTGGTGATTGGACTTCTGGTTCCCCTGTTATATTATGCCTTTAACACCGCACTGGGGGTGTCGACCGGCTATGGCAACCTGGCCAGGATTTTGCTTCCGAGCCGCCGCCTTACGTGGCTTCAAGAGCGGTTTAAAGAAGCCTGGGGCTGGCGCGTGTATTTCATTGGGGGCATTATTCTCGGCAGTTTTCTTTCGGCGCGTTTGACGGGCGCCCCATTGTGGACGGGTGAAATGGGCGTCTTGACCGAAACGGTGACGTGGTCGGGGCCCGTTTTGGCGATCTACTTCTTCGCCGGCGGTGTGCTTTTAGGATTGGGAGCGCGGATTGCGGGCGGCTGCACGTCAGGCCATAGTATTCACGGCATGGCCAACGGGCACCTGTCCAGTGTGCTGGTGACGCTATTTTTCTTGGTGGGCGGCATCATCTCGGCCAATGTGCTCCGCCTGTTGGTGTTGGGAGGGGGGAGCGGATGAGTAAGAAACTGGGGTTTTTGGGATTTGGCCTGATCTTTGGCTTCGCCTTGAGTCGTGTCGGCGCCTCCGATTTCAATCTCATTTATTTTATGTTCACCGGCGTTGATTTGACCTTGGTCGGCGTGATTGGGACGGCCATCGTCATCGGCGCCCTCGGAATGTTCGTTTTGCGCCTTCGCGGTGCTAAAACCGCCGGGGGACAACCGATTACGGTGAAGCGAAAAGACCTAAAACGCTGGAGTTTACTCGGGGCCCTCATCTTTGGTTTGGGGTGGGGCTTGGCCGGCGCCTGTCCGGGCACGGTACTGGCCCAAATTGGTGAGGGGAAATGGTTGGGGGGATTCACCGTCTTGGGCATGATCGTGGGAACTTACGTTTATGCGCACTTAAAATCCGCCAACCCCGATATCTAAATCGATCGCCTTTTTAAGCCCTGGAGACGCCCTTGTTCCCGGTGACGGAGCTGGTAAGCGTCGCGGTCATCGGGTACGGAGTTGAAGGGACGGGAACCGGCGAGAACCGGTTCCCGTGACAACATACCGTTTATAAGCCCCTATTCTCAACGTCTAAAAGCACGGGTATCCCCAGGGCGGGCAGCACGGCGGTAAATGCGAAAGGCCCTCATGTTGCGGGACCGCTGAGACCGTTTAATAGCACCGGGAGTGTTGCCGTGGTCACATCGTCAATGGGGGCCAGTTTTTCATCTTGCTCCTCCAACAGTCGGGTGAGGGTCAGATGGGTGAGCGTGCCCAGGATGACACAGATGGCCGCCTCGTGGTTCCAGCACGTGGCGTCTTTTTGATGGCGCGTCAGGGTGGCCCGGAGGGATTCGGTTAAATCCCTTCGTAACTTCAAACTTTGTTTTCGAAACGATTCCATGGGTTGTCCCACCGGATTATTCAACAGTACCTGGGCCGCCGGTCGATAACGATCGGCGAATTGCATGGCGGCCCGCATGGCTCGGCACAGCGAGTCGGCGAGATCCACTCCGTCGTCGAGGGCAGCGATGATGGTGCGCCCGTACATTCCAGTGGCATAGGCCACGGCCGCTTCGAACAGGGCCTTTTTACTATCAAAGTATTGATAGACGGTGCCTTTTCCCACTCCGGCCCGGCGGGCGACCTCTTCAATCTTCGTTCCTTCCATCCCCTTGTCGGCGAGAACCCGAACGGACGATCGGAGAATACGGATGCCTTTGTTGGTGTGTTTTGAC
>SLMV01000009.1 GCA_007133365.1 Clostridia bacterium
AAGATGTCGCAACACGGTGGAACGGGCCCGCAGTAAAAAGCGTGAGCGCTCGGCGCTGGGTAAGCGATCATCAATGGCCCAACCGACGGCTGCCTCCACCACCGCATCCCGCAAGTAACTGTACATGGTCGGCTCCGATCGGCCGGCATCCATGGTCCTATCCCAGCGGACTAAGCGTTTGATGATCTCTTTTTCGGTCTCCGTCTGCGCCTTCAGATGCCCCAGTTTTTCCATCAGAGGATTTGCCGCTTCGGTGACGCAATCGGAATGGATGGCGAGCATATCGTTAATTTCTGCGTTTTCGGCATCAACTAAGGCTTTTTGAATCCGCTCGGCACGAAACCCTGGGGCATATTCTAGACTGATATAGTGCGGATACTCCGGGCCGACAATCCGGTTATTTGCCGTAATGATAAACTCTTCATCCGGATTGGAAGACGCAGGCAATTCCTCAAAAGGCACCGTCCCACGCCAACGATATTGTGGATCATCCCCGGGAACCGGAAAATAAGCGTTCGCTGAGGAACGTAGTGGAAGCAACCCTCGGAATTGATAACCAATAGCCCCTTCGATATCGGCAAAGACAAAATTATTGCAAGGGTCCACCCAGTCACGGACCGATTGACGTAGTTCTTGAGCATTCGTCGCCAACATCATTGGAACCAAACAATCAAAGGTTTTGTTCTCCCCCTTTATCCCGGTATATGAAAAGGCCAGACCATATCCTTGCCACGGATCCCCAAAAACGATGGGGCCATGGTCGGTTTCCACCACGTCAATATGCTCCGCTTCGCCCTCCGGCCCGTATAACACTTCTTTCGTCACCCTAGCTGTTTTCCAACCCTGGTAGGATCGAAACTGAAGCGATCCGTCTTTCACCCGGAATCGCTCAATAAAGAGGTCTTGGTAATCCGCCATTGCATGAGTGATGCACCATGCCGTTGACGGATTATGCCCAAAATGAGGGAAAGCCGGCACACCGGGAAACGAAAGACCGATAACGTCGAAATCGGCACAGGCGAGGTGGTTTTGATAATACACGTTGGGAACATCGAGTGCACGATGGGGATCACCGGCCAAAATGGGTTTCCCCGAGGCGGTCCTTGCACCACTAACCGCCCAACTATTGCTGCCTGCCGATTCATCACACAACCACGTCATATCGGATAAGATCGAACTCAGCTTATTTAGAGGTCTCGCAGTTTTTTCGTGGCAATGCCTTGCTGCTGGGGGCAGTATTAACGGATGACCGAAGGGATATCTGGGAAACAATATTGATGCGCGCTCCAGCCCTAATGCGAGCGACAGAGATGCGCGAAGCCATTTTTGTTCCCACGTCCCCATCAGGACATGCCGAACTTTAAAGACCTCGAGGCAATGTTCTGGCCGCCAGCTTCGAGGGTCTCGTCCCATCAGGCGATATTCAAGTGGCAGACACGTTTCGTTTTTAAGATAGGTGTTAACACCGTCAGCATAGCGTTCAACCATCAACTGGGTCTGGGGCTTTAATCCTTTAAAATCACGTTCGGCACTCGCGGAAATTCTGAAACGGCGCATCAAGCCATCCTCAACCAGCGCCTCTTTGCCAACCATTTCCGCGGCACGCCCTTGAGCCCGCATCCGGTCGAAGTCCATTTGCCAAAACCGATCTTGGGCATGGACAAAGCCTTGAGCAAAAAAGGCATCGGAGAAAGTCTCCGCTTGGATATGGGGAATACCGTAAACATCCCGGTAAATGGCAACCGGCCTTTCGAGCCCATGTCCTTTGATAGTGCCAGTCCATGTGGTTCCAAGTGATGGATTTTGCTCAAATCGATTTGACCCAGCCATGTAACCCAACACATCCTTTCAAATGGCCCGATTAATCTAAGATCTCGAACCAATGCTATTTTGAGCGGTCGCATCGAGTGCCGGTCAATTAGGCGCGACCTGTTATATGGGATTTCCTATCGTATCCATCATGGACGGGGGTCAAAGCGGATCCTTAAATCGTTGAATCTCAATTTTATAGCCGGCCGGATCCATTAGAAAGAAACAATAAACGCCAATCTCCTCATGCCATTCGGGCGGTCCTAGAACCGATGCCGAGCGATCCTTAAAGTGTTCATACCAAGCATCCACATCGTCGACAACCAACGTGAGAAGAACCGATTTTTGCTCTGAAACGGAAACAGAACCGGCGGCTTCGTCAACCAGCCCCAAATACGCCATATTGTTGACCGAAAAAATCTTGCACCAACCCTGATCGCGCACCAAATCTAGGCCCAAGATGTCCTGATAAAATGGGATGACTTGCTCAAGATCCCGATAGTAAAAGAAGGTGATTGGATATTGAATCTTCATGGCAGATGCCTCCTCCTAACTCTTTTGAAGATAGCTTCGACATTCTATCGATGAAGCCTCTTCTTTGGATAGTCGCCAATCGCTTGATATTCTGAAAGGTACGGATTTGTCACACCCAACCATCGGGCTCAGAAGGTCAGGTTTATGCATTCACTGCATATTTATTGCATTTGGTCAGAAGTTATCTTGTTTCGGCTATAATTTGCCATGAGCCAAGCGGAAGTGGTCCTTTCATACCGATAGGAACGGGACTGTCAGAAAGTGGGCCGCCACGAACGCCTTCTTTTGTAAACTGAAATAGACGCATCGAACGATTGAAACATGGGTTCTATCATCACTAGTTGCCTCTGAACCGATTTCCCGTAGGGCTCAAGTCGCAAAAAGCAAACGGACACAACGCTTGCCTTCTTCGATCGGTGACATCGATAGATAGGATATTCGGATTTAAAGGCGAATTGTTTGATTCAATGGCAAAGATAACGCGAGATTTTGGTGGGTGACAACGACTTGTGAACTGAAGGAGGTAACATCTGTGGATCCAAGACAAGATTATCGCGACTATCTCTGGGCTCCTTTTACCCAAATGGGCGATCTCGCAGAAGAGGAACCCCTGGTCATCGTCTCGGGCGATGGCGCTGTGGTAACGGACAATTTGGGCCGAGAGTTTATCGACGGTCATGCGGCACTGTGGTTGGCAAATGTCGGTTTTCGACGCCCCGAAATACAAAATGCAATCGCAAAACAAGCGGAGCAACTCAGCTGGTTCCCCTCTTTCGGCGGGATGTCAAACAATATTGCCGTCGAACTCGCTAAGCGATTGGTGATGCTCAGTCGTGAAGAAGAAATGGCACGTGTTTTCTTTTCCTCCGGAGGTTCCGAATCCGTCGAAACGGCGATCAAAATGGCACGCCAGTATTTCCACCTACAAGGGCAAGCACAACGATACAAAATCATTGCTCGGCGAAAAGCCTATCACGGCGTCACTTATGGCGCGCTAAGTGCGACCGGAGTTACGATTAACCGTCGCTTGTTTGAACCTCTCGTGCCCGGGTTTCGCCACATTAACCCGCCCTATTGCTACCGCTGTCCGTACGGGTTGATGCCTGAGGAATGTCAATTCGAGTGCGCCTTGGAGCTCGAGGAATTGTTGCTCTTTGAAGGCCCCGAGACTGTCGCCGCCTTCATCGGGGAACCCGTGATGGGTGCCGGCGGTGTGATCATCCCTCCCGATGGTTATTGGCAGACCATTGAACGTATCTGTCGTTCATATGGAGTCTTACTCATCGCTGATGAAGTCATCACCGGTTTTGGTCGAACCGGCGAATACTTTGGGGGACGACACTGGGACCTCAAGCCAGACATTATGGTTTTCGCCAAAGCGCTGACCTCCGGCTATCTGCCCCTCGGTGCCACTGCGGTCCGCAAGCATATTTTTGAGGCCTCTTTGGGACATTGGGGTGATGGTCGCGAGTTTCGCCACGGCGTTACCTATTCCGGGCATCCCATTGCCTGCGCTGCCGCTTTGGCCAACCTCGATATCATCGACGCTGAAGCGTTGGTCACCGAAGCCCGTGAAAAGGGCCAATACTTAAAGGAACGTTTGGCGACCTTGGAACGTTTCCCCGTTGTGGGTCACACGGATGCCTTGGGGCTTATCGCTCGATTAGAACTGGTTCAGGATAAAAAGAGCAAACGACCATTTCCAAAAGAAGACCTCACCGGGCTTTGGGTATCACGTCAACTCCTAAAGCGCGGCATCATTTTGCGCCCCCTAGGTGACGTCATTAGTTTCTCACCGCCACTGGTGATCACCAGGGAACAAATTGACAAAATCATTGACGTGCTGTCCGATGTCCTGTTGGTCTTATCGGGGGAGTAAATCGCCTGACAGGTTGGTTCACGAAATCTTCAAAGTAGGCGACAGGAAAGGAGTTTATAATGCCGAGCACTAAACCAATCGGCCTTTTTGATTCTGGAGTCGGCGGGTTGACGGTAGCCCGCGAGCTCATGACCCAGCTACCCCAAGAATCCTTCGTTTATTTCGCCGATACCGGCCGCTTGCCCTATGGCGAACGATCGGCGGAGGAGATTCGACAATACACACTTGAAATTGCCCATTTCTTAGCGGAAAAGCAGGTAAAGATGATTATTATTGCCTGCAATACGGCCACAGCACTGGGATTAGAGGCGGCACAGACCTATGTGTCGGTTCCCATTTTGGGTGTTATTGAACCCGGGGCGGCAGCAGCCGTTGCTGCTACCGGAGTAGGAAAAATCGGAATCGTCGGTACGGAAGCAACCGTTCGGAGCCAGGCTTATGAAAAGGCCATCCACGCACATGACCGGACGATCGAGGTCATCAGCCAGGGTTGTCCCCGAATTACGCCTTTGATCGAGGCGGGAAAGAAAGATACAAACGAACTGAGACAGGCGGCGGCCGAGTATCTTTCCGCTTTCGCGGATCGCGGCATCGACACCTTAGTCTACGGTTGTACGCACTATCCTCTGGTGATGGATCTGTTTCAGGAGATAGTCGGAGACGGTGTGACCCCCATTAATCCAGCGGAGACGGCGGTGCAAGAAGCCCGCAAAATTCTCGAGGAACGTAACCTGTTGGCAGATACCGGAGCGAGTCCCCTTTACGAGTTCTTTATCACCGGTTCTCCGGAACAGTTTACGCAATTGGGGTCGAGCATCTTAGGTATTGAGATTGCTGACGTCATCCAAGTGCCCCTTAACGATCTAAGCCGTCCCGACTTAGATTAAGGATCTTCGAAACTCGTGTGGGAGGCCCTATCCCCTCCCACACCGTTTGCTTTTCCCGCTCGATGTGGCTATTTGGCGTTTGACTTTAGCGCTTCGAAATCCCCCGTCATTTGCAGTGTCTGCCACCAACCAAGGGCGGGATCGCACACGATCTCGAGTATACAGCCCGCGGTGCTTTCGGTATCCATATATGCCCACCCATATTGGGATAACTCTCGCCGATTCACCATCAACGGTTTAAAACCGGCACGATCCCATTTTTCAAGCTCGCAATCCAACGATCCGGGGATATTAAATCCAAGATGATGGACCCCTTCTCCCTTGGCCTCAAGATGCTCCTGATAAATTGCCGAATCCGAAACCGTCTCCACCAGTTCCAAAACGAACGGGCCCATCTGAGCATAAGCAAACTTGAGCGTGAACGCTGCGGGCTCACCCCGAACTTCTCCCCGGGTTTCGGGCGTCTCAACCGTGCGAATGGTGAAGGGCCCGACCCCAAATGCATCCGCCCAGTGCCGCGCCGTCTTCTCGACATCATAAACGACCAGACATATATGACTGATGCCCGGCAACATCAGCCGGTCATCTGGAATGATCGAGTCACGTTGAACTTGGTCCAACAAACGAATCTCCCTCCTTTTCTTCCTCCTGTTTGATATCAGCCACCGTTCGTCCTGTTATCACCGAGCTCTGATAAATTTCGGTAAGATCGCTTTCCCGATTCGCCCATTCGTCATCTCCTTTTATCAGTAGCCAGTCTCCGCCCTTTTCGCGCCACTTCACCAAAGTCCAGCGGCCTCGTAAGCGCTGACCCTGTAGGCAAAATGTTATGTAACCCGTCGACAATTTATCTCCGGAGGTGTCGAGTCGTTGGTAACAGCCCTCATCCCAGATCAACACCACACCGCTTCCATATTGTCCTTGTGGAATAACCCCTTCAAAGTAGGAGTAGTCAAGCGAATGATCCTCCACCTCAATAGCAAGGCGCTTGTCCTTTGGGTCAGCCGACGGTCCTTTCGGCAAGACCCAAGATTTCATCATATCCCCCACTTGTAGACGGAAATCAAAATGGTTTTGTGAGGCATCATGGCGTTGGACCACAAAGCGCCCGCCTCGGGGCGCGCTACCATCTGCATTGCTGTTGTCGAAGGACGGTTGCGAGGCCGCCGGCGGATTTTCGGGTGACGGACAACCGGATGACTGATTTCCCACCAAATTCGACATCCCCTTACCGATCAGTGGCCGCTATTGTGATGCCAAGCCGATGGACACGTTATTGGACTTAATTCGTTAAAGACCATCGATTCCCTCCCCCAAAACAGGGGTTCACTGCATCCCAATGGTGAATGGAAGGAATTGATGCGATCTGGGCGAACTTCTCCTAATGATGGAAAGGAGCGAGAACATGAATGATGTTATTTCGGATGGGGTCCGGGTCTTAGATCAGCAGATGGTGGACCTTTGGACCCAGTACGGCACGACGGGTCCTCATGAAGAACAACCCTTTGTCCCGACCGCTGAAAGGATTCAACAGTTTGAGCGCTGGCTCACCACCTTCCGAAGCCAACTTCGACGTACTCCCGCAACCCGCCCTCTTGATTCCGCTACCTTGCATCACTTAAGCGAACTGGAACGTGCTCTTCGTTTTCGCCTCGAGGATGATCAGGCTTTCCCGTTTCGCTACATTTGGTCCGCCACTTCAAACCTGAATGATCTCTTATGGATGGATCAACGCCCGCTTCCCCAAAGACTCGCTGTCATTGAACGCTTGTTGGGCCAAATGGACGCCCTTCTCCAAGCGGTCCTGGCGCGGTCCGGTCGGGCCCGGCCGGACGCCATCAAACAAGTCGATGCACATTTAACCGGTTTGCTCCGTGCGATCAGAACCATTGAAACCCAGCATGAAAATGGTCCTTCTTCATTACACCAACGGATTGCACAAGTATACTCGCATGTCGAGGACGTACAGAGGCAAATGGAAAATATTTCCGTGGTCCAGGATCCTATTCAGCCCCAACCCTACGCGGATCGGCTGGCAATGATTTGGGCGATTGATGTTTCCGAACTTCTTCAATGGGCCGATCACGAAGTCGAACGCTGCCACGAAAGACTTCATGCCATGGCACATGAACTCGATCCTAAGCGAAGCCCGTTTGAGTTATTGGATCAAGAACTTGGAAGCTGCGATCATCCCAATCAATTATTCCCGCTGATGCGAGATTACGTCGCGACGGCCCGTCGGGCTTCTCGTGATCATATCCATCTTCCCAAAGACGAAACCTGTGAAGTATGGCCCGTATCCGAGCAGGCAAAGGATTCGTTCCCCTGGGGTGGCTACAACGGTCCAAATCCACTTTCCAATACCCGCCGCGGCGCGGTCTTTGTAAACCAACACAATTATCGTGACGTTACGCTCGGCTGGCTGCAAATGATGGCCATACATGAATGTTATCCGGGTCATCACGCCCATCGGGTCAAAACCATTGCCGCCCAACTCCCGACCTCATTTAAACTTACGCATATCATGGCACCGGGCGGTCCCCTTTCCGAGGGCATTGCCCATCGGTCAGAGGCCCTGTTCCAGAATATTTTCGACAATGCGGCCTTTCCCCTCTTTGTCGCGTATCGCCGTCTTCACATCGCGGTGCGGGTCAAGTCGGAACTTTTGCTTCACTACTTCGGTCGCGATATTGATACGAATGTCCAACTTTACCAGGATTACTTGGGCTTCTCGGATCCGGTTGCCCGCGGGCAATTACGCTTCCAGGAATTATGGCCGGGTTATATGGTCATTTACTGTTACGGCCAGAAACAAATTGAGGCTTTGCAAAATGAGATTCAGTGGCCGCAAGCCGCCTTCACCGAATTCATCTTCTCGGTAGGAAATGTCGGGATTGAAAGCCTGAAAACTTTGATCCACGATCCCCAGGCACACGATGCCATCCGACAATGCCATCAGGATCAATCTCGCTAAGAGCCACGATGGCGCCCAAAAGAAAGGGTTCGCACGATCAACATGGCACGGCCTTAGGATCCCTCGATGCACTGCCGGGTCGTAATAGCGGCCTTAGAAGAAATACGTTCCTTACAATGCCGATCAGGACCCAAAGAGAAAGTCTTCTAGTGCCGCTATATCAAGCAGTCGGATTTGATTTTTCGAAAAGGTTAGCAAGCCTTCCCTTTGCATCTTTGACAACTCGCGCGAAAGCGAAGGTCGCGGAATATCAAGCAATTCGGCCGTTTCCTGTCGCGTCATCGCCAGTTCGAGGTCAGGGCTCGCTTGTCGCCGGTATTCTTGTAACAAAAGATGGGCCACTTTTTCTCGAACGGTTTGATATGATAGTGTCTTCACTTTTTGATTCAAAAAGAGAATGCGATCGGAAAGCAAAGACAAGAAGTTTTGTAAAAACCGTTTATCGGTGCGACATAACTGAATGATCTCGTCTTTTCGTATGAAAAAGACGGAGGTTTCGGACTCACTGGCCGTAATGGTTGCCGGATACTGATTGCTCTTGGCAAAGACCACACCTTCGGCAAATACCGAAGCCGGTGTCAGACGCTGAAGCGTTACCACTTTCCCGGACTCCAAACTCTTTTGGATTTCCACCGCACCTGCTAGAACAATGCTGAGATAATTACAAAATGCGCCTTCAGCAGCAATGATCTGTCCCCGAGAAAACGTTGCGGTGCGATGGCGCGATAACCGCAACCGTTCTTCGAGCTCCACCACCGAATATCCGTCAAATAACGAGCAATTTTGAAGTTGTGCAATCAGTTTCTTCATTCTAAGATCTCCTCCGCATTCTCGGGTAACTGTAACATACGTTACCGAACTTATGATGACCTGTCGATACACTAAGATCAAACGTTAAGAGATGAAATTGGAGGTGAGATCGTGAAACGAAAAATCATTGAAATCGACCAAAGCCTTTGTAACGGTTGCGGCCTTTGCATCGATGCTTGTCACGAGGGCGCCATTGAGTTAGTCAATGGGAAAGCCCAGCTGGTAAGCGATGAGTACTGTGATGGTTTAGGCGATTGCTTGCCCGAATGCCCCACCGGAGCAATCGAACTGATTGAACGAGAGGCAAAGCCCTTTGATGAAGCACTGGTCCAAGAAAAGATCCGTCAGGAGGAATCTCATTGTACACCCAGCTGCCCCGGACTTCGAGAATTCGTTCAGGAAACGACGCTTCAAGCAACTAGACAACCCGATGAGACGCCCGGCGCGCCTTCAGCCCTGGGACAATGGCCCATCCAACTGCAGTTAGTCAATCCGAATGCATCCTATTTTGACAATGCGCATCTTTTAGTCGCAGCGGACTGTGTTGCCTTTGCCCTCGGTGATTTTCATCGTGAATTCCTCGATGGCAAGACGCTGGTCATCGGATGCCCGAAACTTGATGATCTTCGATTCTATGAAGAAAAGCTTACCCAAATAATGACGAACAATAACCTTCAAAGCATCACGGCATTACGAATGGAAGTTCCATGTTGTGGTGGTATCATCACCGCCGTCCGAAATGCCATGCTAAATTCCCAGACCATTGTGCCGTATCAGGAGTTTACCATCACAACCAACGGAACCGTTAAGCCGCAGGAGGCGGCGCGAAAGGAGGCCCAAAATCTGTGAGCGCCACACGATATTCTTTCACAACCAATCGAGAAGATAAGACCATCGAGCGAATCGTCAGCGACGACCAGGTAATGATTAACCACGTCATTTTGCCTGCCGGTAACACGTTGCCACGGCATCGCACGGACGCCAACGTCTATCTCATTTTGGTGGCAGGAAGGATCCGGGTGAAACTCGAACCAGATAACATAACAACATATAACTCTGGTGATATTATTGCGATCCCCCACGAAACCGAAATGGAAATCGAACAAGACGGCTCGAATACAGCAGCATTTTTTATCATAAAGTCACCAAACCCGAACATGTAGTTAATATCCTTAAGGAGGAGATACCATGGCAACGATGTTTTGTTACCAATGTGAACAAGCAGCCCAGGGCAGTGGATGCACACAAGTGGGAGTCTGCGGTAAGGATCCCGAAGTCGCGGCTTTGCAAGATCTGCTGATCCATCAGTTAAAAGGTATCGGTTACCTTGGACATCAAAGATTGGCAGCTGGCGATACCATTGATGAGAATCAATACCAGTTCATGCTGGAAGCCGCATTTGCCACTTTAACCAATGTTGACTTCGATTCGGAACGGTTTGTTGGGCTCCTAGAAGAAGGCGATCAAATCCAACAAGAACTCGCCCGATCGGTGAGTGTCTCGGACCGCGTTCCGGATGCCGCCCAATATGAGCTGCCAAAGAGTAAAATTGAGATGCTGGCCGATGCCAGGGAGGTCGGAATCCTCGCCGGTGACGTTTCAGAAGATGTCCGATCATTACGCGAATTGATTATTTACGGGCTCAAAGGCATGGCGGCCTATGCGCATCATGCCGAACTTTTAGGACAGTCGGATCCAAACGTGCGCGATTTCTTTTTCGAGGCCTTTGCCTCGGTGGCCGAAGATGACTTGGAGGTGCCCGAACTTCTCGATCTCGCGTTAAAGGTCGGGGAAACGAATATCCGGGTGATGGAGCTTCTCGATACCGCCAATACCGAAGTGTTTGGACATCCCGAACCGACGGAAGCGCGAATCACGCTAAAGAAAGGACCCTTCATCGTTGTCTCCGGCCACGATCTTCGCGATTTGAAGATGCTGTTGGAGCAAACCGAAGGCACCGGGGTAGATGTCTACACCCATGGCGAAATGCTACCCGCCCTCGCCTATCCGGAACTTAAGAAACATGACCATCTGGTGGGGAACTTCGGCGGCGCCTGGCAAGATCAACAAAAAGAATTTGACGGGATCCCCGGAGCCATTCTCATGACGACCAATTGTCTGCAAAAACCCCGCCCCTCTTATCAGGACCGGTTTTTTACCACAGGTCCGGCCGGATGGCCCGGCACCCCGCATATTCCGGAAGAAAACGGTCACAAAGACTTCTCAGCGGTCATTGAAAAAGCACTCGAGTTGGGCGGATTCTCCGAAGACGAGCCGGAAAAGCGAATTCTCATCGGCTTTGGCCATCAATCCACGCTCGATAACGCGGATGCCATTGTCGAAGCCGTCAATTCGGGTGCCCTTCGTCATTTCTTCCTCATCGGTGGGTGTGATGGTGCTCGTCCCGGGCGGAATTACTTCACCGAGTTTGCCGAAGAAGTGCCCAATGATGCCGTCATCTTAACCCTAGCGTGCGGCAAATTCCGCTTCAACAAGCAGGATTTTGGTACCATTGGCGATGTGCCTCGCCTCATTGATATGGGCCAATGCAACGATGCATACTCTGCGGTAAAGGTCGCACAGGCGCTGGCAGAAGCCTTTGATTGTGACCTTAACGACCTGCCATTGTCCATGATCGTCTCGTGGTACGAGCAAAAGGCGGTTGTCATTTTGCTATCACTGTTGGCCCTTGGCGTAAAGAACATTCACCTCGGCCCAACTCTCCCTGCCTTTCTATCTTCAAACGTACTGGATGTGTTGGTGGATGAGTTTGACCTAAGACCCACCACCACCGTGCGAGCGGATCTTTTGGCAATTTTGGATGAGTAAAATCACAAGGTGGGGCCGGATCATCCGGCCCCACCCAAAAGACAGCCCCCCGTTGGTCCCTTCCGACATCCTATTCCTCCGTAACCGCGGTAATCACCCAGATCCCGCCTTCGCCTTTGCGGACGGGCTGCTCGAATTGAAGCGCATAGATTTCATCGCCCCGCTCAGCTTCCACAACCGCCTCACCGGAAGCCTCGTCAATCGAACGAAGGGTGAACGTGTCCGTAGCCTCAAATCCAGCCATGCGACCATCAAATCGCGCTACTTCAACGGGATCGAGGTACAAGGATTCCGGGTTGGCATCTGCCAAGGACTGCAACGAGGCGGCGCGTTCTTCATCTACGAAAACCGGATCCGTCACGATCGGACTCCGATCCATTGGCTGTTCTAAGTACGTGTGACCGCTCAGGCTCTCTGCTCGCTTTCCCTCGATAAGGATCTGCACCTGTTCGATGTCAGGTCGTTCCGTCAAAGAATATACAATCGAACGAACTGCCATCATCTCCCCTGCCGAACCATATACCCCGGTTACCTCCTTGCTTAAGCTCACGTAAACAGTTTCACCTTCAATCTCGACGGAAATAACCTCGGTTGCCTTTGGAAGCGTCGCATTGAGATGGGGATCCGCAGGACCCCGAACCAGCTCCTCAACGATAGCTTCGCTTAGTCCCTCTAGGTCAACTTTATTAACCTGTCGACGTTCCGGCATCACATGTTGCGCCTGCCAGTCGGCAAAATATAAAATGATTTCGGTTTGTTCAGATGGCGGCTCGGGAATCAATTCCAAACCGTCTTCCGGATCAACCTCCTTGGCGTCGAGCAAAGCGGAACAGCCGATACCCGTCAAAGTGAGAAGTAAAACACCGATCAAACTGTAAATCCCGAATTGCTTTCTTAACATCTTCCCGCCCCTTTCACTCTATCGAACGAACGCTTGTTATAAGTGTAGGGAAGAAAAGCTACGAGACTGTGGAGGAATTGTGAAGAATTGGTTACATCGTATTTTTGGGTAGTTTGATATCAAATCGCGTTCCTTTGCCCACTTCACTACTAATGAAAATACTCCCTCTTAAAGCATCCACCCGGCGTTTAACGATGGCAAGGCCCAAGCCAAAACTACCGTGTTCCCGTGAGCGAGCACGATCTGCACGGTAGAAGCGATCAAAGACATAGGGAACATGCGCGGCCTCAATGCCTTTCCCAGTGTCGAGGACGGACAGTACGATTTGATCGCCCTGGTCTTTTGCCGCAATTTGCACATAATCCCCCGCTGACGAATATTTGATGGCATTTTCAACGAGGTTTTGAAGGATCCGCTCGAGATGATCCTCAACACCCCGGATGATGATCCGCTCGGAAATCTCAACCTCGAGTGTAAGATCCCTCGCACTGGCGACAGGAGCAAAACGGCGTTCGATCCGATGAATCACATGGGTCACATCGATATAGGCATCCGCTTCATCCCCCGCCGGTTCCGACGTCCAATCATCGAGTTGTGCCAATTCGAGCAGTTGATTAATTAGCCGGGACATGCGCGCCAATTGCTCCTCCAATGCGGTCAAAAGGGGATCCGTGGTAAGTTCGGCTTTCTTTCGCATCCCTTCTAATAGCAGTAACGCACTACTGACCGGCGAGCGCAGTTCGTGCGAAGCGTCGGCGATAAACTGCCGTTGTTTGATATCGTGGGATTCGATCTGATCCGCCATCCGGTTGAAGGTATCACCCAACTCGCGAAATTCGTCTCGGGTGCGAATATGCGTTCGAGTCGAAAGAACGCCCTCTCCTAATTTCCCTGAGGCATGAATCAACTGATAAAGAGGTGCGGTCAAACGAATTGCCACCACCCAGGTTACGGCCAAAACAACGGCCACAACCAGGGCACCGGCGACCAACAAACGTCCGACCAACTGGTTGAGTGTTTCGATGATCGCAGCCAAGGAACTGGCAATAACCACGGCACCTCGTAGTTCTCCCCCTCGAACAACCGGTGCGGCCGCATAGAGCACAAACCCCTCGTCAGGGAGTCGATATACCTCTGCTGATTCCCGCCCTTCAAGGGCTGCCTGCGCTTCGGAACTGGCAAGGGATTGCCCCACCAGGCTTCTCTCTTCACTCGAAAATTGAAGGCTGTCCGCGGTGATGGTTTGGTCTTGATCGATAAAGACCAGTCGCGTTCCAAAGCGGCGACCATAGTCTTCGAGCGTGCGAGCGGTCATCGCTGAATCCTCGATATGACTTGCAACAGCATCCGCTGCCATCCGTGCTTCGGTCAATAACCGCACCCGACGTTCGGACAAAAGATCGTCAGCACTCCAACGATAAATCTGGACGCCCAGCGCCCCGACAGCCAGAGCAATTAAAAGGCCATAGATGAGCGCCAAACGAAAACGCAAAGACCAAATCCTCATGATGGCGTCTCCAAGTAATAGCCGGCGCCCCACCGCGTTTTAATAACATCGAGACCGCTATCAATGGTCGATGAACTTTCAAGCTTTTTCCGCAGCCGGCGAATGTGCACATCGACCGTCCGGGGGCTTCCAAAATAATCGTAGCCCCAAACCTGATCAAGGAGTTGTTCGCGGGTAAATACCCGGCCGGGATTCTTTGCGAAAAGTTCGAGCAATAGAAATTCTTTGACTGTGAGTGGAATGACGTCCCGTTCGTTATCCACTAAGGTTTGATTGTCACGTTTAAGGCACAAATTTGGCGTGATCGCCCAGGAAAGCGTCTCCGTCTCACCATCCGTTTCTTGGTGGTGGACACGGCGCATCAGGGCCCGAATCCGAGCCAGCAGTTCCCGGAAATTAAAGGGTTTCGTTAAATAATCATCGGCTCCTACTTCGAGGCCTAATATCTTATCAATATCATCTTCCTTTGCCGTCAACATGATGATGGGCACCATGGATCGCTGCCGTATCCGCCGACAGACGTCTAAGCCATCCACCCCCGGAAGCATTAAGTCTAAGAGAATGAGGTCGATGGGTTCGTTTTCAAAATATTCGAGAGCCGTCTCGCCATCATAGGCAATCAGAACTTCAAATCCTTCAGGCTGAAGATTTGCCTCTAACCCCGCCGTAAAACCAGGCTCATCATCAACGATCAGGATCGTATCACGTTTTGTCACCCCACTCACCCCAACCTCGTTTTTATATCTTCATCCTAATGAAATTCCGGCAATTCGTCGACCAGTGTGAACCGGCACCGCTTATCTTGCGATGTCAGAATTCCACTCGCCTACCAAGCGCTCTGAGCGAAAATCCTGCCAAAAAAAGGAGGAGCGGGATCCTTCGGTGAAGGCCCCGCTCCCGGTCTTTCATTAAGTGCTTGTTGTTACCACTTGAGATCGATCGTATCCAAGGACACTTCTTCAACCACGTCTCCCAAGACACCCAACCAGCGGCCCTGAGGCACGACTGGCCATACGACACCGGTATTTAGAACGATACCCGTGCTAGGCGCAGAAATCTCGGCCATCTTTTCACCGGTAAAGGGGTGATAGACGGAAGCGTAGGGCTCGCCCTTTTTGAGGAAGTCCCCGCGCTCGCAGTCCTTAATCATAATTCCGGCGTGATCTTTGCCGGCCCAAATCTCCTCGTCATGCGCGTCGACGATTTGAATCTTGTCGGACTCGTGGGTAATCTCACCGTCGAGCATGCCCATAAGCCGCATGACATTCTTGATTCCCTCGGCACAGACTTCCATCTGACGCTTGCCGTCCTTCAAGAAATCAGCACCGCCACCGATTTCGGGAACGATGGTCGGGATGACGCTCTCGGGATCGTCATCTTCCTGGTCACCGTGCCATCGGACCGGGGTCGTGCGGAAAATCTGTTCCAATCCAAAGGCAATCGCCATATGTTTGGAGCGCTCGATGGTCTCCGGGGTGCCGCGACTACTTTCGTAAATGGTGTACCAAACATACGAATCGGGCGAGCCAGAGTGGATATCAATATGGGCGTCGGCATTGCCGACCAACTTGGTTATATAGGCGTGCTGAAGCTGCGCAGTTGGGGATCCCTCTGGATCCGCCATGTTCCATGCACGGTTCATATTCTGCCCATCCCAATAGGTAGTGCGGGTACCGAATTCAAAAGCAGACGTATTCCCAACAGGGGCTGCGATTAACGTACCGCGAAGTTCGGATTCGTCTAGATCACGAAGAACTTTGCCAAGTCCGAGGGTTCCGATAATTTCGGCCCCGTGAATGGCAGCGCTGACAAGAAGCGTCGGACCGTCATGCGCTCCGTTGATAATATTGAAAGGGATATGAATCGGGATCTGAGAAGCAGTGCGACTCGTTTCGATATAGCCAAATGCGCGTTCCCCGGGTGCTGCCTTAACACCTTCGATTTCAAAAACTGACATTTAATCAATCCTCCTAAGATATTTTCCATATCAAAAGATACTAAACTTATAACGTGCAAACTGTCTGAGTGCGGAAGACGACGATCATAAGGATCGGGTAGGATAGGAGAAGTGTTGATCACCCGGCTGGGTAACCCACGAATGCCTATCCGATACTTCATGCACAAAATGCCCAGATCTGCCATTATTCGTTTAGCACCCTTGATATGGGTGCTTACTCTACTTACTTCGAAACGGAGGTACCAAATCCCTGCCTGAGCAAGAGAATCATAGATCGTTCTTTAGCCCAATTTAACTGCCCTCGCTCGCTGCAATGGATACCCGTACTATATCAACCTCTCCAGATATTTATTCGACTTGTTGCTGGGAGGACCAATATGGTATAGTTGCTTATGCTAAATAGACATCGGGCTGTGGCGCAGCTTGGGTAGCGCGCTTGAATGGGGTTCAAGAGGCCCCCGGTTCAAATCCGGGCAGCCCGACACAGGATAAACCCCCGTCCCATATGGGATTGGGGGTTTTTTATGGATGGGATTCAGGCTTGACTGAGCTAAGGTGTGCTCATAGTGTGCAATTGTCTCTGGCCATCACCGTGATTGCAGACAGGCTTCGAATACCGGTTTTTCTCCATTTGAGTTGGCAAAAAAGCAATTGAAGATCAGGTAAGGTGCCCATTCAGGAAACCGCAGAGCGTCCGCTCTCAGAATATATCCTTGGGGACGGGAGCTGGCGCTTTTGGCAATCCCTTGGGTTATAATGGGGCAACACTCGAAGTGCAAAAATGTGCAATTGCGGCGTTTACCACTTGGTTGCCATCCACCACTGTACACATGCGACTATCCGTTATCGCAGACGCATCCAAAAATGGGGTTCAAATTCCCTCCAGGGTTAATCTGTATACCCAACCAACTCAACTCGAAATTGGTTGTCGTTGTAGGTCACATAGGTATAGGAATAGAGATTGACGGGTAAATCCGGCGAAATACCAACTTCATGAGTCAACTTGTCATCCCTCTTCAGGGTAAGATTGATGCCTGTCTGTCCTGCAAAGCTCTTGCGCCCGGTAACTTCCGCTTCATAGTTATCTACCACGTCCACGTCTCCCACCTTATCGAGATACATATCGTCATAGTTTTCCAAGACGGGACCCTTGCAATGCTGTCATAGCCTGCCAACACCCGATTGTGTATTGTGCTCAATATACTGCCCAGTAAACTGTACAGCCGCTCTTCATCCCCGTGCCAACAGGTATTGGAAAACTCATCGTCTCCCAATTCGCCAGCGTACTCAAAGTGAAACACCCCATCGGACTCACTTACTGCCATCGTTATCCAGCCCATTGATTCTTTCCCGTCTGCCTTCTCCCATAAATTCATCTTTAAAGCCTGTCCATTTCTGAAGCCTCTTTGTGATGTGCACAGTGAATCCCAATCAATATCGTTCCGGTCATCTTCTCATCTTCGCCCTGCTCTACCGGATCGTCTGCGGGCCGTCAACACTTTGTTCGTCGCAAGGACCAATGATAAGAGAGAGTGCGGTTTCTGATAATCTGCAAATAGAATCGACAGATAGAAGTCATCAATCTAATTTTCCGACACTGTGGCATAAGAAAGTCCAAAATTCTACCAAGCAGGGCCACGCATACGCCCTTTTGTAACTTTGGCGCAAAGACAAAATCCTCCACGGATCTCTTGGGTCCCTAATCCCTGCCTGTTCCTCAGAAAGCGAGACGTGATCTTTGAGGTGTTCCTCCCTCAGATAATCCTGCGCTTCGGCTCTCGGATGTTTCTAGTGCAAGTTTTGGTATGCCACCCCTTTTACCGTAATTAAACAAATGCCCGCGGATACCACCGAATCCCTTTACTTTCTCATACCCAGCAATTAATCTCGGGTGTAAGGCCTTTTTGCCGTCACCCACTCCGAGAATGTCGCAAATCTCATTTCCCGTACACCCTAACGGATACTAAGGAGATTCGCTTAATTCAGCCTACTGCGGGTAAACCCTCTTCCCCGCTACCCATGTTCCTGTCACCTGGGTTTCCGCCAATTCCCCAAACGTTCTCGCTTTGGTAGGGTCACGGTCCAGCGTTACAAAATCAGCATACGCTCCCGGCTTTAATATCCCTAAATGATGATCGGAATTAACGCCATATGCTGAGCCCAACGTGTAAGCTTCAAGGGCAGCCCCTACAGATATTCGTTGTTCCGGATGCCACGATTGCCCTTCAGCGTCTACCCGAAACGCAGCCTGGGCGATTCCCAAAAAAGGATTAAGAGGGGCTACTGGGAGATCCGAACCAAATGCCAATCGGACCCCCACTTCCGACAAACTAGCCAAAGGATAGGCACGCTCCGAACGATCATGCCAATGTCGGTGGATTAATGGAATATCATCGCACAAGTGAGCAGGTTGGACCGACGCCACCACCCCAAGCCGACGCATCCTCTTTGGGTGATCCCTTCGTAACAGTTGAGCATGCTCAAGCCGATGCCGTAGCCTCGCCCCACCCGTTTGTTCCAACACCGAAATGGCCTGTTCACACGCAGCATCACCAATCGCATGGAGCACCGCCGGCAAATCAGCTTCTTGAGCGCGTCGAACCAGTGCGAGAAGTTCATCTTCTGACACCAGTTTTATGCCATAAAAGGACCCATCCTTCGAACTAGTATAAGGGGCATCGAGGTAAGCCGTCTGGGACCCTAAGGACCCGTCAAGCATCACCTTCATTCCAAGGATTTGCAAAAACTCATTCCCCCACCCGCCCGTTAAACCCAGCGCTTCAACCGCATTTAATGTGTTATGGGGAATTGTGAGCCAAACGCGGGCATCAAGGGATTGATTTCGGGCCATTTGACTCAATACGCGAAACGCATCGTTGCCCTCACAGGCGACAAAGCCGGTAATGCCAAAGGAAGCAGCAAACTTAATGCCTCGTTGGACCGCCGATATCATCGCTTCGTCTGACAGCGGCGGTATCACCGGTGTCACTAGATCAATGGCCGCATCAAGTAAAACACCGGTTGGCTCCCCCGCCGTGTCTCGCCGGATTACGCCCCCCAAAGGCGCTCGGGTCTTTCGATCAATGCCCGCTTCTCGTAACGCTCTCGTGTTAACCCAAATAGCATGGCAATCTCGGCTGAAAAAAGCAGCAGGCCGGTCACCGATCACGGAATCCAAGTCACCTCTGGTGGGAAATCGATCATTCGGCCAAACGTTCTTATCCCACCCCCCACCTCGGATCCAACGATTCGAAGACGCGTGAGATTCAACGGAAAGGTCTTCCGATACAATGCTCAATGCTTCCTCAAGTGATCCGGCCGGTCCGAGATCAATCCCGCCGAGCAGCTGGGTGGCATAACGGACAAAGTGGGTATGAGAATCAATAATACCGGGAATTACCGTTTCACCCGCAAGATCGATTCCCTTCTCAAACGGTCCGGATGACCAGCCCACGTCCTTAATCCGATCCCCCGATACCGTGAGATAATTGGCAATCGGATGATTTGAACCCATAGTGAAAATACGTCCGTTATAAAAGGTGCGCGTCATCAGTGTCTCCCCTCGTTGGTTGATCAAGTCCTCCAATCGCTTTAGGACGGTCGCGTTCAATCTAAAACATGGCGTTGACCGATCGCTATCTAAAGGAGCGCATAGCGATACAACACCTGAACCAGCGATTTTTCGAGGGCTGCCAATCCACCCACGTGCTCGTTACCATCGATCACAAGATACTCGTTTGGTGAATGCGCCCGCCCCCCATGTCCAGCGCCGCCCATGATATAAGCAACATCTAGGTACTTTTGAAAGAGATGGCCCGGCCAACCGCCGGCACTCCGGGGCCATATTTCAGTCGGAATGTCCATGGCCTCATAGGTCTGAATCAAAGATCTTACAATATCATCGTCGATACGGGCACGCCCCCAACTGCTCGATTCCGACGTCGTGCCCGGACGAAGTCGCATAATGATGTCCTCATACCCTTGTTTATCCAGGTGACGTCGGATCTTTTCGGCAAGATCCGCCTTGTCCTGATTCGGCACCAGGCCCACGTTCAGTTTACACACAGCACGGTGCGGCACGATGGCCTTCGAGACGCTAACGTCACCGACCCGGGCGTCCCCGCTGTAATACCCGCGGATACCCAAAACCGGCTCAAACATCAAGCGTTTTAAAGCCGCTTCGCCCGTCAAGCCATCAATGAATGTGTCCACGCCGTAGCGCGCCTTATAGGCGGTTTCATCCCACGTTGACGCCAGTTCACGCGTTAAGGCCAGCTGTTCGTCATCGGGCGGACAGACATCCTCATAGAAGCCCTCAACCAACACTTTGTTCCCATCATTCGTGGCCAAGGTGCCCAAAGCTTCAACCAAGCGCCAGGCCGGATTATCAATTAATGCCCCCTGGCCACTATGAATCTCAAAGTCCTTCGGGCCTCGGCCCCACGCCTTCCCATTACACTCCAACTCAAAAATGAGTCCCCGTTTGGAACTTAAAGACACTTCGGCACGCCCATCGGGTTGTTGCCGGGGGATCGGAAAGAACAACGCATCGGCGGCCAACCCATCGCGATTTTCCTTAATAAAATCTCCGAGGTTGGCACTCCCGAGTTCTTCTTCGCCTTCGGCGATGAACTTAAGATTCACGGGTAACTCGGGCGTCACGGCTCGCATCGAACTCATGGCGTTCAAAAACGCTTGCAATGGGCCTTTGGTATTGATGGCACCTCGTCCGATAATACACCGGCCGAAGGGTTCAAGGGGCTGTAATTGGGCCTCCAATGGGGGTGAGATCCATTCTTCACCCGGCAAGATGGCCTCCGTGTCATACATCATATAAATGATTAGCGTTTTAGCTGCTTTGGCATCATACTCAGCAAACACGATAGGATGACCTGCCGTCTCAATGACCTCACTGTGTTGACAACCGAGTTCAAGAAAAGCCGACTGCAAATGATTGGCCATTTCGCGAATACCAAGGTTCTCCGAAGAAATACTGGGACGTTTGATCAGATCCTGGATTTTCTTGATATGTAAACTCAAGTGATCATCAATATGTCGTTCAATGGCCGCGATTTGTTCGTTCATCCCCGCCACTCCCTTCTTACAACACCCAGCGAAACAGGACTCGACAACGTTTGATCCGGTCTTTGACTGGTTGCTATGGCCGATGTGATCCGATCTGACCTTTACTTTCCGGTTAGTCGCGGGCCTTTGCAGCCCTTCCCTCCTCCTCAATATTTCTCCAACTTTGGTAGCGGATGATTTGACGACGTCCGCTGATGATCGTTTATTCCTCTCCTTTATCAATGCTCGCGACCTCGGCAGGGCTGGATCGCTTACCGTTTGACAACGTACTCCTGTCACTTGACGGTAATGGGTTAAGAAAGCGGATCACCGAAATGCGGCGACCACAAATAAAATGCGGTGGCGACCAGAAGAATGATGACACCGGTCACCGACCAACTAATGGTGTAATTCCCGGTCAAATCGGCGATATAGCCAAAAATAGGCGGCATGGTGAAAACCCCTGTCCGCCCAAAAAAGAGAGCCAGTCCGGTCGCCACCCCAATATTCTCCGAACCGGCAATCTCCGCAACAGTAACGGAATAGACACCAAAATAACCAAAACCCGCGTATCCCACGATGAATGCGGCCACGACAACGGTGAAAGAATTCACCATCAACAAAGGTCCAAAAAGTCCCATGATGATATATAGGGAGCCGATAACCGTGGAAACCACAAACAAGGTCTTCCGCCGATCGTGAAGGAATAAACGATCGGACTTAAATCCCCAAACGGGCCGTCCCACCGTGCCCCCAACTTGAAACATCGCCAGACCAAAACCGGCAACGGCGGCGCTCATCCCCAAATCCTCCGTCAAAAAGACGGCAAAGTGGGAAGACACCGTACCGGCACCTGCTCCTAAAGCCAGGCCCAAACAGCAAACCCAGAGAAAGCCGGGCGTTCGCAAAAGCGAAGTCACGTTGTCTTTCAACGAATAAACGGGAAGGGCACCGACCTTGACCGAATCAGCACGCGATGTACCGTCCCGATAAATATAGACAAAGATTCCGCCCACGATCAGGGCCAATAATGCGGCCATTTGCACCGCAAGCCGCCATCCTATCATGCCCGCTAGAATCGGAATAGCACTGGCACCAACGAATCCTCCTACTCCGATTCCCACTTGCATAATTCCGATTGAAACGGCGCGCTGACCCGGCGGCGCCTCGAGAATAACGCCTTTGTTAACGCCGGGTGTGACCACACTTAGCCCGAGCCCTGTCAAGAGCGCCAAGATCAAGATCACGGCGTATGCCGGCGCAAACCCATAGAGGAACATGGAAAGTCCAAGCACGACAATGCCCAGAAAGATACCCGCACGAACCCCAATTTGATCAACAATCCGTCCGGTATAAATCCCGGATACGGTGGCGCCGACAAAGTAAAAAGTCGAATAATACCCGAGCTCGGTCCGACTCAAAACGAACTCCTCTCGTAAAAACGGCAATGCCGCCAAAAATCCCTGAGTCGGTAAGGTGGTTGCAACATAGGGTAGAGAGAGAACCAGCAACAACGGCAAAAGTTCACGCGCCGTCCGAGTCTTTGCTTGCTTATGGATCAGAAAACACCTGCTTTCGCCACACCGAGACGTATTGCCTAATTAAGAATTGAAAGTAGAAAACTCACCAACCTCCTTTTGCTTTCGACGTTGAGAAAAGGCCTCCTTCTCCGTCTGCCTATGTTTGTTCGGACGAAAAACGTCAATCAAAACGTCCCGTGCGATTCTACCGAGCATAAAATGACGTCTCACTTTGTTGTTAAATATCATTCGCCTCTTACGGCCGGTGCGACATTTCTAAATTCTCATGATGTCGTTCGCCTCTAGAATTTCAGGGTAAAGAGTTGACATCGTTTAGGAAAAAGTCAAACGGGGTCCTTTCCAAAGTTACGTTCGTGCTTTTTGAGCCATTTTCGCAGTCGTTAGGTGTTCTTGTGGCGGGGGATAGCGCGGTTGGCAAAAACGATTTCACCCCAGTTTCGGGTGCAATAGAGGGTTGTGGGCTGGATTTTGCTGTTTACTATTGGAAATCGACCCCATAGATAGGAGGTGTCCCGTCTCTTCTGTTCAATCTGTTGAGTAGGAACAAAACAGAAACAGGAGAGGACGGCGACACCTCATGAGTATACTTCCCTTTCGACGTCAGCAATCCCTTTTCGATTGGCGA
>SLMV01000145.1 GCA_007133365.1 Clostridia bacterium
CTAGCCAATCACTGCCATTCAATGGTACCGGGTGGTTTAGAGGTGATATCATAGACCGTTCGATTTATACCCGAAACCTCATTCATAATACGACGCCCAACTTGATCCAATACGTCATCGGGCACGCGGAACCAATCGGCCGTCATGGCATCCTCGCTGGACACCGCTCGTAAGGCGACCGTACGACCATAGGTTCTGCGGTCGCCCATCACCCCGACGGTGCGGACATCCAATAAAACAGCAAAAGATTGCCAGATGCGACCATAGAGATTGGCGGCTCGGAGTTCTTCTTCAAAAATCGCATCCGCAGCGCGAAGCATTTCGAGTTTTTCCTCCGTCACTTCTCCCATAATCCGAACGGCCAAACCGGGACCCGGAAAAGGATGGCGCATCAAGATGTCGTCCGACAACCCGAGAGCGCGTCCCACTTGCCGCACCTCGTCCTTAAAGAGCTCGCGTAGGGGTTCCACCAATTCCATCGCCATATCATCGGGAAGCCCGCCGACATTATGATGGCTCTTAATGACCGCCGAACCCTGGGTGCCACTTTCGACCACATCGGGATAAATTGTCCCTTGCACCAAATAATCGAGGCCGCCCAAGCGCTGGGCTTCCTCTTCAAACACACGGATAAACTCATGACCGACAAGTTTTCGCTTCTTCTCAGGATCGGTCACATTCGCCAGAACATTTAGAAATCGCTCCCGCGCATCGACCGCCACCAGGTTCATCCCCAAGTCGCGATCAAACACCTCGGTGACTTGACGGGCTTCATTAGCCCGCAAAAGGCCATGATCCACAAACACACACGTCAGCCGATCACCGATCGCTTGGTGGACCAATAGGGCGGCGACCGCAGAATCCACGCCACCGCTGAGTCCGCAAATGGCACGTCCCTCTCCAATCTGTTCACGGATGAGCGCCACCGACCGTTTGGCAAATGATTCGATGCTCCACTCCCCGCGACACTCGCAGATCCCAAACAACCAATTCCGAAGCAGGTTCATGCCCTGGGGTGTGTGATTTACTTCCGGATGAAATTGCACCCCGTAAATCGCCTGCTGCGGGTGGCCCATGGCAGCAACGGGTGTGTGAGGCGTCGATGCCAGCACCAAAAATCCGCCCGGAGCACAACACACTCGATCGCCATGACTCATCCAAACCGTCAATTCGGTGGCAAGGTCAGCAAACAAAGGATCGTCCGCTTGGCGCCGGATGGTCGTGCGCCCGTATTCGTGTTGTTCCCCCGCTTCGACAAAATCAGGCCCACCAAAATGCGCGGCAATCAGCTGATGACCATAACAAATCCCGAGAATGGGGATGCCTAGGGAAAAGATCGCCGGATCCGGGCGCGGCGAATCCGCCTCATAGACGCTTCCCGGTCCGCCCGTCAAGATGAGACCTTGGGGTTTCATCCGAACAATCTCATCTGCCTTGATATCTCCGGGGATAATCTCACTATAAACGTTATTATCCCGCACCCTTCGGGCGATCAACTGGGCATACTGAGCACCAAAGTCAAGAATCAAAATCTGTTCTTCCGGCTTAAGTTGCTCCACTGGCAACGACATCAATCCTCTCATTCCAATACACGCACACACGGAAGATTCCGGAATTTTTCGTCCCAATCTAAGCCGTAACCCACCACAAACTCATCCGGGATCTCCATGCCGACATAATCAATGGTGACATCGGTCAGCCGCCGCTCTGGTTTGTCCAAAAGGGAAACAATCCGAAGATCCTTTGGCTGTCGCGCACCCAAATGCTCGCGCAAGTAATTCAGCGTCAGTCCGGTATCGACGATATCCTCAACCACCAAAACATGGCGGTTTTCTAATGAGGTATCGAGGTCGTGAAGGATGCGGACAATTCCCGAGGATGTCGTGCTCGCACCATAGCTGGAAACCGCCATAAAATCCATTGCGGCAGGAATCGTCAAGGCGCGAGCCAAATCCGACATAAAAATGACCGCCCCTTTTAAAATTCCAACCAACAACAGCGGTTCCTCAATGCTCACCCGTTGCTTGTAATCATCCGAGATCTCCTTTGCCAAACGGCAGACCAGCGCATCGATCTGGGCTTTGCTGACCAAACACTTTCCGGGTCGGCCTTTCATTGAATTTTGCAAACGTCCCATTCCTTTCTCGCGTTCTTTTTGATGATAACACAAACAAATGAAAAATCTGAAAGGCACTAAAAAAAACCCCCTGCGATTTATCGCAGGGGGCTATCATCACACTGGGGGGGGGTGGTGGTTTAGAAGCCCATGCCACCCATTCCACCCATGCCGCCCATGCCGCCCATGTCGCCCATACCACTCATGGCGTCATCTTGATCGTCTTTTTCGGGAATTTCGCCAACCAACGTCTCCGTACTCAAGACCATTCCGGCAATGCTAGCGGCGTTTTGTAGGGCCGAACGAACGACCTTAGCCGGATCCACGATTCCCGCTTGAATCATATCGACATAATCCATGCCCATCACATCATAGCCGATACGATCGCTCTCGCCCTTGACTTTTTCAACGACGATGGACCCTTCGAGTCCGGCATTAGCCGCAATTCGGAACAACGGTGCCGTCAACGCCTTCTTGACGAGATCGACGCCCGTCTGTTCATCGGAAAAGTCGACGGTAACCTCGGCCATCTTCTGCGCCGCTCGTAGATAGGCGACGCCACCACCGGCGACAATCCCTTCTTCAACAGCCGCTCGGGTTGCATTGAGCGCGTCTTCGATTCGCAACTTCTTTTCTTTCATCTCGACTTCGGTCGCGGCGCCAACATTAATCACCGCAACACCACCGGATAGTTTGGCAAGCCGCTCTTCGAGTTTTTCGCGATCGAAGTCGCTGGTACTGTCTTCGATCTGCCGCTTGATGACTTCAATGCGATCCTGGATGTTCTCCGGATCTCCATAGCCTTCGACCAGGGTGGTGTCATCCTTGGTGATGTTCACCCGAGCCGCGCGACCGAGCATGTCCACTTCGACATTCTCCAGCTTGAGCCCGAGATCTTCACTGACAACCTGACCACCGGTCAGGACGGCAATGTCTTCGAGCATGGCCTTTCGCCGATCACCAAAACCCGGGGCTTTGACTGCGGCAGCTTGGAGGGTACCACGAATCTTGTTCACAACCATGGTCGCCAACGCTTCACCTTCGATATCCTCGGCCATGACCAGGAACGGTTTGCCAAGATTGACGGCTTTTTCTAACACCGGCAGGAAGTCATTAATCGAGGAAATCTTTTGATCCGTAATCAGAATGTAGGGTTCCTCGAGCACCGCTTCCATGGTCTCCGTGTTCGTCACCATGTAAGGGGACAAATAACCACGATCAAACTGCATGCCTTCCACGACATCTAGCGACGTGTCCATGGTTCGCGATTCTTCCACGGTGATGACCCCGTCTTTGCCGACCTTTTCCATTGCCTCGGCAATCAGCGAACCGATTTCTTCGTCATTTGCCGAAATGGACGCAACTTGGGCAATGGACTCGCGGTCTTCGACCGGAATGCTCATTTCCTCGATAGCATCGACCAAATTGTTGACCGCTTTTTGGATACCGCGACGAAGAATCATCGGATTGGCTCCGGCCACCACATTCCGCATGCCCTCTTTCACCATGGCCTGCGCCAATAAGATGGCACTGGTCGTGCCGTCACCGGCAACATCATTCGTCTTGGTCGCCACCTCTTTTAGTAACTGAGCACCCATGTTTTCATAGGGATCTTTCAAGTCAATCTCGCGTGCAATGGTGACACCATCATTGGTAATGGACGGCGCTCCGAACTTCTTTTCCAACACCACATTGCGCCCTTTCGGACCCAACGTCACCACCACAGCATCTGCCATCGTATTGACACCGCGCTGAAGCGCCCGTCGCGCGTTTTCATCAAAAATAATGCGCTTAGCCATCAAAATACCTCCTTATTCCTTCGGACTCGTCATCTTAATTACTTATCAATCTTGGCAAGAACGTCCCGTTCGCTAAGAATGAGCATCTCCTCGCCCCGAATTTTGACCTCGGTTCCGGCATACTTAGAAAAGATAATGGTATCGCCTTCGGACACCTCGAGGGCGACCTTCTGACCATTTTCGAGGGTACGCCCGCTTCCCACCGCAACCACCTCACCCTGCTGCGGTTTTTCCTTTGCCGTATCGGGAAGGACGATGCCGCTTTGCGTTACTTCTTCCTCCTCAACCACTTTGACGACAATTCGATCCCCTAAAGGTTGAATCTTCATTCCATTCCCTCCTTACATTTGACCCGTCTTAGGTAAAAATGACTATGTTGATTCTTCTTGTTAGCACTCAGTGCTAGTGAGTGCTAACACCAGATTCCATGGTAATTGCCAACATCGAAATCGTCAACTACCTTTTTTCATCTTGAGACGTCACATTTCGGGAATATGCACGCAAATACGGAATTACTCCTTCAAAAGGACATCAAATCGGCTCAAAAGAAAAATTGCGGCATTATGACGTCTTAAGTACCGCAATTCTCTTTTCTCATCTAACGATCATTTCTATTGTTCGGCCTTCATGCCTCACGATTAACGTTTTGATAATTCGCCGGTTCTCGCGTGATGGTCACATCATGGGGATGACTCTCCATCAATCCCGCTGCCGTAATCCGGACAAAGCGACTCTCATTTTGTAAGGTGGCAACGTCCTTGGCGCCACAATATCCCATCCCGGCACGAAGCCCGCCCACCAATTGATAGACCATATCCGACAACAGGCCCCGATACGGAACGCGTCCTTCCACCCCTTCGGGCACCGCCTTTTGTTCTTGCGTTTGAAAATAACGGTCGTGGCTCCCTTGATCCATGGCCGTTTCGGAGCCCATGCCCCGATAGACTTTGTAGCTTCGTCCGCGGAAGATTTCTGTCTCGCCCGGACTTTCTTCGGTTCCGGCAAACAACCCGCCGATCATGACCGACGATGCGCCACAAGCGAGCGCTTTTACAATGTCACCCGAAAACTTGATCCCACCGTCCGCAATGATGGGGGTTTCGGTCTCAGACGCTGCGCGCGCCGCCATAATAATAGCGGACAGCTGGGGTACGCCCACACCCGCAATCACCCGCGTGGTGCAAATCGATCCCGGTCCCACGCCAACCTTGATCGCGTCAGCGCCCGCCTCGATGAGTGCCCGCGCCCCTTCCTCCGTGGCCACGTTCCCACTAACCACGGTCACTGCTGGATAGGTCTGTTTGAGCCAGCGCGTCGCTCCGATAACATTGGCAGAGTGCCCATGGGCGGTGTCCAAAAAGAGCACATCCACTCCGGCATCGACGAGTTCGGCGCTTCGCCTTTGTAAATCCGAGCCCGTCCCTAACGCGGCACCAACGAGCAAGCGTCCCCGCCCGTCTTTAGCTGATTGCGGATATTTTCGCGCCTTTTCGATATCCTTTATCGTAATCAGACCTCGAAGATGGAAATCTTCATTCACCAACGGTAATTTTTCAATTCGATGTTCGGCCATAATGGTCCGCGCCTCATCCAGGTCGGTGCCCTCGCTAGCCGTGATCAGCCCTTCCTTCGTCATGGCATCGGCAATTAGCCGGTCATAGTCTTGTTCAAACCGAACATCACGGTTGGTGATAATCCCGACTAACTTTTGTCCTTCGACGATTGGGACACCGCTGATACGGTAGTGATCCATCAGGTGCACCGCATCACGTATCGTATGCTCCGGGGAGAGGTAAAACGGATCAATGATAACCCCATGTTCCGATCGTTTCACCTTATCAACTTCGAGGGCTTGCTTTTCGGGGCTCATGTTTTTGTGGATGACCCCCATTCCCCCTTCGCGTGCCAACGCAATGGCAGTACGGGCTTCTGTCACCGTATCCATGGCAGCACTCAAAATGGGAATGTTCAACCGGATGTCCCGCGTCAATTGGGTCGAGACATCCACCTCTCGCGGCATGGTTTCCGAGTAATGTGGCAACAAGAGCACATCATCAAATGTCAGTGCTTCTCCCAGCAAACGTTCATCAAACGGCATCGCCCTCCCCCTCTCCCGGGTCATGATTAGTGTTCAATCTAGCATATGGGCCGAACCGCTTCAAGCCAGAAACACGCTCGCGCTACCAATCGGCCACGAGACGCTCGGCAATTTTCCAGATATCCCCGGCGCCCAGGGTCAAAATAACATCACCGGATCGCGCCCCTTGTCGCAAATTTCTTATGATTTCCTCCGGCCGGGCCATGATCGACACGGACACCTCCGAACGAACAGAAATCCGATCCGCCAATCGCGCGGTCGAAACCCCCGGAATGGGCTTTTGCCCCGCCGGCGAATAGATGGGCATCAGAATCAGCGCATCCGCCTGTTGAAACGCGCGACCAAATTCTTCCATTAAATGCTGGGTGCGAGTATACCGTTGAGGCTGAAAGACCGCCAACAGCCTCCCCTTCGTGAGGGTTCGCGCTGCTCGCAACGTGGCCTCGATCTCCGTCGGATGATGCGCATAATCATCCACCACCGTCACGCCATCCCGGGTGCCCACCACTTCGAAGCGGCGTTTCACGCCCGAATACTTTGATAAACCAAGTCTGATATCAGAAATATCAAGCTGTAAACGATCCGCCAGCGCCACCGCATGAAGGGCATTCGTGACCATATGCACCCCGGTGGCGGGGATCTGAAAAACCCCTAAGGATTGTTGGCGGCGCCATACCCGAAAGCGAAGCGCACCCGAGGCCGAATCCAACACGTCTGCATAGTAGTCCGTCCCTTGGGGCGTTTGACAAGAACACCAAATGATCGTTCGCGACTCGTCAAATCGAAGCGTTCGAAGGACCGAATCATCATAGTTCAAAACGACTGCGCCCCCGGGCTTTCCATGATGAATCGCTCGCCGAAACGCCTCCGTCTGCTGAGCAAAATCTCCGTCATAGAATTCTAAATGCTCGGGCTCGATATTGTTGACGATCCAGTATTTGGGGCGATACTGCAAAAACGTTCCGTCACTTTCGCAGGCTTCCGCAAGCAAAAGATCTTTTCCATCCATCCTCGCCGTCGCCCCATACCCGTCAATCTCGCCTCCCACGAGCGTGGTTGCCGATACCTTCGCTGCCCGCAAAATTCCGTCCATCAATGCCGTCGTGCTCGTCTTCCCGTGGGTTCCGGTGACGGCAATGCTATCGGCATACCCATCAATGAGTCGAGCAAGAATATCCGAGCGGTGCCAAAGGGGAATCCCGGCCGATCGTGCGGCCAAGATCTCAGGGTGATCCGACGGAATATCCGTGCTATAGACCAGGCTGGCCGCGCCAATGAGGTGCGCTGGACTGTGCCCGAGAGAAATCGAAATACCTTGACCGGAAAGCCACGACATCCGTCTAGAATCAGCAAGATCACAACCCGTGACCGGATATCCTAATCGATGCAGCACAAAGGCGAGGCCACTCATCCCATAGCCACCTACGCCGACAAAATGATACGGACCGGGGCCCAAGTCAACCGACGTCCCCACTTCGCATCCTCCTTTCAACGGTGACGGTGAAACAGCCACAGCAATTGGTTAGACCCTATTGGAAGGTTGCTCACAGGTCGGGTCCGTCGACAGGTTACGACGAATCTTGGCGGGGACCCCGGCGGCAAAAACCCCGGGGGGAATGTCTTTTGCGACCACGGAACCGGCCCCGATAACCGAGCCGTCTCCTATGGTTACCCCGGCTAAAATGGTGGCATTCGCTCCCACCATGACGTTCTTCCCAATGGTGGTCGGGCCAACCCGATATTCGCCGATGAGAAATTCGTGGGCCAAGATGGTGACATTATAGCCAAGCAGACAATTTTCTCCAAGGGTGATCTTCTCTGGCCAAAAGATGTCCAGGGTCACCGCCAACCCCGCCGCCACGTTTCGCTCGACGCGAACTCCCCGCCAGCGATAAAGCGCATTTTTCCAACGAAAAGACGGAAGATATTTTGAAAACCAGATAGCGAGGAAGTTGATGATCACCCGATGTCGTGGCACCGCCCGAAAACAATGATGGAGCGAATTTTGAGGTCCTTCAATCGTTACGGTGGTCAAACGATCCTGTCTCACAACGAAATCCCACCGCCTTTAAGAGTCGGTAGGTAAAGCCCAGGATCCACGTCCACTGTCAACGGATCGGCCCCCTGCTCACGGAAGCGCCGATAACCGGCAACGGCAATCATTGCCGCGTTGTCGGTGCAGTAGACGGGTGGCGGAATGAATAACCCAATTTTCTGTTTGACCGCCATCGATTGAAGCGCTTCGCGTAACCCCCTATTGGCGGCGACGCCTCCCGAAACGATCAACTGCTCGGCACCGGTGGTCATAAGTGCCTGCTGCGTCTTTGCCAAGAGGACATCGACAACGGCAGCCTGAAAAGACGCCGCAATTCTCTTGGTGTTGGCTTGAGAATCAAGCACTTTTCCCCCGAGTTTCTCCAAGTAGACCGCCACGGCTGTCTTTAGTCCACTGAAACTAAAGTCGAGCGAGCGCCCATCCAACATCGGGCGGGGAAAGGCAACAAGATCACCGCAATATCCCGCCGCCAAACGATCAATCTCCGGACCCCCTGGATAACCGAGACCAAGAAGACGGGCGACCTTGTCAAACGCTTCACCCGCAGCATCATCTCGTGTTTGACCCAAGAGACGTCCCTGGTAGTGATCATCCAAATAGAGTAACTCGGTATGGCCGCCGGATACCACCAATGCGACGGAAGGAGTGGGCAAATCACTTCCCCCCGAATCCAACGCAGCGGCCCAAATATGGGCAGCGAGATGATTGACACCGACCAAGGGGATATTGCCACCCCAACACATTCCTTTCGCCCCCATCAACCCCACCAAAAGCGAACCGATCAAGCCCGGTCCCCGGGTCACGGCAATGAGATCAATTTCCCCAAGGTTCTTGTCGACCTCGCTTAGGGCAACATCAACCAAAGGAAGCAACGCTTTGGTATGTTCCCGCGATGCCAATTCCGGGACGACCCCCCCGTAGCGAGCATGGCTTTCACGCTGGGAGCTGAGGACATTGACCAATACGTTGGCCTTTGCATCCACGATTGCAACCCCGGTATCGTCGCAGGACGTCTCAATCCCCATGGTCAAAAATTTTGACGAATTCAAACCTGCTCACCCCTTTTGCTCGATCACCGACCGAATATCATCGCATTGCATCGCGATCGCATCTTCTCCCGTGTCCACATAATACCCTTTACGAATCCCCTTATCACGAAACCCATAGCGCCGATAAAATGTTTGGGCAAGCACGTTCGAGGCCCTGACCTCCAACGTCATGACCGTCAATCCTTGCCGCACTGACCGCTCCATCAATGCCAAGAGCAGCTGCGAACCGAGTTTCTTCCCCTGATCGTCTGGACAGACCGCGATATTGGTCACGTGGGCGGCATGCAAAAACAACCACATTCCCGCATAGCCCACGATCGTCCGTTCCCGCTCGGCCACAATATAGTCTGCGTATTGGTTTTTGGTAATTTCGCTTCGAAATGCTTGCGCCGGCCATGGGCTAGGATAACATTGACGTTCAATGACCGTAACCGATTCGATATCCGAAAGGCGCATCGGGCGAATCCTTGCGAGGGATCGTGGGCTTTGATCACCGGTTAACCCATCAATCATTTGGGCCTTCCCCCCATTGGCCGCCTTTTCGCTCGGCCTCGGTGGCCCGATAATAGTGGGGATGAATTAAGCGGGGATCTCCATCCGCTCCCATCTGCAATTGTCTCCACCCCAAATAGGCCACCGCAGAAGCACGAACATCAGACGGATGATGGCGAAGTTGGGGTGCTTTTGGAATGGAACCCGTCCCCACCCACCACATGATCTCAAAATCCGCAAGGTGAGTTCCCGCCAATTCCAAAATTGCCTCGGGTTCATAGCGGCCCGGTTCAAAAAGGCGCGTCGGCACCCAAAACCGTTGCCGTCCATCTTCCGCACCGGATCGTTGAAAAAGAGCGCCAAAAACCGCACCCCCACGAGCATCCAACGCGCCCAATGCGTATTCACCCGGGTTTACCGGGGCTGCTGCCACCAATGACTCGAGCGTTCCCACCCCAACGGTCGGAAGCCCAAGCGAAAAGCCCAGTCCGGCGGCCCATGCACAAGCAATCCTAAGCCCTGTAAAAGAACCCGGCCCGGTTGTCACCGCCACCCCTTGGAGGTCTTCTAAATTCAATTCACAAAGCTCAAGGACACGCTTTGCCAGTTGAGGAAGGAGAACGGACGCCTGTTGGGAATGGCCCACCCACAATTCCCCGATAATCTGATCTTTCTTGCTAACGGCCACACTTACGGTACTGGCAGCAGCGTCAACCCCTAAGACCATCATCTCGAATACCCTTCCCAGTTCATAACGTGGGGATATCGCCAGCCTGACGCCAAAATACCAAACGCCGTCGGGCTGCATTCATTCGTTCAATTGTGACGTCAATTGTTCGTTTTGGGAGGAAACCCCTCGGAAGTTTATCCGCCCATTCGATGAGACAAACGCTGCCCGTATCCAACAAGCGATCCCATGGTAAATCCGTGATTACGTCATCGGCTTCAAGTCGATAAAGGTCCACGTGGTGGATCATCGTGCCCCGACCTTGATGCTCCCAAACCAAGGTAAACGTCGGGCTACGAAACGGGCCAGAAGCCCCCAAACCCTTTAAAATTCCGGCGGCAAACACCGTTTTGCCGGCACCTAGGTCCCCCTTTAACGCCACAATCGCACCCGGTGCCAGACGTCGACCAAGGCGTTGGCCCAGGCGGCGGGTTTCTCCTTCTGAGACTGTGTACGTCTTAAAAACTCCTGCTCGCACCATAATAGCCTTTCCTTGACTTATTGATTCAAAAAGGACATCACTTTCTTCATATCCTCCCAGGTCGGTGCTTTCTTGCCGGGATCACGGAGCAAGGCCGCCGGATGAAAGATGGGCATTACCGCAATACCCTGCCATTCCCGCCAAGTCCCTCGGATCTTTGTGATCTTGGCGGTCGGATCGAGGAGCCCTTGCGTCGCAGCGGCACCGGCACTAATAATCACTTTTGGTCGAATCAGTTCCATTTGGCGCACCAAATACGGCAGGCAAATCGCCCGTTCCTCCGGCAACGGCGTTCGATTGCCGGGCGGCCGGCATTTAACAATATTCGTGATGTAGATATCATCGCGGTCCAAGCCAGAAGCGATCAACATCCGATCCAATAATCGCCCCGCGCGACCCACGAATGGACGCCCCATACGGTCTTCGTCGGCGCCAGGCCCTTCACCGACAAGAACCAGATCCGCATCGGCATTTCCCTCGCCAAAGACCACCTGCTGGCAACCCGAGCGAAGCTGGCAACGTTCACACGCATCCGCCAGTTGTTTCAGTGCCGCTAAGGAATCCGCACTGGAAGGATCATGCGCTTCGGATGCCGCCACCTTGGCATTGGGGGTCAGCGAAGCGGGGTTGGCCGTCTCATCCGACTCGAAAAGCGACCGCTGCTTTGGTTGGTCGGATCTATAGGGATTCATGTTCCACCACCTTCAAACCATGTTGCATACTTTCGTTTCGTCGTCGTTCGACAACCCGGGGATATTGCTTGATCAACTGAATATTGCTGCGATAAATTCTTTCCATCCGCCGAGCTAGGCGTCCATCGAAGGTCGCCAACCGGTCTAAAATCGTACGCCCCTTGCCCTTTGCTTTTGGGCAATCCGGCGTACAAGGATAGAAGTGGCTCGCAAAGAAGGCATCCGAGGCAACCCGGTCCGTTTCATTAATCTGCTTGGCACTTCTCAACCCGCTCTCCTGGCCTCGCCTGACCTCATCGGTGAACGCTTCGATGCAACAAGAAGGATAGCCGAGTAGGTCACCAATCCCCTCCACATACTGGGGATCCGCATGTTCCGGCGGTGCAAAAGGATTCGCTGATGCTTTCGTGTCATCATCACTTTGTTCACGTTCTCGGATCAACGCTCGGGCTCTGATGAGATCAACAATCTTTGCTAAGACCGATTCATCACGATAGACCAGCATTTCTTCGACACCGGGTTGAACCGCCTGCTGAACACTCGCCAGTCCAAATTCCACCTGCCAACGCAATAACCCGAGATATTGTTCATGCTCCAAAATAACCTCTTCAAACGCGTCATGAAACAAGGAGGTCTGATACGCTATCGGGGGTTGTCGACGTCGCCGCAGCCAATATTGGATACGCTGAAGCCACCCCGCCAGTCCCCCCTGACTATAGCCATCATAATATCGGGTAATGAAACCCTGTTCGACCGCTTCTTTAAGTCGCTGACTATCCGGAAAATCAGCTGGTAGCGAAAGCAGGGAAAGCGGTCGAGTCCCCAGAGCCACCGTCCAAAAATCCTCCAGTTTGACGCGTTCAGTGATCGTTTCATCATTGAACAAGCGCATCATTTTTGCGGTCGTCATTTGCATACGTGTGGTTTCCCTCGCTTTCAAAAGATTACAATTGCCCCGATCAAAACCCTACTCAAAAGCGCGCTCGAGATAGTCCAAAGCGACTTGGGCCATCACCTGCATCCCGGTATAAAGCGCGCGTTCATCGATATCAAAACACGGATGATGGGCCGGATAAACGCCGAGACCTTCCGTTTCATTACGAACGCCCAGCGCAAAGAAACAGCCCGGCACTTCCGAGGAAAAATAGCCAAAATCCTCCGCCCCCATACTTGGGTCCGGAATCGTCTCGGCATCAGAACTGGTGACGGATCGTGCAGCCGCTCGCACCAGCTTCACCATTTCTTCATCGTTGTGCTGAGAAGGATATCCATAGGCATAATCCAACTCGTAGTCGGCACGAAATGCCGAAGTCGTTCCGGCTAAAATCCGTTCAATCCGCTCGCGCATCGACGCACGCACTTCGGGATCGAGGGTGCGGACCGTGGCCTCCAACTCGACCCTGGGTGCGATAATGTTGGATCGATACCCCCCGATGATGCGTCCAACGCTCACCACCGCGGCATCGTTTGGTTTGATCTCCCGACTCACCACGGTTTGAAGCGCCGTGATAAAGTGCGAAGCCACAACAATACTGTCCACGGTCTTCTCTGGATGCGCACCATGTCCTCCCTGGCCCACAATTCGGATATACGCCGTATCTGAGGAGGCACTGGCCACGCCTTCTTTAACCGCGATCGTTCCCGTTGGCAATTCACTGCTTACGTGAAGCCCAAAGACGGCATCAACGTCAGGGTCCGTCAAGGCTCCATCCTCAATCATCGGACGGGCGCCACCGGAACCCTCCTCTGCCGGCTGGAAAAGGAATTTAATATTACCGGCGAGGCGTTCGCCCCCTTTTGTTATTTGATTGAGCAACATACTAACCCCGAGCAAATTCGCCGTGTGGGCATCATGTCCACAGGCATGCATCCTTTCCGAAACTTTTGAGGCGTAAGGAGCACCCGTCTCTTCCGTCATCGGTAGCGCATCCATATCCGCACGCAGCGCCACCGTGGGGCCCGGCCTTCGCCCTCTCAAAAGTCCCACGACGCCCGTTTTCCCCACCCCGGTCCGGACTTCCATGCCCTCCGATCGTAGGACTTGGGTAACGTGGGCTGCGGTCTGAAGTTCTTCCATTGCGAGTTCGGGATTCATATGAAATCTGCGGCGAAGTTCCACCACGCGATCATATAGGTCCCGAGCCGTTTGCGCCATTCCCACTGAAAGGCCTCCTTTAGTCCGTCCGATTCCTTCGCGTTGGGTCCATTTCCTCATCCGAATTTCATCGAATACCCCAAAAGCGATGAAGGCACTAATGAGAAAACCGGAGTAAATTGACCCACGATATCATTGACCAGGTTGCGGTTTTCCGGACGCAGCGAATCCGCCAGTGTATCTTGATCCGCTTCGGTCAACAATCCAAGCTGATTCAAAACTTCCAACCCAACCATCCCGGCGATTCGTCCGTTACCTTCAGCACTTTTGACCGCAATTCCGAGTCCGGCCTCCACTGCACCGATACAATAAACACCATCCGCTCCACTTTTGGCAACAAAACGCCCTCCAGGTAGGCCATTTAACCGGGTGCACATGCGTCCAGTCCCCGCCACAAGCAAGGGATGGGCATGCATGGCACTGACAACACGCGCCGCCGCCTGGCGATAATCCTCGGACAAACCCGTCCCACTCGCCAAGCGGGCAAACGCAAAGGCCATATGGGAGATCGGCATCCCGTGTACCGTCACACCACAACCATCCGGGGCCGTATGAATCGCCTCTGTCGCCATGTCCGAAACCACACCGACCTGCTTCAACAGCCACTGTTGGAGGGGATGCTCGAGGAAACGATATCCCGAACGGCCCCAACCCATTTGCGCACAGATCGCCAGCATCCCGGCATGTTTTCCGGAACAGTTGCAGTGAACTTCGGAGGGATCCCCGCCTCGTTGGTAGAGCGCTAAACGCGTTGGCTTATCGATCGGCGCATGGATACCACAGTTTAGCTCCTGTTCCGGGACTTGGGCTTTGGCCAAAAGATCTCGAACCGCCTCCACATGTTCCATCTGGCCGCTATGGGACCCACAGGTCACCGCAATCTCGGCATCCGAAAGCCCGAATGACTCTGCCGCTCCCGATAGGAACAGCCCCATTGCTTGAATGGGTTTGCACGCTGATCGCATGTATGTTATCAACCAGGGGTCCCCCACATGGAACACGATGCGCCCATGAACATCAACCACCGCTACGGACCCGCGATGGACGCACTCAACCAAATCGCCCCGGGTAACCTGCACCAAAACCTCGGACATTGCCACCGTTTGCTCTCCTTTCCGCCAATCCAGTCAATGCCGGATTGACGATGCCAATATTCGTCACCCAAATCCCCTCTTACCCTAACCAGCTGTCCAAAAAAATGCAATCATCCAGCCTCGGCTTCGCGCATCCGCTACTGAAACGCGCACCCCGACCCCTTCTGCGATCAATCAAACTAAAAAGGATGAACAAAGGAATGCCACGAGGGATCCGCCATGTTCTCGTCCAGACAAGGTGCTAAACCGTGGTACGCGCTTTGGCTACTCGCACCAGTTCGGAAAAGAGCGCCAACATGCCGGCATCGTGACGCACCATCGATTCCGGATGCCACTGAACCCCCAAAATGAAGGTTGCATCCGGCATCTCAATGGCTTCAATGACTCCATCCGGTGCCCGAGCCGCAATCTGAAAGCCACCCGCGACTTCCTTGACCGCCTGATGGTGAATGCTATTCACCGTGACACGAGTCGAACCGAGAATCCGCTCTAACTTGGACTCCCGGATGACGGAGATGCTATGAACGCCATGCCATCGCGGCGCCTTCTGAAGGTGTTGTAACGCCCCGCCGACTTGAGAATAGAGATCTTGATAAAGTGAGCCTCCCGCGGCCACATTTAAGACTTGGGCACCGCGGCAAATCGCCAATATCGGCAAATCCCGACGCAATGCTTCTTTAGCGAGCGGGATCTCAGCGCAATCCCGTTCCGGGCTGACGCGTCCGAGGGCCGGCAGGGGTTCCTCCCCGAAATGCCCCGGATCCACATCACATCCGCCGCTCAGAATGAGGGCATCCAACCCGGAGAGGATCTCCCGCGCCGAAGGAGGCTCCTCACCGGCCGGATAGGAAGGAAGTAGTAGGGGAAGTCCCCCGGCCAGTCGAATCGCATCAATATAATCCATGGCGAGATCAACCGTGTTTGCTTGATCATTCTTTGAAGTGGTAATGCCAATCTTCAACGACAGCACGCCCTTCTAAAAAAGACTTCCGGTTTGGAAAAGATGGCGGGAGCACCACCCGTATGCAAAAACGCCACCGGCGCGTCCCTCCCCATCTTGCCTTGACGGACGAAATCAATCATCCCGGCCAATGACTTGCCGGTATAGGTGGTATCCGCGATGATGCCTTCCGTTTGGGCAAGCAACCGGATGGCTTCTAGGCCATCAGCCGTCGGGCACGTATAGCCACCGCCTACGTACTGATCATAAAAGCAACAATCGATTTCCAGATCCACAGGCAATCGCAAAAGATCCACGATCCCCCCCACCAGCTTCTGAAAATTCGCTTCCAGTTCCTCTGCTTTTCGACTCACACTGATCTGATGGACCCTTGGTGTTGGCACGTCGCTCAACGCCAGGCCGACCGCCAACCCTGCTGCCGTTCCACCGGATCCCGTCGCCACCACCACATGTTCAATCGCGACCGCTTCCGACGCCATCTGCGCGGCCCATTCCAATCCCGCTTGGACATAACCCAGACAGCCGAGGGGTGTTGACCCCCCTAAAGGAATGACATACGGCGTCCGGCCCCTCGCCGCCAGCGTCCGGGCAGCTGCCGCCATGAGCAAAGACGCGTCGGCGTCACCAATAAAATCAAATTGAGCCCCCATTAACTCGCTGAGAAGCAGATTTCCATTAAATGAAGGGGGTTGTTCTCCCGTTAGAAACAATCGTGCCTCAAGTCCTTGAGAAGCCGCTGCCGCCGCGGTCACACGGGCATGATTTGACTGAATGCCCCCTGTAGTTAAAAGAATATCCGCTCCTTGCTCAAGCGCTTGTCCCAGTAGGAATTCGAGCTTGCGCACTTTATTGCCACCAAAACCAAAACCCGTCAGATCATCCCGCTTGATCCAAATGCGCGCGTTTAGAGTTTCCGATAGACGTTTTAAGGAGTGAAAGGGAGTGGGAAGATGCCCGAGGAAACACCGGGACCACAATGAAAGATCCATGCCGTTTTTCGCATCCACTTAAAAGACCTCCTCATAATTCCGTTAAGCCTAAACTGATTATCAGAGCGCGATCGATCTTTCGCATGGTTTCCGGGCCGAGCTGGGCAATCTTCTCCCGTAAACGCCGCTTATCAATCGTCCGAATCTGTTCCAGTAAGACGACCGAATCACGATCGAGGTCATGATCTTCCTCGGTAAGCTCGACATGGATGGGGAGTTGGGCTTTTGCGATTTGCGAGGTAATCGCCGCAACGATCACCGTAGGGCTAAAACGGTTGCCGACATCATTTTGAATAATGAGGACAGGGCGAACCCCACCCTGTTCCGATCCCACCACAGGACTCAGGTCCGCAAAGAATATATCCCCTCTAGCGATCTCCAACGGTACCCCCCTTAAACGCTCGCCAAATTGGAAGATTCAGCGACTCATTTTCTGCTCGCAACCACGACTCCGACATGCTCACGTTAAGATCTGCCATTTGCTCATATCCGACGCGCAAGCGCTGCCGAAGTTCCATCTCCGGTGTGGGATTGCCATCTACCCCCATCTTCTGATAGGGCAGCCAATTGCCCCCCGATTCCATCGAACGAACCAACGAATCGAGCTCCTGAAATAAATGATTGGCTTTCGCAAAATCTTGTTCAACCTCAGAATCTCTCACGATCCCACCCCTTCGCCTATACATTAGAACCCAATCCATGACAAAACGAAAAAGCCCTGACCCTACTCCTGATCAAAGCGCCTCAAAACCCGTGGCACCCGAGAACCAATTTGAGTAAAAATCTCGTGGGGAATAGTTTCCGCTTCACGGGCCAAATCATCCACCGTAATCACGTTGTCCCCAGATGATCCTAATAAAGTAACTTCCTCGCCACTGCACCAATCTCCTCGTTCCTCCGGCAACATTACCATGACCTGATCCATACAAACCCGGCCAACGATCGGATAACGCTGCCCGCGGATCAAAACCTCGCCTTGATTGGATAGCAATCGAGGGTAGCCATCTGCATAACCCACCGGAAGGGTGGCAATGCGAGCTGCCCGGTCGGTGACAAAGGTCATCCCGTACCCGATCGGCGTTCCCGGCGGCACCCATTTGATTTGAGAAATGGTCGTCTTCCATCTCAGAAACGGCCTTACCACCACAGTGCGACGAACCCTATCCGATGGATAAGCACCGTAAAGAATTAATCCGGGACGCACCAAATCGCCGGCATATTCCGGATACTCCAAAATGGCCGCACTGTTACTCAAGTGGTGATATGGGATATCAAGGCCAAAGCGTCTCAACGCAAGGCGAAACGAGAAGAAACGGCGTGCCTGTTTTCGGGTGAAAACCGGATCTTCATCAGCGGCGGCAAAGTGCGTAAAAAGCCCCGCCATGCGAACTTCCGGAAATTCCGCCATTTCGACCACCTTCGCCAAACCTCGCGAATTCGACGGGACACCAAGACGGGTCATTCCGGTATCCACCTTAACGTGCACGTTGACCGCTCGTCCACAATTTCGGGCAACCCTGGCCAACTGCTTCACTTCCCCCAAGGAGAAAACCGTCAACTCCAAGTTGGCTTCAACGGCCTTTGGATAAAAAGCCGGCGGCGTCCAACCTAAGACCAGGATCGGCTCCTCGAAGCCGGCTTGCCGAAGTTCAAAGGCTTCTTCGACAATGGCAACCCCTAAGCAGCTAGCACCCGAGCGTAAAGCCGCCGCGGCGACAGGCAGCATCCCATGCCCGTACCCTTCCGCCTTCACCACGGCCATAATCCCAGCGTTACGAGCACCGTGCTCATCGAGGTGACGGCGAATCGCTGCAACATTTTCCTCCAAAATATCGAGGTCAATTTCGACCCAAGTTGGTCGTACAACATTCGACACTCATTTCACCTCAAACCGTTTTCAGTTTCTGAAATGCTTTTGGAATCTCAGCGATGACATCGCGGGGTAACATACCGCGCGCCGATACCCATTCTAACGCCAAATCGGCGGCTCGCCCATGCGTATAACAACCCATCATTGCACTTTGCCAAGGCGATAATCCCTCTGCCAAAAGCGCCCCAATAATGCCCGTCAATACGTCGCCGGATCCACCAACGGCCAACCCGACATTGCCCGTCGAGTTAATCACAACCTGACCTTGGGGATGGGCGACAATCGATGGCGCCCCCTTTAAGACCACCACGTTCTGGCTTTTCTCGGCCGCTTGTAAGGCCGAATTCACCCGATCATGCAGGACATCCGACGTCCTCACATCAAGCAACCGAGCCAGTTCCCCCGGATGGGGGGTCAGGACACCGGATTCTTTCAAGCCGGGCGCTGCGAAGATCTCAAGGTCTGGTGCAACAGCATTCAAACCATCGGCATCAAGCACAAACGGCAACCGATGACCCAAACGCAACAACTCCGCAAAAAGACCGCGCACGAATTCTTGAACCTTGGGTCCCTGCCCCAAACCGGGTCCAAGCGCTAAAGCATCAAACCGCTGCCACTTCGACTCAAGCTCGGCCAGCGCCGCCCATGGATCGATGTGATGCTGAACCGTTGGTAAGGGGAAGGTCATGGCCTCGGTCAATTTCATTTCGAGCACTTCATGTACGGTATCTAAAGTGGCCACCGTCACCATTCCGGCACCACTTCGCAGGCTTGATTCTGCACTCATAACCGGCGCTCCGGTAAGACCCGGTGCGCCGCCAACGACCAGGACATGCCCAAAAGACCCTTTGTGCCCGATTTTGGAGCGCGGCGGCAAAATATTCGCCAATTCCTCCGGCTGAAGGTACCAGCAGTTGGATTTAAGGTCGGCTAGAATTGACCGGGGAATGCCAATGTCTGCGACCTCAACCTTACCCGCATAAGCACACCCGGGCTCCAGTAAGAGACCAGGTTTTAAGGCGCCGAAGGTGATTGTAGTCGTGGCCTTCATGCAAATTTCGTCGACTTGCCCTGTGTCCGCATCAAGACCCGTCGGCATATCCACCGCCACCACGGGGACGTTCCAGCGGGTGACCATCGCCACCACCTCCGAATAGGGTGACCGGAGCGGCAACCGGGATCCCGTGCCCAGTAGCGCATCAACGACGAGATCACTGTCAGCCAAAGCAGCTGCTAAGTATTCCAATAATGGGCCCTCATCTGAATCCGAAAGGCAGGCGGATTCAACGCCCACTTGGGTGGCAAAATGGGCATTGGTCTTGGCATCACCCTTGAGTTTTGCCGGTGGTGCCATTGAAAACACGCGGACAGGGATCCCGTCTAAGTGTAAAAGACGGGCCACTGCCCATCCATCTCCACCATTATTACCGGTTCCGGTGAGAATAAGAACCTGCTCACCAGACGATATATTTTCTCGTATCGCGTCGGCCACGCACCGAGCCGCTGCCTCCATCAGCAAAAGACCGGGGATCCCGCATTCCTCGATGGCCTGCCGGTCCGCTTCTCGCATCGCATCTGAAGACAAAACATATTGTCGTGCCGCCACTTTCACCGACCCTTTCATTTCCTTGTTCTCGTCAGTGAGACAACCGCCACGGCAAGGTCCCCTGAATGACTCACGCTCACCCATGCATCTTCTATACCCAATGCCTTGGCCCACTCTAGTGCCTGGCCATGAAATACCAGGCTTGGCGCACCGTTCGCGTCTTGGACCATTTCGATATCTTGCATGCGAATCCCCGCTCGAAGTCCAGTTCCAAGTGCCTTTAAAGCGGCTTCTTTTGCCGCCCAGCGCACCGCCAGTCGTTCAAACTGTTTGCCCGAGCTCGCTTGGGCATACGCAATCTCGCCGGGCCTATAGACCCGGTCAAGAAAGCGCTCACGATGCCGTCTTAAGACGCTTTCGATACGACTGACTTCGATGATGTCGATGCCAAGTCCCATCATATGACCCGATCGGCTGGTCATCTCTCGATCCACCTTCCTGATCGAAGCAATATCCGTTCTCACCATCGCTCAAGCCGACGTTCGACCTGCCCGTAGAGCCACCGCTGCTCCAAGAAAGCCCGAGACCAAGCCGAGAACCCCCAAGATGAGCGCAATGGGCGAAAAGAGCGCCTCCCACCGAACCCACGGCATAAATGGAAGTATACTGCGCAAAAGGTCATAACCCCAGGTGCCGATGACGCCGATCAGGAATATAGAAATAGCAGCTCCACCAAGGCCCAGTATGAGTCCCTCGAGTACAAAGGGGAATGCCACGAAGGTTTCTGATGCGCCTAATAAACGCAGTGTCTCAATCTCTTCGCGGCGCGCGACCATACCGAGGCGAATCAAATGCGACACCAACACCAATATGGTAAGCACCACGGCAATAAGCGCCGCCAAACCCAGCCAACGAACCACCGTGATGATTCGCGCCAAAGGTGCCAGGATCTCTTCATTGTCACGCACCAGATCGACACCCGGTAAACGACGGGCAACCCTGGCCACCTCCGGTGCTGCCTCCGGCGTCACGCCGACCTCAAGGGAAAGCGTAAACGGATTATAACCCTCCAGCAAATCCAAAATATCGAGATCAGGACCCAACAAGGCCTCCATCCGGTCAAGTGTTTCTTCCGGACTGATGATGCTGGCTCGGTCCGCCCCGGACAGGGCGAGAATATCGGTTTTAAGATTCTCGGCTTGCGGGCGATCCACTCGTTCATTTAAATAGACCACAATTTCCGCCTCACCCCGGGCCACTTCGAGAATATGCTCGAGATTTGACCAGGTCCCCAATAAGAAACTCAAGCTGATTAATGCCAAAGCAATGCATAGCACCGAGATCACGTTCGCCGATCGGTGAAGGCGTAATCCTTTAACCGCCTCACCAATGAAAAAGGGAAGATCACTAAGTCGCATGAGCGCCCCCTCCTTGATCAACGGCCTCGGTATCGGCAATCAAACGCCCTTCTTCCAAGGTGGCAATGCGAAAAGCACTTTGATCCAAAACCGATTGGGCATGCGTCACAACAATGACCGTCGCCCCTTCAGCATGGGCTTTAAGCAATAAATCGAGGACCCGTTGCGATAGGTAGGCATCCAGATTGCCCGTCGGTTCATCCGCCAGAATAATTTCGGGCTCTCGCGCCAGTGCGCGAGCGGCCGCCAAGCGCTGCCGTTGCCCCCAGGAAAGCGTTTCGACATCAGCATTTGCTTTCTCCGTCAATTCGAGATAATCGAGATATTCCACGGCTCGCTTTCGTATCACGCGAGGAGAAATCCCCAATACACGCATCCCAAGTTCAACATTCTCCCGCGCCGTGTGTCCTCGAATCAAGCGAAAATCCTGAAAAATAACCCCCATGCGGCGTCGCAGCGCTCGAAGTCGCATGCGATTCATCGCCGCCAAATCGCATCCCTCAATCAGGATTTTGCCTGCAGTTGGGAGCGTCATGCCCATCATGAGGCGAAATAACGTACTTTTCCCGGCGCCACTCTTACCCCGAACGAACAACATTTCGCCTTCGCGAACAAAAAGATCAAGGTCTTGAACAGCCCGGGTGCCATTCGGAAAAACTTTCGTCACGCCCATGACGTCGATCAACGGACAACCTCCTATCGGCCCTTGCTAAGGAAAAAAAGAAATCGTGAGTTCGAGCATACCATCACCCATCGTAAGGTCTTGGACACGCATGCCTTGCATTTCCTGACTAAAATCTAATTTTAATGCGTCTAGTTGTTCGACGATCGCCGGTTCATCTCGGGTTAAGCCGGCAAATTCGAAAGCATCGACCGTATAAGACGCAACGCCTTGACGATCGAGGGTAAAGTTCCCGATGATTCGGAGTCGCAGGTCGGGAACCTCAAGTCGAGCCTCATCCGGGGCGAAGCGAAAGCCCGCGCCACGCAGAGCATCTTCTTCGTCGAGCAGTCGATTCACTGCCTCCTCGGGCACAATGAGCCGAACGGTAAAGAGGGAAGCAACAATCGTCAGATCATCCGGGTCAAGACCTTTTTGAACCAACTGATCGAAGTGATCCGGGAGTGATTCCAAATAAGGACGCGCTTCTTCCTGCCACAAACCAATTAACTGTTCCAATTCCCGCCGGATATCCGGCCACCCGGCCCCAAAATACTCGGACAATTCCAATTCACGCCGTTCGAGTTCGAATTCCACCTCGGCGAGTTGTTCGCGTTCTTGGCGCAATCTTTCTCGCAAGGCTTGCTTTTCCACTAGCTCATCCTCGAGAAAAGCCAACGCCTCCTTTTCTGCCCGAATGTCGGATAAAGCAAGCAGGGCACCCCGTGAGACGGATCGCAATAAAGCAGTTTCTCGCAGAAATTCCCGAATCGAGGTGGCGCCAATCAAAATTTCAAAATACGACGTCGGTCCCCGGCGATGGATCCA
>SLMV01000120.1 GCA_007133365.1 Clostridia bacterium
CGGGAAGTCGCTCGGGATCTTGCCGAAGCCGGAGCGGATCTCGTGCTAGGCGGGCATCCCCACGTGGTGCAACCGATGGAATGGTTCTACACGGAGCAAAACGGCGAAGAGCGGCCGACCATGGTTACTTATTCCATGGGTAACTTCCTATCCAATCAGCACTACCCGCATAATCCGACGGAGTTAGTCGAATATGGGAAGATCATCGAAATCGAGTTGAGTAAGGATATGGAAAGCGGGGACGCCTGGATTAGCGGGGTTGATTATGAGATCACCTGGGTGCATCGCGAATGGCAACATCGAATTCTCCCTTTGTCGGAGGTTTTGGCCAGTGACCCGGAGGCGTTTAATCTGACGGCAGAGCAGCATGCGCGATTAGAAGCGGGGTATCATCGGAATTTAGAAATAATCGAGAAATATGGCTTTATCGAGGATGCCCCGGAAGGGGTGTTCGACGGTCCCCAACGATAGGAACCTTTTGTCGTATAACTCAAAGCCCAAATCAAGCCGTGGGTTCAGAGAATGTTGGAAATGATGGAAAGGATGAGGAGTTGTGACCTCATTGAAGGGAACCAAGACAGCAGAGAATCTATTGAAAGCCTTTGCGGGAGAATCCCAGGCGAGGAATCGTTACACCTATTATGCATCCGTTGCGAAGAAAGAAGGGTATCTTCAGATTCAGGATATCTTTTTGGAGACGGCAAAAAACGAACGGGAGCATGCCAAACGGTTCTTTAAGTTTTTAAATGAAAGCCTTGAGGGCGAAGCGGTCGAGATCGAAGCCGCTTTCCCCGTTGGGATGGCGAATACGGCCACCAACCTCCGCTATGCGGCCGAAGGCGAAAAAGAGGAATGGTCGGACCTTTATCCCACTTTTGCGGATGTCGCCGATTCGGAAGGGTTCCCGAAGGTTGCCAGTGTGTTCCGCGAGATTGCCAAGGTGGAGAAGCGCCACGAAATTCGCTATCTTAAACTCTTGGAGAATATCAACCAAGGTCAGGTGTTCGAGCGGGATACCGAGGTCGAGTGGAAGTGCAACAATTGCGGCTACATCGTCCAAGCAAAGGAAGCCCCTCGCGTTTGCCCGTCCTGTGATCATCCACAGGATCATTTCGAACTGTTTGTCGAGGCTTACTAAGCACCTATTGGTAATGGGGAAGACACACGGGAGCGACTCCGTCCGAACCTCCGGGGGATTGATCGCTCCCGTTCTGGTTTTGTCAGCCCTTGCCGATGATTATTCCATTTGAAACGTGATTGTTCCTCGGGTGGCGTTTTAAGTGTTGCCTTCGGTTCCTTGCCGATAACCGCGGCGCAATCATTTTTTCGAGCGTCACCTTGAAAAGTCATCAAACGGATCCGGTAACCGCGTGTTCCCGCGTCCATCGGTGATGTTTAGCCCTAGTTTTGTATCGTTTAGCGGAAAATCCGTCCGTATCTGTACTTTCTCGGTATACTAAAATGTGTGATCGATCAAACACAAACGTTGGCATTGATTATGATTTCGTTGCCAGAAGGTTTAGGGATGGGTATCTGGTAACCTAAAGAACCGGTAGGAGCGGTTGCTTTATGACGCTTCCGGGTTCGAGTGGGTCTGAGATCATTTTATGTTATGACCTTAAATTTCGGGGAGACTTTGATACGATCATGTGTTTTACACTTCTGGCCGAGGCACGAACACATTCGTCAAAGTCTCCCCAATTTTTATGTTCCAAACCAATGCCTTCGATTAAAAGGACAGCAAGTCCTTTAAATATCTTGCCTTATTTCGCGCCAATGGTATTTCCGCTTCCGTATCAAAAAATTTGATAGTGTACGAGTGGTCAACGTTAAGCGTCAACGACTTGATGCTTTTGAGATTAACCATAAAACTCTTATGGCACCGATAGAAGGGGTAAACTCGGAGCCGTTCTTCCCATTCGGCCAAAGTGCCTCGCTGGCACCAGCGTTTTTGGGCCGTCACCAGGGAAACCATCCCGTCTTGAACTTCGAGATATAAAAGATCTGAAGGGTCAATGAGAATGACCTCGTCGTCGATCCGCAGTGAGATCCTACGAACGGATTTGATGTGACCGTCTTCGATGCGGGCTCGGAAGGTTTCCTGTTCCCGATGCTTCTCTAAGGCGATTTCGATGTTGCTGTGCAGCTGGCGGACGTTAAATGGTTTAATGATGTAGCCATAGGCACCGGCTAATTTGGCTCGATCGATGATCTCGGAATGGCTGTACGCGGTGACAAACAAGACGGGTTTTTGATAATCGCGAAGGACGACTTGGGCTGCATCAATGCCATCGGGGCCACCGGCAAGAATAATGTCCATCAACACCAAATCGATAGGGGTGGTCCTAAGATACTCAAAAGCCTCATCGGCGTCGGCTGCAACACCGGCGATTTGATAACCAAGTTCCTCAAGACGCCGCTGGATTTCGAGGGCGACGATTTGCTCATCTTCGACGATAAGGATTCGAGCATTGGACATATTAAGCCTCCCCACGCGATGCTAATTGGAGGGGAAATTGGATATTGTAGGTCGTGCCCGGCCCCGGCTCGAGTGTCAAAGTCCCCTTCAGTTGTTTGACCAAGCTGGTGACAAGTTGGAGCCCAAGCGTATTACGCTGCGATAAATCGAATCCCGAGGGTAGGCCAAGCCCGTTATCCGAAAGGAGAAGCTGGACGATGCCCGCTTCATCCTGAGTGATTTGAAGTTCGATGCGGCCTTGTTTTCGCCCTTTAAATGCGTGTTCCAAGGCATTCGTAATCAATTCGTTAATCATTAACCCGAAGGGGACGGCAGTGTCAATAGTCATCGGAATGGGTTCAATCTTGAGGTCGAGTTGGATGGACACGTCCTTCGGCTTGTAATAAGCGGCCAGTTGTTCGATGGTATTTCGGAGGTAGGCGCTTACGTCCACATTGGTTAACTCCTCGGATTGATAGATTTGCTCATGAAGAGCCGCCAGAGCGCGGACCCGGTTTTCACTGTCTTTTAATGATTTTCTCGCCTCGAAATGTTGGGTATACTGGGCTTGAAGATAGATGAGACTTGAAATCACCTGGAGATTGTTTTTCACTCGATGATGGATCTCTTTTAGCAGCACTTCTTTTTCCTTCAGACTGGTTGCGAGGCGTTCTTCGTTCATCTTGCTTTCCGTGATGTCGCGCCCGACGCCCTGGATTTCAATGATGTCGCCCCTTTCATCACGAATGGCATAATCTTCCCAGGCGATCCAGCGCCAGCCGTCGACGGTCAAAGCACGTTGCTCGACGCGGACCCGATGCGGGGGAACGCGCAAGTTTTCCATTGCCTTTAGTGTGGTGGCCAGATCCGCCTCGTGGATGAAAGGCGTAAAGGAATGCCCGAGGAGTTCTTCTTGGGTCTTCCCAAATGTTCGGCAATACGCATCGTTGACGAATGTTAGCAGGTTGTCGGGGGTTACACGGACAATGAGATCATGCTGGGACTCAATTAGTGCGCGGTAGCGTTTTTCGCTTGACTGGAGCTGTTGTTCTGCGCGATATTGTTCCGTGATATCAAGGCCGGAGCAGATGACATATTTCAAATGCGCTATGCAGTCGAAGACCGGGGTCTTGGTGATGGCGAGAAGCCGAGGTTCACCGGCACCGTTGACGATCCACTCTTTGTAGTGCTGGCGTTGCTTGGTTTCAAATACTTGGTGGTTTCCGACGACACATTGATCGGCTTCTTCGCTTTTCAGGATTTGGTAAAGACTTTGGTTTTCCAAGGTTTCTTTCGTGACACCGAAGAAGTCTGCATGGGCCTGGTTGACACGTCCGTAGGTCTCGGCATCCTTCAAATACCAAACCTGGACATCGATATTGTCCAAGATCAAAACATGTTCATCTAATAATTGTCGAGCCTGCTGTTCAGCTTGCCTATTCGGCGTCATGTCGCGGGCGGCAGCATAGAAAACACCGTCTCGGTAACAACAGCGCCATTCATAGTGACGGTCGTTGTTGGATCGACGTTCTATACGGGTGGAAAAAGTGACGATTCCTCCTGTGTCCTTGGCGGCTTGGAGGGAGTGTTTGGTGAGCGGACGGTCTTCGGAGACCACCAAATCGACCAGCGACGTATTGGGCGCGTCGGGGGTGTTCTTGAAGGCCCTGGTTCCACCGGTTTTGGCGGTCAGGATTGTGCCATTGGCATCGAGAACACAGAAATAGTCAAGATTGAGTGATTGAAAGATCTCAAGTTGTCGTTGCATTTGTCGTTCTTCGGTGATCTCTTTGAAGATGATCATATGGACCGTCGTTTCATGTTCCATCGTCTCCGGAAGGATCTCTACATGATAGACATGCTCGGGGGTGGACGGGTGATCCTCATATTCAAAAGAGAAAGAATCGGCACCATTATTGATCTTTTTCAGCGACAGATCGATTTCTCGGACCAAATCCGAGGACGAAAAGGCCGTGCTTAGCGTTTGCCCCCCGGGTCGATCGGTGGTGAAGAGGCCGGGGTGGGACGGATTGATGAAGGCTCGTCGAATGACTTGATCGGAATCCACTAACAGCACAGTGCCCTTTAAAACGGATAGGTAATGTTTTTGGCGTCGAATTTGTTCGATTTCCTCGGAGATGTCCGAGAAAATTGTTGCAAAGCAATTGGGTTTAGGACAATGGACCTGTACCTTATACCACCGGTCTAGAGGTTTTGAATACTGGACGAATTCCGTTTTCTCGTTTCTTTTTACAATGTCACCATAGTATTGGATCCAGTCGAAGGAATCCGATCGAATGGTGGGGAGGATCGTCGTCACCCATTGCCCCTCAATAGCACGAGCCGAAAGCCCGGTCATCGTCTCAAAGGCTCGATTGACTTCCAAAAAACGGTAGTCGCTGGGGTGCCCGTCCGCATCATATTTCATTTCATGATACGCATAAGCGATCGGGAGCTCGTTAATGATGTCCCGGTATTGATCTGTCTCCAACAAAATCACCGCCAATGGTTTTCATTATAACGGCATGTAAGTCCCGGGAAAAAGCACGCCTGAAAGTGAAGGGCGCCTCGTCAAACTTCCCGGATCTTTACATTGATACCGCGTGCGGAGTAGGCTGTTATCATTTCATCGAATAACCGGGGTTCGGCACCGAGGTGTTCGGGCGTGACCATGCCGGTTTGATGAATGATTCCGTTATGAACCATGGGTGCAAGCAGCGCACCGGTGAATCCCGTGGTTCGCCCCATACTGAGGACGCCGGATGTTAGATCCTTATAATCCACGACCTCAAAAATGTGCGTTTTCTCTTCTTTGTTCTTTTGTCCTTCGACGACGACGCGCAGGACCGTCATGTCGCGTTCATCATCTCCCAATGTCAGTTTCGGGCCCAAAAGGGCGGTCAAAAATTGCCGGGGTGGGAGGAAGATGCCGTTGATTTCGATGGGCTCGGTGTCCAAAAGGCCACAGTCCTTGAGGGTTAGCACCTTATCATAGTGCCCTTCATGGCGCAGCGATTTCTCGAATGCGTCCTGAATGCCGGAAAATAACGGGTCATGAAACATTTGGAGCAAGGTGCCCAAACCATCAGTTAACGCTGCCTCCAGAGATCCCACGGCGGTGAAGTCGAGGGTTTCACGCTCAGTGACAGCCTCGGTTTCCACGATGCCGCCATTTCGAATCACACGACAGGTCTCGAAAAACTGAGTCCAGACGCCCTCAAGACTCCAGACCGCTTTATAGCCTAAGGGCGGTTCAGGTTTCTCCGGCAATCCCCCAACATAAATGCGGATGCGATGGGTCTCGTCTAACTGGTAAGCACCGCGGGCCGCAAGGAGATTGGTCAAACCCGGAGCCAGGCCACAGCTGGGAATCACCGTGATACCGGCCGCTTCCGCTCGCTGACAATAATGGGACCAAGCATCATCAAATGTTCGGTTTTGATAGAGTCCGTAATCGATGAAGTGGACCTTGGCGTCGAGGGCCGCTTCCAGAGGAGGAATGGCAATGGGCCAGGGCACCGAACTAATGATGATGTCACAACCTTCACTTTTGATACAGTCAACGATGGCATCCACGTCGGAAGCATCAAGCGAAATCGCTGATGCCCGATCGCTATCGAGCCAGTTGAGGGTTTCGGTTAACGCATCGGCATCCGGCTCGGCGAGAACGACCTGGGCCGAGGGTTCGCGCGTGATTAGGTCATAGGCAGTGGCCGAACCTTGAATACCGGCAGCGCCTAGAATGAGGACTTTCATGAAGACACCCTTTCCGGAGAATGCATTTGTCCTCATTATATGACCGCAGGTAGCGTCGTCACCACCCCGAGACCCCTTGAATCCGTATCGTCGGGCAGGGATACGAAATGTTCGATCGGAATTGGAGGGACCGGAGTGAACGGTGGACTTAAGGGGTGCATGCGACCACGTTTTTCATTGGGATGGCTCCTCGTAAGGGAAGAGCATCATCGGCCCAATCCGCCTTGCCACTTTCCCCTTGAAAGAGGGGGGGCTTCGAAGACGCCCTTTGGTTGGGTGGAGATGGATCTTCTGGGAGGCGAGATATTCCCTTTGGGAATCGATAGCCGATTTTGGGCGATGCGAGATGTCACTTTCATGGGGTCATGGCCTGGGATATGATGATGGGAAGAAGGGGAGGGCGAAATACGCGAAGATGCTCGATTCAAACCGCAATGATGAGACGACAACGTGGGTGTGCCGGTTATTGGACTGGTATGAAACGTCCAAGCGAGCGATGCCGTGGCGGGATCAACCGGATCCCTATCGGGTGTGGGTTGCGGAAGTGATGCTTCAGCAGACCCAGGTCAAAACCGTGATTCCCTACTTTGAGCGCTTTATCGAGAGGTTTCCGTCCCCTTCCCATTTGGCCGAGGCCTGCCTCGATCAGGTTCTAAAATACTGGGAGGGCTTGGGCTATTATTCCCGCGCCCGTTATCTTTATCAGGCTGCGCATCGGATCATGACCCAACACGAGGGCGTTTTGCCTTCGGATTATGATGCCCTGTTGGCGTTGCCCGGGATTGGGCCTTACACGGCGGCGGCCGTGGCGAGCATTGCTTTTTTCGCCCCTTATCCCACCATCGATGGCAATGCCTTTCGGGTCTTTGCGCGGCTTTTTGCCTGTGAAGACGACATTGCCCGTCCCAAAAGCCGCCGTCGTTTTGAATCGTTGGCGAAAGCGTATCTCCCCACGGACCGACCGGGCGATTTCAACCAGGCGATCATGGAACTCGGTGCGGTGATTTGCCGGCCGCAAAACCCCAAGTGCTCGATATGCCCCCTGAATTCGACCTGTTATGCGTATGCCTTGGGGAAAGAAACGGTCTTGCCGGTTAACTCCAAGAAACGGGTCGCGCCTCTTCATCATCTGAGCGCAATGGTCATTGAATCGGACGGTTCCGTGTTGCTACGGCGGCGAGATGAAGGACTTTTAAACGGTTTTTGGGCATTTCCACTTTTTGAGGTCACGGATGCGGAAGCCGTAACCTTCGCTCTACTTAACACGTATGGTGTGAAGGTGGATCGTGTCCGTTATTTAGGGCGTTATCAACATGCGTTTAGCCATCAACGCTGGGACGTTTCGGTCTTCGCCGGCCGGTGGTGCCGAGGTTTTCCCCGAGAATCCGGTGAATTTCGCTGGGTTACCAAAGAGGCATTCGAAGCGCTGCCGCTCGCTATCGCCTTAAAACCGATCGCGCGTTGGGCCGGGCTTTTGCCCAAAAATACGATCGGATGAAGAATCCAATGGTCAAATAAGAGGGGGACGGCATGGGTGAAAACGGGAAAATCCAACAATCAAAAACCCGGCTGATTGGGGCCGTTTGTCCCAAGTGCCGCCGGGACTGGGGTGAGGTGCTTCGTAGGAGTGTGGTATTTTGCCCCTGTTGTCGGCGCTGGTTCATGCCAAGTCGGGTCATCACCCCATCGGATCCCAACGATGAAGATTTTAAGCAAATGCGCTTTCTCCCCGAAGAATGACGCGATGGACATTCGTTGTATGACCGGTAAGGGCTTTACCTTTCAAACGCGAAATGCGGCGGCGATCACCTTTCGGATTCGGGCGGTTCCATTTGGGGGCAGGCCCGGATGCGTGACGATCAAAATCGCGTCTTCATCATGAGATCGGCCAAACGGTCCAAAGTCATGCCGTCGTTACCGTGCTCACCCCGAGCTAAACATTCCTGGAAATAATTGAGGAGCACCTGCTTGATAGAAGACTCCAAGGCGGCATGACAAGCGCTTAATTGCCTTATGATGTCCTCGCATTCGTGATCCTCTCGGATCATCTTTTGTACCCCACGAAGCTGGCCTTCTAGGCGTGCTAATCGATTGAGGACGCGTTGCCTTTTCGCTTCCATAGTCGAACCTCCCTCCGCCTTGATCAACCGGCTTGATCGACGTATTCGTCAGGACGATTGTCGGTATCGTCTAGCTGGAGGACGCCGAAGGGACATTGTTCGGCGCATAATCCACAGCGGATGCATCGGTCGTCATTGAAGCCGTCTTCATCGTCCCCGCTGTCATAGGGAGTTAGCTGCATGGGACAAACCCGAGTGCATTTGCCACAGCGTTTGCAATGATCCGGGTTGATGACCCGAATTTTTCGGTCGGTTTTGGTGTTCAGCCCGGTCACGGTGCCCAGCCGATAGGTGATGCTTTGAAAAGTGCCCATGGGACAAATGGAGCACCAGGATCGGGCATTAATGGTCAGTCCCAAGATGGAGCCCACCAGGGTGACCACCAGGTAGTTAAAGACGAAAACATATCCCAAGCGATCCCAAAAACCGACCGTGCCCCATTCGGAAATGACCGGAGTGAGGCGCGAAACGAGTCCCACCATAAATATCGCAAAGGCACCCCATATTACCGGCCGGGATGCAAGCCGGTCCGGTCGTTGGGAGTTTCGGGCCAGGGGTAGGATGATGGCATCAAATAGACTGCCGTGGGGGCAATAGTTGCCACACCAGTATTTTCCGCGGAAAAATCCCATCATGGCGAGTCCGAGCATCATGGGGATGAGCAGCAACCCCAATCGGGGTAGCCACAGGCCGCCAAAGGCAACCAAAAATACGAAGATCCAACCATATTGACGGATCGTGGTCCGGGTCCGGCTTTCCTTTTTCCATGTCATTACCTTCGCCTCCATCGCGTTTCCAAAATACCCTATGGGGTATATGAGCAGGATATGGGAACGGCCCCGACCCGGTCAAGCTGGGTTCTGGTTCTTTTTCGAAAACGAAGAGGAGATATTTGATGCTAAATGCGGTTTTTGAATCATTTGCCCGGGGCAGGTTAAAGGAATCGAAACAGCGAATAAGTACTCACTCATTAAATCGTCAAGTTGTCGCGTTTTATAAGAGAATATCCAATCGGGAGGCGAGGTATGGTGTTGACGGCTTTTTGAAGTTGATGCGTTAGGTGATGTCGAAGGGTGAAAAAGGGACCGACTTTGCTTTAAAGAGAAATCGAACGCGATTTTAGCTCGTTGCATCCGTCAATTGTTGGATGCGATGGATCGAGTCACCGATTGAGAGCGGGGCCCTTAACTTGGGATCGCTTCATGACGTTTGGTGAAAATCGCGTATCGACGGAACTCACCGGTGTCGTCAACGTCAATAGGGATGTGAATACGCTATTGAGGAGTGATGAAACGTGGTAAAACGAATGATGAGTGCTTTGACGGTGAGTGCTTTAATTGTCCTAATGGTGTTTGCTCAAGGTTTTGTTGGTGCCCAATCGGAACCCGTTGAATGGGAAGTCGTCGATCCTCAGGAGTTATCGGATGACGTGGCCATGTGGTATGAAGCGAATCATCAGACACGCGGTGTCCATGTCCTTCCCGCCGGTGAGGTCCGCTATCTCCTTGTTGCTTGGGGAGAGAAACCGACGGGGGGTTATGCGGTAAACTTAGATCAGGTGACACGCACGGATGCAGGCGATCTTCGAATCCAAGTTGAGTGGGTGGCACCGGATCCGGATGAGCCGGTGACGCAAGCGCTGACCTACCCTCATCAGTTGATCAAGCTGGAAGCGGGGACCGAAACCATCACCTTGAATTTTATGGGTGAGAGCTGGTTGGAGGATACGTTAGGCGAACCGGACGCCGAAGATCCGGATGTCGTTCTTGTTGTTGACGAATCCGACCCGATTTCCAATCCCGCGGTGATTGGGGGGCGTGCGCGTACCGAATTGGGTTCGTTCGATCTTGTGGTGGAAGACGGTCATTATCATCTTAGTAACGATGCGGTCGAGCTTCAGGAGGCAGAATCCGAATGGGTGGAATTTGCGGTGGTCACGACCCTCGATGCTTTTTCAAACCCAAATGGCATGGTCGTCGCTTCGGTGGGAGATGTGGAAGATGGGACTTATGAGGAGATTAGCACCCTCCCGGTTTCCTTTGCTTCCCGTTCGCTACCGTTTTCCGACCTCCACGGACATTGGGCCGAGGCTGCGATTCGACTCGGCATTCGGGACGGCTTCATTGACGGGTATCTGGATGGATCGTTCCGCCCGGAAAGAACCGTGTCTCGCGCGGAGTTTTTGAAAATGTTGGTTGCTTCTGAGGCAGAAGCGCCCATTTCTGACGATGTCCGCGACCTTCCGATTGCCGATATCGAGGATCACTGGGTGGCAAAGTATCTTCAGTGGGCGATCGACGAGGGTTGGCTGGACGTGGGCGATATTCAAATCGAGTTGGAGCCCGATGTAACCATCTCGCGTGAAGAAATGGCTTATTTGGCCGGGCTTGCCCTCGGTCTTGAACCGATCGATGCCACGCTTCAATTCACCGATCGCGAGCAAATTGCCAGTGGACTTCGAGGATGGGTGGCAGCCGCGGTCGAAAAGGGATTGCTGCAAGGCTATCCGGATAATAGCTTCCGGCCGCAAGCGGGTCTTAAGCGATCTGAAGCGGTGGCTGTCGTTTGGCGGGTCGCAACCGCTCGCGAAGGCGATCCGGAGGCTTCGGATTTGAGCTTTAGCTATCGGTTTGATGAGGATGCCGAAGGGTGGACCGGGGATTTTACGGATCTTCCCGTGGATTATGAACCCGACCTGTATGAACTGGAATTTGGTCATGCACCCCTTCCCGAGGAACTGCGTGAGTACGGTAGCGGCCTTCGGATCAGCGGCATGAACCGCAGTGATGATCTTTTCATGTACGTTAAGCGCGGCTTGACGGAAGAGGACGGAATCAAGCCCAATACCACCTATCACGCCACCTTCGAGGTCAAATTCGCCACCAATGCCCCGGCGGGTGCTGTTGGGGTCGGCGGCCCTCCCGGCGAAGCCGTTTGGGTCAAGGTGGGTGTTGCCGATGAGGAACCGGTTCCGGTGGAGGAAATGGCGATGGGTGATCTCTACTACCTACTCAGTGTCGACAAGGGACACCAAAATGAAGATGGTGAAAACGCCATTCGCATTGGGGATGTCGCAAAAGTTGAGGACGACGGCTTTGAACTTTACGAACTGAAGACCCTCGACAATCGGGCGCAGCCTTTGCAAGTGACCTCGGATGCCGACGGGAATTTATGGATCTTCGTCGGGACCGATTCGGGTTTTGAAGGGCGGACCACCCTTTATTATCATCAGATTTCGGTCGACTTGTGGGAGGTTGCAGATTCCCAATAAGGTTTGACGAACCGACTGCCCCGGAAACCGTCTTGTGGCTGGGGCAGTCTTTATCTGAGTCCCCTCCTGCTTCTTCCCAAAAAGAGGAATTGCCCGCCGGATTGCCGAATGGCTTTCAAAACCCGATGGGGCGGCTCCGACTTTCTTTTGACACCTCAGGTGCGGATCCGTTTTGTCGGCGCACGGGCTCGATCGAGATTTCGGGTATGATAACCCGGGTACCATGAGGGAGGTCGGGATGAATCGTAAACTGATAGTCAGCATCGTCTTGATTTTGGTTGCGTCCTTACTTCCCGACATATTGTTTCGGGAGTGGACCGGGAGTATCCCGGTTTGGTTACCGTTTGCCAAAAGTGCGGTTCTTATTTTTTTTGTTTTGCTTAATGCGTTCGATCCGAATCGACATCCTCAGGCTCGTTTTGCCATTATCTTGCTCGGGTTTGTGCTTGTAAATGCGCTGATGGGGCGGGTGGAATCCCAACCGGGATGGCGGGCGCTGTTTGACTTTGAAGGATTTGTCGGTGCTTTCGGCAGCAGCGTCTTATTGAAGAGTTTTGGTGCACTGGTGATGATCCTCTTGTTGGCCCTTCTCTTCCAACGCTTGAGCGCCTTTTATCTAATTCGGGGTGATTTAAATGTGCGGGCGCGCGAAATGAAACCCTTAAGAATTCCCGGCGGGCGAATTCCATGGGGACGGCTATCGCTAGTGGCTGCCGGGCTTATTGGCCTCGGGACGTTATTATTAACCATGTTAACGGTGACGGGTTTTTCTCTCCCGATTGCGAATGTCCGTTTTCTGCGCCATCTTCCTTTCATTGTGGTCCTAGCAGGGGCCAACGCCTTCGCCGAGGGTGTCATGTATCGAAATGCCATCCTGGGTGCATTACGGGGCGTATTACCGGATGAGCAAAAGGCTTGGGTGGCCGCTATACTTTTTGGATTGGCTCACTATTATGGTGCCCCGAGCGGTCCGGTTGGGGTGTTGATGAGCGGACTCTTGGGATGGTTTATGGCGCGCAGTATGTTGGATACCAGAGGGTTTGTGGCACCTTGGATTATTCACCTCGTTCAAGATATCGTTATTTTCTCGTTAATTCTGGTCCAGTTTTTCTAAGGGGTCTTCCAAGGGCGAGACCGGTGGTAACGGCGAGGGCAAGGAAGGATTTTGCCCGCTTGGACCTGAGCATTTCGCATCGTCCCCTTTGCTGAATTCCTTCTTATCATTCGATCGATATTGGGTATGGTGAATCGCGAATGATTGGGCAAACAATTGAGTGCAAACGGGCAGTTCGTGGCCACCCTCCGAAGGTCAGCTGGGGGAGCGCTCAAGACACAAAGCTTTTGGAGGAGGATCCGTTTGTCCCTTTCCCAGCGGCCAAACTTCCGCCCCCATGAGGAGCCGCCCTATTGGGGTCCGTCACCCGCCGGCGCCACGCTTGGTAGTATTCTCAGCGTTTGTTCGTAAACATTGATTCATCCGCGGCGAGCCGTTGGGCTTGCGAATCATATTGCCATGACCAGTATCCGCTCGAGATTCGACCTTCTGAGTCAAACGATCCCGCCAAGCAGTAAACCATCACCTCTCCTTTTGAAGCGAATATTTCAGAACCGCCGCTTCTACCCGATTTTTTCCGATGACCCTCGGCCATGACAAAGCCCTCGCGGGTCCTTCGACTTAAAGGCGGATCATTAACGAGGGAGTGATCGGAGAAGGACAAGGGGATTTTCCATCGGAAGTTGAAGGAGAAGGGGACGTCATGTTTTGGCAAATCGTCGTTCTTAAGGTCTTGATTGCGATCGCTCAGTCTAGCATTTAAAATTTGGGGAGGGCTTAAGGATATGAATCGATGGAACCGACTTTGGCCGCGCCTTCTATTACTTTTTCTTTTACTTTTTATGATGGTCGCGCTGATTTATGGGTTGTTTCCGGCTGTTTGGATGAACATCATCACCGGCGCACTTCTTTTGGGACTCTTGGTCTTTGCGCTCATGCGGATGGGCAATATGCAAGGGGAGATCGAAGTGGCGAAATGGCGGAGCCTGGGATGGCTGGGTCAGAAAACGGGCAACGAGTTGAAACGACCCCGAAGGGGTTCGGAGGATGTTGGCAGCGAGGAACAAAAAGAAAATTGGACGCCAAAGAGCGAAGGATTAATCGGCATGATTGCAGGGCTCTTCTCATTTTTCATCTTGGGATGGCCCCTCGCCGCCATTGCCCTCTTTCTCGGTTGGTCGGCGTATCGGAGTCATCAGCGCTTCGGCGTGCCGGCCATGGGCCTAGGCGTCATTTGGTTTGGCTGGTTTTTGTTTTTGAGTTAGGATGGGCGGTTTTGGGACCGATCCCGAAGGATTCGCCAGGCAAACCCGAGGGTAAAGAGGACGAACATAACGATATACGCTGTCAGGGTGATATGGGTACCGTGGAGGGTGCTATCAATGAGCCGGTAGAGACGAACTCCCGACCACAAAAAGGCGAGCATGTAGTGTTGCGACCATCCGGCGAGAAATAAGAGGCGATCGTCGGCGGACGTGTAGATGAACTGCCAGAGAAAGAGGCCGAAGGACAAGGCCCAAACGCTGTTGCCCAACAGGAAATGTTTGAGTCGACTTCCTTTGATCTGAGCAAAATACGCACCCGTCCAAAGCCAAAAGATTCCGAAGACGACTTGAGCGATGACGGGTGGGATGATGACTCCCGTTCGATTGGCCAGCCACCCGTAAATAAACGGAATTAAGATCCAAATAAGTCCCCTTTGGGTTTTTAGACTTAGCATACCCACTCCTTTCGCTTTCGCGGAAAACCCAACGTTTCCTCAGAACCTACTCCTAGATTTGTTCCAGACGGATGGCTAAAATCCCTTTCCTCCGGGGTAGCGCTATTCTCGGAAAAGACCGGGAACCATTGACTCGCGGTAGAGTCCCTTTAAACGATTAAGCGGATTAACGTGAACGCAATTAGCATATAAATGGAAATTATGAAAAAACTTTGGAAAGAAAAGAGGAATTTCGAAGGGTGTCGGGTATATATGTATCTGATGGTATATTTATAGGCTAACGAAAGAAAGGGAGATTGTATGAGCACGAAACACCGTAGATATTACCAATGGTTGATCTTACTCCTCGTGATGGTTCTTGCATTCGCGGTTGGTTGTCGCTCGGTTGCGGATACGCCGGAGGATCCTACTGATCCTGTGGAAGAACCCGCAGACCCCGATGACGATGATGCGAATGACGAGCCGGCGGATCCGCCGAGGCTTGGCCGGGTCATCATTGCCCAAGATACGGGTGTGGGTTCGTGGGATCCACCGGTTGACTGGAGTTCGCCGGGCGAATGGATCATTGATAACGCCTATGATCGCCTGCTCGATGCGACCGGCGACGCTTCGGATCTAGAACCGCTGTTGGCCCATAGCTGGGAGCCGATCGATGAGGTCACCACGCGGTTTTATCTAAGAGAAGGGGTCCGCTTTCACGATGGCACCGAATTCACGGCGGAGGATGTAAAGTATCACTTTGAGCGTGTTCGCGATGGGACGCGGGAGCAGTATATCCAGCAGCCCGTTTTTCAATTTTTCGATGACATTGTCATCCACGACCCGTATACGTTCGATTTTGTGACGCCGAATCCGGATACCCTGTTATACAATCGATTGCACATGACCGGTTCCGGCATTGTCAGCAAGGCTTACGTCGAGGCAGTGGGAACGGATGAAGTGCACCGGAATCCCATGGGGACGGGGCCATTCAAACTCATGGACTGGGCTCGCGATGAGTTTGTCCTATTTGAAGCCAATGACGATTACTGGGGCGGTCGCTCGGAGTATGATGAACTGATGTTTCGCATCATTCCGGAAGCGTCAACCCGCGTGGCGGAGCTTCTAACCGGTGGAGTGCACTTGGTCCACCAGGTGCCACCGGCCGACTGGGATCGCGTTCGAAATGCGGATGGGGTTAACTTAGTCGAGTCCCCGACCGGCCTTGCGTTCCTTCTCATACCCCGGCTCGCCCCCAACCCGGCTTACGAGGGCGATGCGGAACTCGACCGCGATTTTTTAACCGAAGATGTTCGGATTCGTGAAGCGATTGAACTGGCCATTGATAAACAGGCCCTTATTGAAGTGGCAGGTGGTGTGGGTGAGCCAATCCGTCATCGGACCTTCTACCCGTTGCCGGAAGCCAATCCGGATCTCTATGGTGCTCAAGCCAATCTCCATGATCCCGACCGGGCCCGTGCTATCTTAGAAGAAGCCGGCTATGGACCGGGCGAAGCCCGCCTCGTGTTCCATGCGCGCAGTGTGTTTCCCCAAGAAGATCTTGCCCGCGTCATCACCGATATGCTCGAGCAGGTCGGATTTGAAGTGGAACTTCGGATTTTGGACGCCTCCAGTTTCGCGACCGACATCTATGAACCCCGTCGTACCCAGGAACTCGCCCTGAATGTGCTCGGGGGCGGCTTCAGTCCCCGCTGGGGGGCGGAACTTTATCGGTCGGACTGGCTGGTTAACGTGGTTGGACCGCCAAGGGAACAAGAACTCAGCGAGCGGGTGGATGAACTTCTCGAGATCGCTTTTAGTGAGACACTGGATAACGACCGCCGGTTGGCAGCGTATCATGAAGTGGCCAGCATCGTTGCGGAGCAGCGTTGGAACATCGGATTGTACCACGCCTTTAAGATGTGGGGCATCAGTGATGATATTCAGTTCACCCCCCGCGTGGATGAAATGATTCGAGGCCAAGATATTCAGCTGGCGCGCTGAAGCCGGATCGATAGATTGGACTCTGTTTGCCGTGTGACGAAGCCAAACCCCGGTGATTTCAGGCCGGGGTTTGGTCTTTCTCCCAAAGATCCGCGAAAAATAGTCAACATACGCATCTCAGTCGATTGATCGCTCCCCCGGATGGGATTTTTATCAGAAGTTGGGGATGATCCCGGTCGGATGTTTTCGGCCGGGATCATCATCGAAGGGGAGGAGCGGGTCGAATCTAGAGCCAGGCCTTAAACCAATCCAGGTAGTGGTGGAGTCGGAACACCCGATGCCAAGGACGACCGCCCCGGGAAAGCCCGTGATTCTCGTTGGGGAAGCGGACCAGGCGGGTCGGCACACCCACCAATTGAAGGGCTGAGTACAGTTGCTCGCCTTGTTCGACGGGACAGCGATAGTCCAATGCGGAGTGGACGATCAATGTGGGCGTTTTAATCTTATCCACGTGTTGAATGGGTGAGTTTTCCAGATACTCCATTGGGGCTTCCCAGGGATGCTTATTATCATACTTGGCGAGATTTAGGAGATATCCGATATCTCCGGTGCCGTGCGAGGAATAGTTATTGCACACACAGCGATCGACCACCGCGGCCTTAAATTCCGGATGGTGCGCGGTAATGGTGCTGGCCATATAGCCCCCATAGCTGCCCCCTGCCACGCCGAGCCGATCGGCATCGAGATAATCATACTGCTCGCAGGCATACCTTAAAGCCCGAATGTTGTCGATTCGGTCCATTTTGCCCCAAGCACCCTTGGGTGCGGTGGCAAACGCTTCGCCATATCCGTAGTTGCCGCGGGCGTTACAGTGAAGGACGGCATAGCCGTGGGCAGCGTAAAGATGAAATTCGTGAACGAATACGCTGGCGCGCATTCCCCCGGGACCGCCCCCGGTATATAAGATGACGGGATAACGTTTTCCGGGTTCGCGATCGACCGGGGGTAGTAACCAGGTGTCGATGGTGACATCGTCCGAGGGCACCTCAAAACGTTCCGGCTCGGTAAGATTGAGCTCGGATAAAAGGTCCGCATTGACTTGGGTTAAGGGCGTAAGTGCAAGGGGTGCGGGTTCGGTCAGATCGAGAAGGTATAAATCACTCGGTTTCATATCGTCTTCCATCAGAACCACGGCGCGTTTGGCTTTTGCATCCACCGAAAAAGCGCAGATGGTCATATTGCCCTCTGTCAGGGCTTGGATTTTACCGGTCTCCCGGGAAAGGCGATGAAGGTGAACGGTGCCCGCAATATTGACGAGGGCCAACAGATGATTCCCATCGATCCATTTCGGAATATCATCGCCGTGATGCATACCGTCGTAGCCGCGAAGATCATTGTTTCGGGAATAATCGCCCAAGGGATGTTCCAATTCCTCGGTGATGCAAACCCCCTCATGGGTTTCGGGTGTTATCCACCAAAGTTTGGGCACTCCGGCGTTTCCAACCTCGGGATCGTCATGGCCGGAGACGACGATACCGGCGCCATCCGGGGACCAGGCAAGGTCCGTCGACATGGCTTTAAGGCCAAAGACCTTGGTTGGGTGGGCGGGCGTGTCGCCTTCGAGCGAGATGAGATAAAGATGTTTATCCCCCACCCGTTCGTTATCCGGCTCGATATTGCCGACGGCGGCCAGTTGTTTCCCGTCGGGGGACCAGGTGGGTGCACTTAGATCATAGTCACCCAGGGTTAGCAGCCGGGGCTGGACGTTTTCGCCCCATTGGGTGGGATTGAAGGGTGCACATGCCACCTGTTGCCGGTAGTCACCCAAAAACCCACTGGCATCCGATTTCCAAGCGATGCGATTGACCACCAACACGTCCTGGTTGAAATACGCATACGGATCGGCGGATGATGGCGATTGGTCGGTGGTGAATCGCAGACCTTCTTGGGGTTTGACGCGGGTGGTAAACGCGATTTGTTGTCCGTCGGGGGACCAGTTGGCCGGGCCGGCGCCCGTGAGGAGATCCGTGAGTTGCCAGATCTCACCGCCGTTTGCCGAGACCACCATGAGCTGGGCGCCACCAAAGATGGAGACGGCCGGATCCGGGGCGTCGGGGTTTCGGGTCTTTCTTCCCGGTGCCAAAAAAGCGATATATTGGCCATCCGGTGACCAACGCGGGTGATGATTCCCCGTCGTGGTCATGAGGGGGCGGGTCTTGCCGGTGTCAACGTCCGTCAGTTGAATTTGCGTCTTGTTGGAATTGGTGGTTCGGTCCATCCAGGTTTTGACCCATGCCACGCGGGTTCCATCGGGTGATAGTTGAGGGTCACTGACCATTGTGAAATCGAGCAGGTCTTCTGCCGTCAGTCGTCTGCCTTTTGCATTCAAATTCGTTCATCCTTTCCCAAAATCGTTTCGACCTTAAATGCTAAGTGTCGTCGCGAGCGTCTACCAATGGGTGAGGTTTCCTGCGAAAAACGGTTGTCCCCCTTTAGTCAAACCATACGTTGCCATCAAGCATGCCTCGGACTTGTTAAAAAATTCGGACTGACGAGGTCAATTCCCTGCCCGCCCCGATCTTTTTCATCGAGACGTCTGTCGATTAAGCGGGTGAAGCGTTTCAGGGTCGGTCCTTGCCCCTAAAATTGCGAGGGATCCAAACGGTCATGGGGTGTATGGAGGTTGGTCGTCTTGATCCGAAACGTCAGGAGGGGGTCCACCCACTGAAGCGGATGCGGCTTGACTTTGCCCTATAATGTCTTTGATGAGGGAACGTTCCATTTTGGCTTGTCCTCGCAAGGGAAAGGAGTCAAAGGCGTTTATCCCCTGTTGGGCATATTTTCGTGCCCGGGCATCATCGCCCAACACGACCAAGGCATAGGCGGAAAGAACTCGGCGTCCATTGATATCAAAATCGTCCGCCAAAACGGATTGGACCCTTTCGAAATGGTGGCGGGCTTGGGGGTCATCGCGTTCGATCATGCAGTGATAATAGGTGAGCTCGTAATGAAGGGGGATCTGAAGCAGGGTAGGGCAATGCGGTAAATATTTCTTCATTTGGCGAACGTAAGCGTTGAGGGCTTCGTGGCATCCGGCGTCGAGGGCTCGAAAGTAATGAACCATAAGCAGTTGGATGGCGATGGCAGTGGGTTGTTTGAGGCGATCGTGCGACCATTTGCTCAGTTTAAGATCGCGCGGGCGAATCCCGGCAGCGAGGGCCGATGAGGTATGATACGCTTCTAAGATATCCGCCGCAAGCGGGGATTCTCTTAAGACACTGACAATGATTTGGCCATCATTGGGTTGAAGCGCGCTAAATTGGGGAATGCCGTTCATCAAAATGAGGGCGAGCGTCACAAGTGCGGCAACGGAACCCGCGATGAAGACTTGACTCTGATCGGTGATCAAAAGAAGCCAGGTGATGGGGATCAACGTGAGGGCGTTAACCAATAATCCTCCCGCAAAATACCCAAGATGATGGCGCATCGGGAGTTCGCTTGGTGGCGGTAACATGCCGCAGGCTCCGACGTACCCATGACTCGCCTTCAAGGAAAAGCGCATGCGACCGGCTTGATATTGCCAGGAGAACGGGCCGATCTGAAAATACATCAGCTGGTATCCGAGGAGCCTGCCAAAAAGCAAGTGTCCGAGTTCGTGAAGGTTAATCTGAACGAATAGGGTAAGCGGTATGCTCAAGAGGATGACCAATAAGGCCGAGATGGGGAAGCCGTTTCCGAGTTCAACCCAGTACACGATCAATCGCCCAACTGACGCGCCGATGACGAGAAATAGGCTCAGACGGAAAAAGATTTGGCGGCGCCGGGCCTTATTACGCTCCTTTTCGCTTCTTCGTCCCCGCATGGTTTGTAAATCCTCCATCACACTTTTCGGAATTGCCCGGAAGAACCCATCGCTAATGGTAGCATAGCGCATCCTTTGGGGACAGTTCGAGATCCGAGCGTGATTCTAGCCCGCGGGAACCTTGTCGAAACGTTTTGATTCGGGAGATCAGGGTCCCGGATGTTGATCCCCCGATCCGGCATCATTCGGGCAAAGGATCCGAACGCCGGGAAGATCCAATGCCAATGGAGGCTCATGAATCGCTTTGTTCGGATACGAGCTGTCCGGCAGAGGCCATATCTTGAGCCCCTCCGGTATGATGGTGGAGGTACAAGGTCACATGCTCCGGTTTTGTTTGGGTCGCATCATTGACGGCTTTGGTTAATCGCTGGGCCAGATGGCGCTTTTCTTCCTGGGTTTGTTCCACATTCACAAAGAAATGCACGGTTGGCATGGGTGCCTCCTTTCGTGTGATCCCAATCACGTGCTAAGCAACTGGCCGCCGATTGCGATGTCATCGCGATTGATCCGCCAAAATCGAATGCTTACGTTCTCGGATTTTAGGCCATCGACGGCTTCGAGGCATGCTTGGTGAATGGATTTTACCAAGGCCTCTTTTTGCTCGCGGGGGCGATCGTCGTAGATTTGGACGTACACCGTGGCTTTGGGTTCGGTCAATGTCATCATCCTTTCAAAGAGAGGGCAGGCGGACCTTAACCGCCGGGTTCGGGTTTCGGTCGATGCGCCCCTAGTGTCGATTTCCTAGCGATGTTCGCGGATCGCCACGATAAGCACCGCCTTCTCTCATCATTCTTTACCGCTCGCAAAACGGAAGCGATCCATCGGCCTGGTGCGCTGCCTGACAAGCGTTGCAAGCATCATGTCGAGGGCAATGACGATTCGGGCATTCACAACTCACGATTGATTCCCTCCTTTCCCCGAATTTGCGATTATTCCCGGCACCGGATTGTCCGAAGTGAGAGGCTGTCGGAAGTTCGGGATGGATATCGAATGGTGCCGGATTCATCGGTTACTCAAAAGGCAATAAAGCCCCAAAGGGTCGAGGATGATAAACCTCATACACTTTCTTAGCGAAAGCCCTCCCGAGTCCCTGCAACCCGGGTTCGGTCCTTTAGCGTTCCAATCGCAGGCTTTCAGTGTTTTGGTGGCGAATTAGGGAAAAGGGAAATGCACTGGGTGTCGTGGGTGCGACCCTTTTGGTGATTTGGCATTTCGAGAGAGGAGTTGGATTGTTTGTTTGAGATCTTTGGCCGCAAGGTAGAGCCCGGGCAAAAAGTTTTTGACTATTGTCATGTCGGATATCTTGCCGGTAATACCGAATGTCGCATCGGATACGGTGTCTTCAATGGTGTTAAGGAAGGCCCGGTGCTCACCCTGATTTCTGCCCTTCATGGGTGGGAACCCATGGGAACTGAGATTATCCGCCGAACGTTCTTGGATGTGGATCCCAAGGACTTATCCGGCACCGTGGTGGTCATCCCCATCGCCAATCCCTTTTCCATGGAATTTGGCGGTACTGCGGAATCGTCGGGGCTTCAGATCAATCCGGCCGATAGTTTAAACCTCAATCGGGTGTTTCCCGGGCGGGGCGGATCGGGTTGGCTGACGGAACAGCTAGCGCACCTTTACACGGAGGAAATCAGCCGGGTGTCGGACGTGGTGTTGGATTATCATGATGGTACGTCGTCGAATAACATGATACCGCTGGTGACGTTTCTTGCCTATGAACCGGAACTTGGCTATCAAGCGGATCTTGCCGCTCGGACGGAAACTTTGGCCAAAGCCATGGGGGCTCAGGTTGGGCGAAGAATCGAGGGAGATGCACCGGACAGCGGAAATATCTCGGCGGCGCTGGGGATCCGTGGGGTGCCGACGATGATGTTAAGCGTGGCAGGATTGGGACAGGTTGATGAGAATGTCGACGAGGGGATTCGGTGTACGAAGAATTTGATGAAGGCGATGGGTATTCTGGAAGGTGAGGTCGATCGGCCTGAATATCAGCTCTACTGCTCGGGACCGCAACATAAGGTCTTATTAACCACGGCGGGCGGCTTTTTCTACCCTGCTCCGGGTGCGACGTTGGGTGCTTGGGTCCAACAGGGACAAGAAATCGGGGTCATTTTGGATCCTCTGACATCCGAGGTTCGAGAAACCTTGAGGGCTCCGTTTAAGGGCATCCTGGGGATGTTTCGCGGTAAGATGGTGACGAATCCGGGTGGTATGGTCGGGCATTTGGCCAATCTCGAGGACTATTATTGGTCGTTGGGGACGCTCCCCGGGAGTGAGGATTCATCGTTGGTCTAAGGTGCAAGGGATTTAGTCTATGTTGGAGTTTAAGCCTCGGAAGTTAAACATCTGTTCTGTGAGTGTTTTGACTTAATTCTGGATGCATCGGGCGGACGGAACGCGAAAGAACTTGGGTTTTTTCATCAACTGCCGGTGATTGGGGTGGGTGAGACGCCGAAAGGCTGCCGATGCAAGTTTTTCGGATCCGCCCCGTTCATCCCGGGAAATGGCAAAAGAATCAACGCCGTTGCCATTGATCAAGTCGTGTTGCAAAAATAACGGCGTTGCTCCCATCCCCATCGCCGTTTGGTGCGGTCTTTCGATACCAGGCCGTCAATGCTCTTATCGCGAAAGGCCATCTGCCTGCAAAAGGATCGAGGTCCCAGATGGTGAGGGGGTGAAACGCTCGGGTTCTACTCCGAAAGGATCCGGATATGCGAATGCTCGTGAGCGATCGCCCTTAGGGTCTTGTCGTGAAGTTGTTGGGTGGCATCATCAAATAGGACGAACCGAATATGTCGTACCGACCTGAGTTTACAAGCACTGGTTATGATCGTCGAAAGCGCGATTTGGGCA
>SLMV01000073.1 GCA_007133365.1 Clostridia bacterium
GGACCGACGAGGTTTTCGGATTGATTGGGCAAAGGGCGAAAGCCCGACCGGATATGATGTAAGTTTTCGAACCTGACGAAAACCCTTGACCGTCAATTCGTGTCGGCTTGTCTAGACAGCGGTGGAGGAGTTTGCTAACATACGGGCAGAGTTAGATAATTATTTCACAAACCCGGTCTTACGAGGCGAAATGGGCCGGGGAACGGCTTTGGGGTTCGATTCTTAAACTCCAATCAATAAAGGTTAGGGGGGTTTCTGTGAGCGCGAAGATTTTAGTTGCGGATGATGATGTTGACGTTCAGGAAATTATCAAAATGTCATTGGCCGGGGCTGGCTATGAGGTGGTGACGGCCAATAACGGTACTGAGGCTTTGGCGGCTTTGGACACGGAATCACCGGATTTGGTGATTCTCGACGTGATGATGGCAGAACCCGATGAGGGATTCTATGTTGCCCAGAAAATGCGAAAATCCGGGCACGAGACGCCGATCATTATGTTGACGTCCGTCGGCCAGGCCGTCGGCTGGGATTTTGATGCTGACGATGAGATGGTTCCCGTCGACTTGTTCCTGAACAAGCCGGTGAAGCCGGAGGTTATTTTGGAAAAGGTTCGGGAGTTATTGTCCGACCAGGAGGTGGAGTAGTGAAGGCAACAGCAGGTGTCGATTGGTGTGAAGTGGTTGATGCTTTGGCAGAAAAGCACGACCGTAAGCCCCATGCATTGATGGGGATTTTACAAGACTTACAGATGGAATATGGGCATGTTTGCCCTGACGCCCAGATTGAAGTGGCGTTGGCGCTTGGCATTTCCCCAACGCACGTCTCCGATGTTATCTCCTTCTATCATTTCTTGTGCAGTGAGCCCAAAGGCCAATATGTCGTGTGGCTTTGTCAAACCATTTCGTGTGACATGGCGGATAAAGACCAGATTGCCAAGGCCCTGTCGGATGAGTTGGGCATTTCGTTTGGTGAGACAACCGGCGATGGGCTCTTTACCCTCGAATATACGAATTGTATGGGAATGTGCGATCAGGCTCCGGCAATGTTGGTCAATGATGAGGTCCACGTATCCTTGACTCCAGACTCCGCCCGGGAAATTATTGCCGGATATCGTCGAGAGGGGGGTCTGGGCTAATGGGAGCACAAATGGTATTAGGTCCATATACTCCGGGTGCTGCGATTGATGCCGCGTTGAAAATGAAGCGTTCGGATGTGGTCGTGACGGTTCGTGAGTCGGGTCTTCGAGGCCGTGGCGGCGCGGGTTTTCCAACGGGCACGAAATGGATGTTAGCGGCAGCGGCGACCGGAGATGAAAAATATGTCGTTTGTAATGCGGACGAAGGTGAGCCCGGGACTTTTAAGGATCGGGTTTTATTGAGTGATCACGCTGATTTGGTGTTTGATGGCATGGCGGTTTGCGCGTATGCCATCGGTGCTCGAAAGGGCTTTGTCTATTTGCGAGGTGAATACCGGTATTTACTGGCCGATCTCGAAGCAACCCTAGAGCGCATGCGCGAGGAAAACCGGCTGGGCAAAAGCATTGCCGGCAAGGATGGGTTTGATTTTGACATTGAGATTCGCCTCGGTTCCGGTGCCTACGTTTGTGGTGAAGAATCGGCCCTAATCGAATCATTGGAAGGTCGCAGGGGCGAGCCCCGGATCCGGCCACCGTTTCCGGTGAGTGCCGGCTATCTCGGTCGTCCTACCGCGGTCAACAATGTCGAAACGTTCGCATTGGCTTCCCGCATTATGGAAAAGGGTGCCGAGTGGTTTTCCGAGATAGGGACGGACGAATCAGCGGGTTATAAACTGTTTAGTGTGTCTGGTGATTGCGAAAATCCGGGCGTTTACGAACTTCCGATGGGCACTTCCATCAACGAGCTGCTAACGACGGTAGGTGCGGAAGATGCCGTTGCCGTTCAAGTGGGCGGTGCCTCGGGCGAAATGGTGACGCGTGATGCTTTCAATCGGCGCTTGGCATTTGAAGATGTGGCGACCGGCGGTTCCGTCATTGTGTTTGGTCCAGAACGCAATCTTCTCGATGTTCTCGAGAATTTCATGGACTTTTTCACCGATGAATCCTGTGGACAATGCACGCCCTGCCGCTTAGGCATACGACGGCTCTTGAATGGCGTACGGGACCTCAAGAAGGGTGCGCTTTCGGCAGATGATCTCAAAATGCTCCGAGGGCTATCAAAATCCGTGGCCATTTCGTCAAAGTGTGGTCTGGGTCAGTCCTGTGACACACCCTTCGCGAGCATTCTTGATGCGCATCTGAAAGGGGTGGCACAATGAACGAACAAGTCCGTGAAATTGGGACACAAATAAAAGTGACCATTAATGGTGAGGAATATACAGCGCGGCGTGGGAGCACCGTACTCGAAATTTGTGAGGACAACGGGATTCCCATTCCTACCCTGTGTGCTCATGATGATCTGAAACCCGCGGGCATTTGCCGCATCTGCGTGGTTGACATCAACGGCGGTTGGAACTTAGAAACGGCATGTACGTGGGAAGTCCATGATCCGGACACCGTCATCACCACCCATTCTCCAAGGATTCGGCGCGCCCGCCGAGCCATCTTGGAACTCTTGCTCGCAGAGCACTGTGGGGAGTGCTACACTTGCATCCGCGGCGGAAACTGTGAACTCGAAGATCTGGCCGAAATTTACGGCGTTCGTGATCTTCGCTTCGAGCGCGAGGACCCACGATTTGAGCCAGATACCTCCAGCGTGAGCATCTACCGGGACATGGATAAGTGCATTCAGTGTCGTCGCTGTGTGCGCGCTTGCGATGAATTACAGGCGGTCGGGGCGCTCGGTGTGTTTGGGCGCGGTCCCGAAAGCCGAGTGGATACCTTCGAGGGTATGTCGTTTGATGAAGCAGTTTGCACCAATTGCGGACAATGCGTGGCGCATTGCCCCACGGGTGCTCTTCAAGAGATCGATCACACCCGGGCGGTGTGGGCGGCCATTGAAGATCCCGAGAAGCATGTGGTGGTCCAAACGGCCCCTGCCATCCGGGCGGCAATTGGTGAAGAGTTTGGTCTCCCACCCGGAACCTCCGTGACCGGTCGCATGACCACGGCGCTTCGGGATCTCGGTTTCGACCGAGTCTTCGATACCAACTTCGCGGCGGATCTGACCATCTTAGAAGAAGGCACGGAGCTGTTGTTACGGCTCCAGGCGGCCTTGGTAGAAGGTAAGGATGTCAAATTACCGCAGATTACCTCCTGCTCACCGGGATGGATCAAATATATTGAGCTGTTCTATCCGGATTTGGTGGATCACTTGTCGACCTGTAAGTCACCCCAGCAGATGTTTGGCGCTCTGATGAAGAGCTTCTACGCCGAGGAACAGGGCATTGATCCGGAAAAAATGGTGACGGTTTCGTTGATGCCTTGTACAGCCAAGAAGTTTGAGGCCCAGCGTCCGGAAATGGCCGATAGCGGCCATCAAGATGTGGATTATGTCTTGACGACCCGAGAAATGGCCCAGATGATCAAAGAGGCGGGCATCCCGTTTACCCAACTTAAAGACTCGCAGTATGATGAACCGTTTGGTGATGCTTCGGGTGCCGCGCTCATTTTCGGTGCCACCGGGGGGGTTATGGAAGCGGCCTTGCGGACGGCCTATGAAATTGTGACCGGTCGTGAGGTGCCCTTTGAAAACCTCAACATTACCGCCACCCGGGGGTTCGAAGGCTTCAAGACGGGAAGTATTGTCCTCGAAGACGTGCTCGATGAATGGAGTTTTTTAGAAGGGGTTGAGTTGAAATTCGGCATCGCCCACGGTCTGGCCAATGCTCACGAAGTCATGGAGCGACTGCGCCGGGGCGAAATGGACGATGTCCACTTCATCGAAATCATGGCTTGCCCCGGTGGATGCCTCGGTGGCGGCGGACAACCGATTCCCACGACCGATGTCATTCGTCAAGCACGCGCCAATGCCATCTACTCGGAAGACGAGGGATTGCCGATCCGAAAATCTCACGAAAATCCGCATGTTAACTATCTCTATGAGCACTATCTGACGGATGGCCCGTGTGGGCACCGATCCCACGAGTTACTCCACACCGAGTACACACCACGCGGTTTCCGTCTAAAGAAGTAGCAAAGAAATAGCCTTGATGAGGGGTTGTCCGGACGGGCAACCCCTTCTGCCCTCCGATCATCCTCCTTAAAACCATATTCCATGGTCATGGGGTTCGCCCATGGTTTGGTGTCACCTTTTAGGAGGGTCCCGATCTTCGTTGTTGAATGATGAAACGAGGACGATTACGGAATCGACTGAATCCACGAAAGGACGGTTGCGATGCACGGTGGTCAGTGGCAGATAACGAAGGAGGACTATGCGAGGGCGGAACAATTTCTTCCCCACCATATACGTAAACGGGTCTACCGAACGCATGTTGAACCGCATTGGCTTGATGGAGGAAACCAGTTTTGGTATCGCACTCAAACGCCAGAGGGTAAACGCTTTATGTGGTTTGATTGTGTCAAACAACATCAGGTATTGGCCTTTGACCACGCCCGCTTGGCGGCTGCACTTTCTCGGAAACTCGACCGGCCAATCGAAGAAAACGAACTGCCGTTTGATTCCTTCGATTATGCTAACGATCGAACCCACATTGAATTTGTGGTTGACGATGACAAATGGGTGTGTGAATTAACCGATTATCACTGTGAAAAGGTCCGAGAAGTTCGAGAAGGAGAGGCCATTTCGCCGGATGGGAAATGGAGCGTCTTTGTTCGTGACCATAATCTTTGGCTGCGCGATTTGGCCAGTTCTGAAGCCCATCCGTTGACGACCGATGGGACTTTGGACTTTGGTTATGCTGCCCTGCCCGGCGCCTATTTACACACGGTTACCGATCAATTGCTCGGCAAGACGCCCGAGCCCCCGGTGATGTGGTCGTCGGATTCGAGCCGGCTGCTAACGCATCGGTTGGATGAGCAAAAGGTCAAGGAACTTTGTCTTTTGCAATCGGTCCCGCCCGATGGTAGTTGCCGTCCCATTCCTCATTTTTATCGCTACCCGTTTGCCGGTGATGATCATGTTGCAAAAGCCCATATGATTCTCGTCGATGTCCAAGCAGGTAAAGTGACTCGTGTGGCGGCAGATCCTCTTGACGCTCCGGCCACGACGCCGACGAGCCGAGAGACCGTCTGGTTCTCATCCGATGGGGACCGGGCCTATATGTTGCGGACGACGCGGGGACATGAATCGGTGACGTTGGAAGTGATCGATTGTAACACCGGGCGCGTGGAGGTGTTGTATCAAGAGACTTCGAACACCAATGCTGCTCCCCTTTTCACCTTCGCCCAAGCACCGTTGGTGGCCGTTTCCGAAACGACGAATGAAATGATCTGGTTTTCCAAAGTCGACGGCTGGGGTCATCTTTACCTGATTGATCTGACGACCGGTAAAGCCAAACGCCAGGTCACCAAAGGCAGCTGGTCGGTCCGAGAAATCAGCCGAGTTGACTGGGAGGACCGGACGTTGTTTTTCACTGCGGGCGGCTGTGAGAGAGGCCGTGACCCTTATTTCCGCCACCTATACCGAGTAGGACTTGACGGCGGTTCCCCGGTTTTATTGACGGCCGAGGATGCTGATCACGAGGTGGAGTTTTCGCCGACCGGGGAGTATTTCGTCGATAACTACTCGAGAGTTGATACTGCGCCCATCTCGGTGGTTTGTGATGCTCACGGTGATCCCGTGACGATATTGGAACATGCAGATCTTACCCGGCTCAAGGCTTTAAATTGGCAACCCCCGGAGCCATTTACCGTGAAAGCCCGGGATGGGATCACCGATCTTTACGGGGTGTTGTATCGACCGACGAATTTTGATCCTAAGCGAACCTACCCCGTGATTGATGCCATCTACCCAGGCCCTCAGATTATTCGAACGCCCAAGCGTTTTCCCCATGATATGCGATCACACCGAAATTTCTGGGAACCGCAGGCGTTGGCGGAACTGGGATTTATTGTCGTGACCTTGGATGGGTTGGGGACTCCCTATCGGTCACGTGCTTTTATCGAAAAAGCGTACGGAACGTGTTTCGGCGAAGCGGGGGGACTGGAAGATCATGTGGTGGCAATTCGTCAGCTGGGCGAGCGGTTCCCTTATTTGGATATGAATGCAGTTGGGATTTTCGGCCACTCCGGAGGCGGATATGCATCCACCCGAGCCCTTTTGAAGTTCCCGGAATTTTTCAAAGTGGGCGTGTCTTCGGCGGGTAATCACAATCAACTTGGCTATTCGGCCAGTTGGGGGGAATTTTGGATCGGTTATCCGGCCGATGATCGGTACGACCAGCAAGCCAATGTGGATCTAGCGGACCAACTCGAAGGGAAATTGCTGCTCGTCACCGGTGATCTAGACGACAATGTTCATCCCGCTTTAACGTTGCAGTTGGTTTATGCCCTGATTGAGGCCAATAAGGACTTTGATTTTTTGATCCTTCCCGGGCGAAACCATTCCATGCTGGATCTCACCCAGGGCGTGGAGGATCCGCAACAAAAGGGCGATCCCTATTTCACCCGGAAGTTGTGGGATTATTTTGTCCGCCATCTTCATGGTGTGAGCCCGCCCGCCTATGAGATCGGGCGGCTGGCGTTTTAGGTATCGGGTGTGTAATAAAAGAAGGACGTGAGGAGATGACGAAATCGCCCTGAGGGTCGTACCCCGCCTTCATGCCGAATTCATCCAAATGAGGGGGAGCGTCATGGTAACAAAATGCGACCGATAAGGTGGCGATTTCGGCTCGATCGTTTCAGAGATGGATGGATCAATATGGAGGGGATGGTTTCGTGCGAGTCGCGGTGGTGCAAATGGATGTTCAAACGGGTGATGTCGCGAGGAATTTAGCATCGGCCAAGGATGGGATTCGAGAAGCCCTAAGGCGAAAGGCCCAGGTTGTGGTATTGCCTGAATTATGGGATGTGGGTTATGTATGGCGTGAGGATTCCACCTATCCGGGATCGCGTTCGATCCAAGACTTTGCTAAGCCTTTGGCCGAAAACGCTGCCTTGGATGAAATCAAACAGCTGGCAGCCCAAAACGGGATCTGGATGGTTGCGGGTTCACTGCCGGAACGAACCGCCGCCGGGATTTATAACACGGCGGTTATCATCGATCGGCAAGGGAACAGGGTCCATCGGTATCGGAAAGTGCATCTTATCGGACTGATGGATGAACCCGAGCATCTCGAATCCGGTGCCGGGAACCAACCCTTTCTCCTCGAGGGTATTCGTGCGGGGATCATTATTTGTTATGACTTACGATTCCCGGAGAGCATGAGGAGCCTGATCTACCAAGGGGCGAAGGTCATTTTCGTCGTGGCCCAGTGGCCCAAGATCCGGATCAACCATTGGAAAACCCTGATTCAGGCTCGCGCTATCGAAAATCAATGCTATGTGATTGCCGCGAATCGGGTCGGGCAGGGGGGTCCGGACGAATTTCCGGGTGCTTCAATGGTGGTCGATCCGATGGGAACCATTCAAATCGTGGGAGGCGATGCGCCGTGTGTCCTGACGGACGATTTGGATCTAGATCGGGTGTGTGAGGTGCGAAGGCAAATGCCCGTCCTAAACGATGTGAACCCTCCCGCGTATCGGACCGGCTTTTCGTCAGCGCCTGTCTGATCGGGGTGGCCTGTGCCTACGATGGGTGTGCCCGGACCTCAACACGGCTGTTAGGTTCGGTGCCGACCGAAAGGCTGCTGCCCGCTTGTCCCGAACAACTTGGAGGGCTTTCGACGCCGCGTTCTCCGATGGAGATTGTTGGCGGGACGGGTGCCGATGTCCTTGCCGGTTGTGCCCGAGTGGTGACCGAAACCGGCGCAGATCGCACCGATGCGTTGCTCCGAGGCGCCCATGAGGCGGTACGCATGCCCAACAGTTTCGCTGCCATATCGCGGTGTTAAAACCCAATAGTCCCGCCTGTGGACCGAACGGCCATTATGATGGTTCATTTAGCGGCCGGATTCGAGACGGCATGGGGGTGGCGGCGGCGCAGCTTCATGCTTTTGGCCTATTCGTGTATTCGCCGGATGAATATCTCGCAGCCTTCGGATCAAAAATGGATTGGGAGGGCTCGTGAAACTGATGACGCCAGGTGCTATGATGAATGAGGACAGCGAAGGTTTGTCGCTGGATCCTTCGATTCGCTTGAGAACGGGAGATGGTGACGTGGAGGTCGTAGCACTTGTGGGAGCAAGTGGAACCGGAAAAAGCCAGCGTGCCGTCGTGATCGCCAACATGCTGGGCACCCAGTATATGATTGATGATGGCCTTTTGATTCGGGGCGATAAAATCTTGGCAGGACGTTCCGCCAAGGCGGAGCCCACCAAGGTGGCAGCGGTTCGACGCGCCATATTCTCAGATCCTCGTCATGCGTCGGAGGTCCAGGACATATTGGCCCGGGAGAGACCGGAGCGATTGTTGGTTTTGGCCACCTCGAAGCGAATGGCCCGCCGGATTTGCGAGATGCTGGCGCTTTCTCCTCCTGCCCGCTATTTGTTGATTGAGGACTTGGCGTCGGAGGAAGAGATCCGGGCTGCGATCAGGTCGCGTCAGGGGCTGGGACAACACGTTATTCCCGTTCCCACGATGGAAGTCACCCGCACGTTAACGGGGTTTTTTATCAACCCACTTCGTTTACTGTATCGAGGGGGCATGTTTCGCCAACCGGTGGTCTTTGAGAAGACATTGGTCCGGCCGACATTTAGTACGTTGGGACATTTTTATATTTCGGATCGCGTTGTGACCTCCATTGCACGGTATGCCGTAAGGGAAATCCCCCGGATCGCTTTACGCATTCCGCCGGTGACGCGCGTGGAGGATGGTAGTGTCGCGTTGGCCATCACCTGCGAGTTGGAAGGCCATCATGATCTGATAGATTCTTTAGTGAAGGTTCAAAATCGGGTCAAACATGCGGTGGAGCACATGACGGGATTAACCGTCACCGCGGTCAATATTAACGTGGTATCAATTCAGGGTCAACAAAAAAATGAAGGGTGGTCCAAATGATACGAGTGGGCATCAATGGGTTTGGGAGAATTGGCAGACAGGTGATGCGGCAATCCATAGGACGAGATGATCTGGCGGTTGTCGCGGTAAACGATCTCTGGGACCCAGCCGTCTTTGCTCACCTTTTGCGGCATGATAGTACGTATGGGGCGTTCCCCCATGAGGTGAGGGTGTCGGAAGAAGGGCTCAGCATTGGGGGTCGGAATGTGGTGTTCACCTCCCATCGGGACCCGGGCGAGATACCCTGGGGACAACGGGAGGTCGATGTCGTGGTCGAAGCCACGGGGCTCTTTCGCGATCGAACGCAAGCGGAACGGCACCGAAACCCAGGAGGGGCCCGGAAGGTGATCATCTCAGCCCCGGCGAAGGATCCGGATCTAACGGTGGTCATGGGGGTTAATTCGGATGCGTACCAATCCGAAAAGCATCATGTGATCTCGAACGCGTCGTGTACCACGAATTGCCTTGCCCCCTTGGCCAAGGTGCTCAACGATGCTTTTCAAATTGAATCGGGGATGATGAACACCATTCATGCGTACACGTCGGATCAACAACTGCTGGACGGACCGCATAAAGATCTTCGTCGGGCCCGATCCGCCGCGATTAACATGATTCCGACCTCCACCGGCGCGGCCGTGGCCGTCGGCGATGTTTTGCCTGAGTTGGATGGCAAACTGGATGGGTTTTCCGTCCGCGTTCCGACGCCAACGGTCTCGCTTTTGGACTTTACGGCAATTTGCCGCCGGCCCGTTACGGCCGAAACCGTTAATGAGGCGTTATCCAACGCCAGTCGGACGTCTTTGGCTGGCGTCTTAGCGGTGACGGAGGAGCCACTTGTTTCCAGCGATTATGTCGGGTCTGAGTATTCTGCTGTAGTGGATCTGACGTTGACCCAGGCCGTCGGCGAGCAGATGGTGAAGGTCGTGGCGTGGTACGATAACGAAATGGGATATGCAACGCGCGTGGTGGATTTAATCGAATGGATCACCCGCACGTAACGGTTTTGAATGAGAAGGTGAGGGGGCGTATGGTTGTGGAGTTTGTAAGCATGCGGGAAATGGAAGTTCAGGGAACGACAGTCTTGGTGCGAGTGGATTTAAATGTGCCACTTCGTGATGACGGATCCATCGCTGATGATACGCGGATCCGACAGATCCTCCCGACAGTCGAGTATCTTCGGCAAAAAGAAGCGAGGGTTGTCCTCATTTCTCATCTGGGTCGTCCCAAAGGTCGTCGCGTTCACCGGTTTAGCCTTAAACCGGTGGCAAAACGTCTTGCCGAATTATTGAAAACGGAGGTAGGTTTGACGCGCGAGGTGGTGGGTGATGAACCCCGTCAGGCGATCGACCAATTAGGCCCGGGCGATGTCCTGTTGCTGGAAAATGTACGGTTTCATCCCGGGGAGGAAGCCAATGCTCCCGAGTTTGCTAAGGCTTTGGCGGAGTTGGGGGACCTCATCATCAATGATGCCTTCGCAGCGTCCCATCGGGAGCATGCGTCGATCGTGGGAGTGGCACGCTATCGTCCGGTGGTGGCCGGTTTGCTCCTAGAGAAGGAGATCACGGCGCTCAAAGCCCTGAGAGATCAACCGGAACACCCCTATATGGCGATCATTGGGGGTGCCAAGATTTCCGATAAACTCGCCATTTGCCGGCGTCTCCTCGATAAAGTGGATGCGATGATGCTTGGCGGGGGGTTGGCCAACACCTTCATTGCTTGTATGGGCTATGCCGTGGGGCAAAGTCTTTGCGAGATGGAAATAGCCAATGATGTTCGAAATCTGATTGCCGAAGCCAGTCGAAAGAACGTCGACCTTTTGATGCCGCTCGATGTGATGATCGCGCCGACCATGGATGCGGCCGCGCCGACTCGGATTGTCGATGTTGGGGACGTGCCGAATGATTGGATGATTGTTGACATCGGACCGCGTACGGTCGGGCGGTATACGGCGAAACTCCAACAAGCCAAGACCGTTTTTTGGAACGGCCCTATGGGGGTTTTTGAGATTCCCGGTTTTTCCTCCGGTACCCGGAGCATTGCGGAGGCATTGGCCGAACTGAAAGATGCGACAAAAGTGGCAGGTGGCGGCGAGTCGGTCGAGGCGCTTCAGCAAATGGATTTGCTCGCTCAGATGGATCATGTCTCGACGGGCGGTGGAGCCTCGCTCGAATTTCTAAGCGGGCGGTTATTGCCGGGGATTCGAGTCTTGAAGCGAAAAGAAATCGACCGCAAACCTTGGGTTGGCGGTAACTGGAAGATGGCGGTTTCCCCGGAACAGGCCCAGGATTTCGCCGCATCCTTTTCCGAAAAGATGCTGGCCAATGATCTGGATGTTGTCCTCTTTCCGTCGTTTACTGAGATCGAGCCTGTCAGTCAGATGCTAAAACAGCGGTCTGTGTTGGTCGGGGGACAAGACTGTCATTGGGAGGCCCGAGGATCATTTACCGGGGGTGTATCGGCGCACATGCTCCGTTGGGTCGGGGCTTCGTATGCCATCGTTGGTCATTCGGAGTTCCGCGAACATTTCGCCGATACCGATGAGCGGGTGGCAAAGAAATTGTTCCGGGCTCTTGAGGCCGAGTTGTCAGCGGTTCTCTGCGTGGGTGAAACATCGGCTGAACGGGACGCGGGCCGGGCAAAAGAGCGGATCTCCGAGCAACTTCATCGGGCGCTAAAAGAGGTGCGCGATCGAATGCCGGAGGATTACGTTTGGTCCAATCGATTGGTGGTGGCTTATGAACCGGTTTGGGCAATTGGTGCCAAAAAGCCCGCCGAAACCGAGCAGATTGCCGACATGATGCGCTACATTCGTAAACAACTTGCGGAGATCTTGACCCCGCCCGCCGCAGAAGGTATTCGGATCGTTTATGGTGGAAGCGTCAATGCCAAGAACGTCGCTTCGGTTATGGCGATTTCCGATGTCGACGGTGTGTTAGTCGGTGGGGCCAGCCAGAAGGTGGAGGAGTTTGTCACCTTATTGGAGCAAGTGGCATCGGCTGATTAGGGGGATGAGCGATGACGTTTCGGGCGATGAGCAAACGAGAGGCGCCGCCGTGTCGTGCCGAGCGGCGCCTTTTACTGCTTATTCTTGATGGTTTGGGTTTGGGCGAACCCGGTCCTTATAATGCTGTATGGCAAGCGGCGACCCCCAATCTTTGTTGGTTGCGACAAAATGCTTTTTATACGACGTTAGAGGCCAGTGGGCCGGCGGTGGGCTTGACGCCCGGGCAAATGGGAAATTCCAATGTGGGGCACTTGCACATAGCTGCCGGTCGGGTCTTGCTCCATGATGCCGTGCGGATTGACCGCGCTATCCAACAAGATGCCTTTTGTGATCATCACGTTTTGCGAGCCTTTTTTTCGCAGATAAGAGCCCGTACCGGCGCTTTGCATCTAATGGGACTCATTTCCGATGGGCGGGTTCATAGTGACATTCGTCACGTGCTTTCGGCGGTCGATTGCGCCGGTCGCCATGGTATTGAAAAAGGATATATTCATGTGTTTCTCGATGGTCGCGATGTATCGCCTAAGAGCGCTGCTACCTATTTGACCATGCTTCGAGAGAAACTTTGTAATGTCCCGGGCTTTACCATTGCGACGGTAATGGGCCGTTATTATGCGATGGATCGGGATCAACGCTGGAAACGGACCGATCGAGCCCGAGCCGCTATTTTTTCCGAAGCCGGTTGCCATTATCAAACGGCAGATGAGGCCTTGAACGCAGCTTACGCTCGAGGGGAGACCGATGAATTCGTATTGCCTTCCATCATTGACGGATACCGAGGAGTCCAACCGGACCGCGATGGATTTTTCAGTCTAAATTTCCGGGCCGATCGCATGCGCCAGTTGATCCGGGTCATCAAAGCGGAAATGGAAACGATAGAGGATGCCGATGGGATTGGAGATGTCTCACCGATTCTAACCATGACCCAGTATGATCCGGCTTTAGGGTTGCCGGTGCTCTTTGCGCCCCCAAAGCCGACTCAGACATTAGGCGAAGTGGTAAGTCGAGCAGGGTGCTCGCAGTATCGTTTGGCGGAAACGGAAAAGTATGCCCACGTCACCTATTTCTTCAATGGGGGGCGGGAAGCGCCGTTTCCGGGCGAGTCCCGTTGCCTTATCCCCTCGCCTTCGGTGGCGACGTATGATATGTGTCCAAAAATGAGCGCCGAGAAGGTTACTCAAAAACTTCTTCATGCTGTGAAAGCGGATGATTGGCCACTAATCGTTGCGAACTACGCAAATTGCGACATGGTCGGGCATACCGGGGATTTTGAGGCAGCGGTGTGCGCGGTGGAAAAAATTGATGATTCGCTTGGCCATGTGATCAAAGGGATTCAGCAGGCGGGGGTAATGTTGTTGGTGGTGTCGGATCACGGAAATGTGGAGAAGATGCAAAATGAAAGCGGTCGTCACACCGCTCATACGGCAAATCGAGTGCCCTGCTTCTTGTTGGATCCCGACGGGTCTTTGAACGACAAAGGGATGCTCCGAGCGGGAAGTTTGATCGACGTCGCGCCAACGGTTTTGAAACTCATGGGCCTTTCGGTTCCGAAGGAAATGACGGGATCCAATCTACTATCTTACGACTTCAACCAAAAAGAGGAGGATGGCTTGTGAATGCACCGAAAATTGAAGATTTACGGGCCCGGGAGATTTTAGACTCTCGAGGCAATCCCACGATTGAAGTGGACGTTATTCTCGAAAATGGGATCATCGGGCGAGCATCGGTTCCTTCTGGCGCCAGTACAGGAAGTCGAGAAGCGGTGGAATTGCGCGATGGCTGTCCGGGACGTTATCGCGGGAAGGGTGTTCTGGGTGCCGTCAATGGGATCCACGACGTCATCCGTGAAGCACTTATCGGGCGCGATGTTTGCGATCAAGATTGCCTCGATCGTGTTTTGATTGCTTTGGATGGCACTCCGGATAAAGGACGGTTAGGTGCCAATGCTTTGTTGGGCGTGTCCTTGGCATCGGCTTATGCCGGGAGTGCTGCGGCGGGTCAGCCACTATATGAATATCTTGGGTCGAATCATGTTCCTCGGTTGCCCGTTCCCTTGATGAATGTGCTCAATGGCGGGCAGCATGCAGCGAACAATATTAACGTGCAAGAGTTTATGATCGTGCCCGCGGGAGCTCCGAGTTTCAAAGAGGCATTGCGTTGGGGAGCCGAAATTTATCATCAACTTAAAGATCAATTGTCGGAGCGCGGTTTAGCGTGCGGGGTAGGGGATGAGGGCGGTTATGCGCCCGATCTCGAAGATGATGAAGAAGCCCTCGAACTCCTGATGGGGGCCATTTTGGCGGCGGGATATGAGCCGGGTCAAGACGTGTGGCTTGCGCTGGATGTGGCGGCCAGCGAACTATGTTCGGACGGCGCAAGATATCAGTTTCGAGAGGAGTTTCTCAGTGCATCGGGTCTCATCGATCGCTACCGGGACTGGTGCGCTCGGTACCCCATTCTCTCCATCGAGGACGGTCTCGATGAGAACGACTGGGAGGGATGGAAGGCACTGACGAAGGCGTTGGGCGAGACGGTGCAGTTGGTTGGGGATGATCTTTTCGTGACCGATTCTCGGTTACTTCGGGCGGGATATGAAGCCAACGTGGCCAATGCCATTTTGATCAAACCCAATCAAATTGGGACGGTGACCGAAACGCTGGAGACCCTTTGGCTTGCCGAATCGATCGGCTATTCGGCTTGTATTTCGCATCGCTCGGGTGAAACGGCCGATAGTTTCATTTCCGATCTGGCCGTGCTATCTGGGGCCGGGCAGATCAAAAGCGGTGCTCCTTGTCGCACGGACCGGGTGGAGAAGTATAATCAGTTGTTGCGGATTGAAGAAGTCCTGGGAGACGATGCGTTGTTTGCTGGCATTAACGCCTTCGTGCTAAAATGATCAATTGGGAGGTGACGTTTCGGATGAATACAGTGTTGATGGTGATCCATCTTTTCGTTGCTGCTGGTTTGATTGCGGTCGTGCTGCTTCAATCAGGCCGTAGTGCCGGAATTTCAGGCGCGATTGCCGGTGCGGGAGAGACGCTCTTTGGCCGAAAGAAGGGGTTAGACGAGTTTTTCGGGAAGGTGACCACGTATTTGGCCGTGGCATTCATGGTGCTATCGATTTTTATCGCCATTTTAATTTAGGAGGTTGATCAGTGGATCGCGACGCTGCGGTTGAATTACTGAAACGTCATTTAAAGACACGCAATCTTCGAAATCATACGTTTGCGGTTGAAGCGGTCATGCGGAAACTGGCCCGCCATCTTGGTGAGGATGAGGACCGCTGGGGATTGGCCGGTCTCCTGCATGATATCGACTACGACTACACGGCCGACGATCCCGAACGGCATAGCCTTGAGGGCGCAAAAATGTTAGAAGAAACCAGCGTCGATCGGGAAATCGTTCAGGCGGTCCGTGCCCACAACGATGCCCACGAATTGCCGAGGGAAACGACAATGGCGAAGGCACTCTATGCGATTGATCCGTTGACCGGTCTGATCGTTGCCTCGGCTTTGATCCATCCCGATAAGAAGTTGTCCGCCATTGATGTTCCGTTTGTGATGAATCGCTATGGTGAGAAATCATTTGCCCGGGGTGCTCGGCGGGAGGCCATCGAAACTTGTGAGGAACTTGGTGTCCCACTGGAAGCCTTTGTCGGGCTGGCGCTCGAGGCGATGCAGGAAATTGATGATGAACTCGGACTCTAATGCCCGGCCACGCCTTCCATACTGGGGTTAGAGCGAGGATTTAAGATGCGAAGCGGACCCGTCACATGGTATTGCTTCAATTGAAGCGGGACCCTCTCGGTCATGTTGTTTAACCATTGGCCGGGGGTTAGGGCCGATGGATCTTCTATTTTGACTTCCATTGAAAAACATCCCAATTATCTATGGTAAAATATGAGAACATGGTCGGATGATGTCGATGAATAGGAGACGGTAATGGATGCCCTTCCCGTTTTATTAATACTGGGCTATTTGCTCGGAAGCCTCAATGTGATTCGACTGGTCCCACGAGAGGGACCGGAACGATTGCTAGCGGTTGCTGCCCAGATGGCAGGCGGCATGTTATTGGGACACCTGCTCGTTCAGACGTCGGTGGGGGTTGCGGCTAGTGGTCTAGGGACATTGTTGGGGTTATACTTTCCCGCGCGCATGGGGCGTACGCGGGTGTTGCCGGACGCGAGTTTGCTCGTGGCTTCGGCAACCTTTTCGGCCATCCTAATGCCGATGGGTTTTGCGGCCGGACTATTGGTGTTCGCGTTGATCTATGCACGCACGAGGCGTCGGGCGCTCTCGGTGGTAATTGCACTCTTTTTCGTACCATGGTTGGCCTGGTATCTAACCGGCTCTGATCTTTTACTTTTGACCGGCGGTCTGGTTTGGGTGTTGTTGATTTTTCGCTATATGGATCGACTGGAAATGCAGGTTCGTGAGCTTTTGGGACGACGCTCGTCACGGTTGCTCTTTCGCAAAATCGCTCACCGAGTCATTTTGGTGGTCGTTTTGCTGAGTATGTTTTCGCTTTTTTTTCTAAACCGTTATGTGTATCACGGGTTTGGGCTTCATCCCGAGGTGTTTCGGCGTGGGGGCGAGGAATTGGAGTACATCGCGCTAACGTTCGATGATGGTCCTGATCCGGCGTTTACCCCGGCGATCTTGGATATTTTGGCCGAGCGGGGGGTGAGAGCCACCTTTTTTGTGGTCGGAAAGCACGTGGATCAATACCCGGAAATTGTTCAGCGCATCAAAGCAGAGGGGCATGAAATCGGAAATCATACCTACAATCATGTAAACTTGCTTTACGCAGGTGAAGAAATGGTCACCCGTGAATTGGCTCGGACAGAGGCTGCGTTGGAAGAAGCAGTGGGGCTTACGCCCAAGCTCTTTCGCCCGCCGCGAGGGCTTTACAATGAAACAACGCTGCGCGTGGCTCACGAACGGGGGTATACCCTGGCACTATGGTCGCTGAGTTCTGAGGATTGGCTGGGAATCAGTCCGACGCGTATTGTTCGCGTGCTGGGAGACCGCGCTACCGGAGGCGATATCTTGCTATTTCACGACAGCGGCGATTTTCTGACCACCGCTGGTGCCAACCGGGACAATGTGATTCAGTCGGTGGGGCCGCTGTTGGATCGGCTTCATGACCGGGATTATCGCTTCGTTACCGTCACCGAATTGATGGCCATGACCCTTCTGACGGATGGAGGCGATGTGGATTGACCGAAATCATCATACGAAGGGGTGAACCTCGGGATGCCGCCAGCGTCGCTGCCTTGTTTGCAGCAGCATTTGGTGATAGCATTTCACATGTTTTCCCGGACGGTGTGCCATTACATGTGTTGGAGGATCTAATGCTTTTTATTCTCAAACACGACCCTTGGGCGTGCCACGTGGCGGTGGAATGTAGGTCCGATGGGGACCTGGTTCTTGGATATTGCCTTTCACCTGCGAGCATGCCGCGTCTTTGGGTGCGCGCCTTCATCAGCGGTGACATCTTGCGCATTATTTGGCGAGTTCTAACCCGGCAATTTCCGGTCAACTGGCGGCAGCTTCGTACCTTGTCCCGCAATAAAGTCTCATTTTTGGACAGTTTTCGGGTGGTTCGTTTTTCCGGACGGGCCCAAATTCTTTCGGTGGCGGTCTCCCCGGAGGCTCAGGGTCATGGGGTGGGCACTCGGCTGGTGAAAAACGCGCTTGCCAGTTTGCGACGACAGAAGGTATCCGCGGTTAAATTGGAAGTACGGCCAGATAACGAACCGGCCCTTAAACTTTATGAGAATCTCGGGTTTCGCCGGTGGGGAACGACCGAGGACAGTCAAGGAACGTGGCTCGTCATGATGAAAGAACTTGAAAACCTAAAGAAAAGGGGGTGAGGGGATTGGCGCCTGATAAGCCGTCCAATCGGCAGGTGGTGGCCAGGAATCGCAAGGCAAAACGGGATTTTCATATCGAAGAAACTATTGAGGCCGGCATTGAGCTCACGGGCACGGAAGTGAAAGCGGCTCGTGAGGGGAATGTGAGTTTACAAGAGGCCTATGCCATGGTTGAAGGCCGGGAGGTCTTTTTGCACAACATGCATATCGGTCCCTACCGCCACGGAAACATTCATAATCATGAGCCTAAACGAACCCGCCGCCTGTTATTACATCGGAAAGAAATCGATAGCCTTTACGGGCGTGTTCGCCAGCAAGGATACACGTTGGTCCCATTGAGCATGTATTTCAAGCGCGGATGGGCGAAAGTGGAAATTGCGGTGGCAAAAGGGAAGAGCTATTATGATAAACGGGAAAAGATCAAGAAGGAAGAGGCGAAACGTCGCATGGACCGGGCCGTTCGCCGCCCGTACTGATTTGACAGGATCACCATTCGCCCCTTAGAATATTGTGATACAATATAGACGGAACGACCGTACGGGGGTGAGTAGGGTCGATCCGGACATCTTGAGCATAGCCAGCAGGTCGAGCTCGCCGTAGTCTCGTAAAAAGACGGCACGCAAATTAATTGCCAACAATAACTACACCCTAGCTGCTGCGTAATAGCATCAGCTACGTCTACCCGCTCTCGGCCCGTCGGAGCGGACTAGGCGACACTCAGATGGGCTGGTCTAGCGGAGTGCCTACGGCCGCTAGATGAGAAAAGTGGGCTAGCGTCTCGGCAATTCTGCCCGTAGAAGTGCCGCGACGCGATGAAAAAATACGGGCTAAGCCTGTAGCGGGCAATGCTTTGGAGTCCGGACACTCGGGGTGCGACTCCCCGACACCTCCACCAAAATGGAGACGAATGATAAAAGCCCGAGTTGGGCTTTTTTGTTTTTGGGTTATCGCTAGAGTCCAGTCTTATCAATAAGGACGAGGTGCAATGCGCGCACGATATTTCGTTGGAGTCGTTATTGTGATACTTGCCGTCGCCTTTATCGGCACCTATGCATCCATCCATGCGACCGCGGAATCCATCCATCCCCAACCCGGGGATGTCATTATTATATTAGGGGCCGCGGTGTGGCCGGACGGTCCAAGTCCGGCGCTTAAAGCCCGCATCGATCATGCTGCAGAACTATTTATGGTCGGATACGCTGACAATCTTATTCTGTCAGGCGGTCTCGGGGAGTATTCTCCGACCGAGGCGCAAGCGATGAAAGAACGTTTGGTGCAATACGGGATCCCCGCTGAGCGGCTGTATCGAGAGGAAAAGGCAACCAATACCCGGGAGAATTTGCGTTTTAGCCAAGCTATCATGCGCCGACAAGGTTGGGAGCAGGCCATCATCGTCTCGGATCCATTTCATCTTCATCGGGCTTTAAAGATTGCTCGTTCATTGGGATTAGAGGCGACGGGGGCCCCGGCTTACGAGAGCCCTTTGTACCGAAATCGGTTGCTTCGGTTTCGGTACACGGTGCGCGAGGTCGTGGCGCTATTCGGTGAAGCGATTAGGGGGATGTCACCGGGAGCAAGAGGGCCCGTTTTATCGCGATGATTCGATCCAACCCATTGTCCGGATCACTTGCTGGCATCCATCCGCCTTACGGACCGGATGACGAAGTGGAGCCTTTCGGGAGGACTCTCATAGGAGTGCAGACCGCCTTCTGGAGACTTCGCTTTCGTTTCCTTACCTGGTGCCGAACCAATGAACAAAAACGTCGATTTTAGGATCGCTCTCGTTTTGGACACCAAGATGGGTTATGATTGTCGGTCGAACATATGTTTGGTAAGGTAGGGATAGCAAGGGGGCGAGAACAATGGATCGACTCCGGCTGCGATCGGAACCCGAGCGATCCGAGGATCTTCGGGTGATTCATTTGGACATGGATGCTTTTTATGCGTCGGTCGAACAGCGGGATGATCCCAGTTTGAGGGGGCGCCCGGTCATTGTGGGAGGAACGCCCGCGTCCCGTGGAGTGGTGGCGACGTGTTCGTATGAAGCGCGTAAGTTTGGTGTGCGTTCGGCTATGCCGGCAGAGGAGGCCCGGCGCTTGTGTCCATCGGCAATCTTTCTTCCCACCGATTTTGCACGCTACAAACAGGTGTCTCGTCAGGTGAAAGATCTCCTTCGATCCCACACGCAGGACGTGGAAATGTTAGGCCTTGATGAAGCCTTTCTTTTTGTGGCAAATCCTCAGCAAACCGTTGCTGTGGCCCGGGAGGTTAAACGCGATATCACAGGCGAAATCGGCATTACCTGCTCGGTGGGCGTATCGTATGCCCGCCCGTTAGCCAAGTTGGCCTCAGAGTGGCAAAAACCCGATGGTTTTACGGTTATTGATCGCCATCTTGCTCGCCGGTTGCTTCCCAAAGTGCCCCTGGAACAACTTTGGGGCATTGGGCCCCAAACGGCCCGAACCCTGAAGCGTCAGGGGATCGAAACCGGTGGGGACTTTTTTTCGACCTCGACTCGGCAGCTAATCAAGATGCTGGGGCCGGGGCGCGCGTGGGATATTGCCCTTCTTTGCGCGGGTCGGCCGCTATCGCCCCGTGTGCGCCGTGATCGACGTGCCAAATCGGTTAGCCGGGAGACCACCTTGCCGAATGACGTGGCCGATCCCGGGGAGTTGGAATCGATCTTGCGAGAATTGGTCGATGACGTGACGGCGCGGGTTGAGGAATTGGACCTGACGGCGATGACCGTCGGCATCAAGGTCCGCTACAGCAATTTTCGCACCTTGACCCGTGCCCGAACGGATCCGACGCCATACCATAAGGCCGAAGCGATTCACCAAACCGCCCGCGAACTCCTAGGAGAACTGATTGATGGTCGACAAACCGTTCGACTATTGGGCGTCACTTTATCCAATTTGGACTATCCCGATATGCCCCGGCAGCTCGGGTTTGAACTTGTAAAATGAGGAGATCCCGTTTACGCCTGTGTTACAAGCGAAAGCGCGAAGCAGGGTTCTCCCCACTTAAAAGCGAAAACAGATCTACTTGACCTTCAAAGAAAGGTCCAGTTTGGACGCGCGAGTGTATTTCTGGTGGAGGAGTGGACGTGAAACGATACGGCGTGTACAGGATTCTCATAGGGTTAATTGTTCTCGTTGGGGTCTTGGGTTTTTCCAACTCGGGGGTTAAGGCCTACTCGGAGGATGTTCATCTTCAAATTGATGGTACGTTATTGGAGGCCTCCACCTTTCCCGGATACGTGCCTCCTCGGATCATCGATGGCCGCACCTTGGTTCCCATCCGTGTCATATCCGAGTACTTGGGCTGGCACGTGGAATGGTTCTCCGAAACCCGCCAGGTCCTCATCACGAAAACGGAAGATCAGGCAGTAGAAGAAGGCTTCCTCCTTTTGACCATCGATGATACCGAAGCCATCGTCGACGGGGAGCCCGTCCCGCTCGATGTCCCGCCGACAATCTTTTCCGACCGCACCCTGGTGCCGGTCCGCTTTGTGGCCGAATCTTTTGGGAGCAAGGTGGATTGGGATGACGAGCGGCGATTGGTGAGCATTCAATCAGAAACGGATGATGCGGACGCGCCAAATGCTGGGGGAAGCGGTTTGCATGTTACCCCCTATGCGTTGCGACTGGAGGTCACCAATCCTTATGAACTCGAAGTGATTCGGGAAACCCAAGATAATATTGTGATCAAACTGACGAACGCCGGGATATCGGATGAACTTGCCGGCAGCTTCGAATATGAATCGGGAACCATCCGCACGATTCAGTTGCGCTGGACCGGAGCGAATGAAGTTTACCTGCACGTGGACCTTCGCGATCCACTCCTTTACGTTATTGACAGCACAACCGAAGCCGTGTTAATTGATTTTGCTGTATTGGAAAATGTATCGATCCAAGAGGGGCCTTCGGGATCCCAGTTGACGTTAACAACGAACATCCCCATTCCCTGGCGGCACTTTACTTTGGAGGATCCGTCCCGAATCGTCATCGACCTCTTGGGCGTGGGACAGCAGGCGCAATTAGGAGATCAAACCGTCAATAACTGTCCGGTTCTATCGGCTTGTCGCTTGGGCCGCCATCGCGAAGCGACCGGTGATAGTTTCGATGGAACGCGTTTGGTACTCGATCTAAAGAAAGCGCACGTTCCGTTGATCGATGAGCAAGCCGGGGCGAACGGTTTTGAAATTGGCATTTCCTTTGGTGAGCCATCGATTTCCGGGCGTCGCATTGTCCTCGATCCCGGACATGGTGGTTCCGATCCGGGCGCTCGCGGCGCAACCGGATTAACGGAAAAGGCGTTTAATTTGGCCGTCTCGCTGGTGGTGGCGGAGGCGCTCGAGGCAGCGGGGGCCGAGGTCCTCCTCACGCGGACCCGGGACGAATATATCCACATATACGATCGACCGGAGTTGGCCAATCAAGCGAAAGTCGATGCCTTTATCTCAATTCACGCCAATGCGGAGATTCGTCATCAAGCCTCGGGTACCGAGACCTACTATTACAGCAATCATCCCGAGAGTCGATCGCTGGCTGACTTGATTCATCAACAGGTGGTTATGGCCTTGGGTCGTCCGGACCGCGGTGTTCGTTTTGCCAATTTTGCGGTGCTCCGGGAGGCCGAGATGCCGGCCGTATTGCTGGAAACCCTTTATTTAACCTGTGTGGAAGACGAACAATTGCTTCTTGATCCGGCGACCTATGACAAAGTCGCCGACGCGATTCTGATCGCATTGAAACAATTCTTTGCTCAGCGCTGATTTCATTCCTTCATCCAAGGGATCGATTGAAGAGACGATTAAACGGCGATTCGCAGCTATTTCGGCGAGTTCGATGGCCTGCTTGAAAATAGGCGGGGGGTTAGGATTTGAAGCGAGTGTTGTTGCTTGATGTGGGAAGTACTTTGACCAAGGCCCTGGTATGGGATCGGTCATCAAACCGACTGTTGGCCTCGGCGCAAGCCATCACCTCGGTGA
>SLMV01000074.1 GCA_007133365.1 Clostridia bacterium
CCAAATCTAATGCTCGGAAGCGTTCCTTCAACCGAGGATCCAATCGCGTTCTCGAGCCGCACTTGGGCTCCTCAGGCTTGATTCGGGAACGGCCATACTAATCGGTTGATCTGGGCAAACCGATCAACTCACAAAACCTCGCGACCTTCAACCCCTCTTTGGTTCGCAGCGAATCCAGTTCCTCAACGCTCAACGGTTGAGTTTCAAAAGGCGATTCTGCAGTGTCAAATCGGCCAAAGTCGTCTTCATGACCTTTCCTACTCCAATTGACGCTCATGACTGGTAGCACCCGCATGCCTATGCACAAGGTGTTTCACGGATCACGCACAATGCCCTCTACCATCATCTTCCCGATCCCTTTGCTGCCATCCGTTATTATTCACTGGTTATTGGCGAAGACACGCTGCCTGAGGAACCACCGGTGACATTGCAAAATGATCAAAGAGTGATCATCGGCGTGCGTCACCGGTTCTATGCGGAAGGAGCTGTGCAATTTCGCCATGAATCCATTCTTAAGAAGGTGGAAATGGATCTTTTGAGAAGTTCTTTTCCCGGGCCGGCGATAACCTCTGACAAAGTCAGTCGAAGGGCAGCCCCAAAGATTAATGTCGGATCCGATAACTGCATACCAAGACACCACGGGCTACCGAATGACCATTAAGTCTTCCAATCGTTCCCAAATTGCTTCTTTGTCGTAGTTCTCGATGGCCCTCAAGAACGCCTCATGGTATAGGTCCTTGGCCTTCTTAAGGTCTTTCCTGTCCTCATCACCGAAGAAATACATATCTGCATACTGAATGTAACTCCAGGGATTGTCCGGGTAGTCCATTACCAAGCGGTCCGATTCGGCTATGGCTGAAGCGAAATCCTCTAAGGCAATGTATGAATCGATAATCGCCCTTCTCATGTTGTGAATAATTAGCTCTGACTCCTCGGGGAAAAGCCGACAAAACTCCTGGCAGTACGCAATTTGCTTATGAAAATAATCTGCATCCTGCACACCAGCAGAATACAGACTGACCTCTAAATCCTGACAGAAATTGCTTATAAAGAAAGCTTCGCGGTACTGCTCGTCAAGATATTCTAGACTTTTGAACTTTGGCTTGTGCCTCTCCTTTATGGCATCCCACACGTGTAACCACAGATCGCAAGCAGTCTTGGGATTCTTCTCATTGAGGTGTCTGTATCCATCTTCGATCAATACCATCATCCGCTCCATGGACATTACGCTCTCAGGAGCCAACCGGTCCCATAAGACTTGTGCTGCGATCGACAAGGGCTCACCGTGCCCAGGGACGAATGGAAGCGATTTCAGCCAACGTTGTGCCACTTGTCTTGCCGAGAAAAGTACCGATACATCCCGCAGGAATGACTGCTTTTCAAAGGGGATACCCACTGCGTGCAAGCTGCTGATGATCTCTTCGGTAGTCAATTGACTCGCCCGGTCGTAGGAGTGGAAGTTTTCGGATAACTGTCTGAAAGCGTCCTCTCGCACACTCTCTATGGGCCTGTCAATACAGCACAATTTGTACTTCTTTCCACTGTTGCACGGGCATGGATCATTTCTCCCGATCTTCTTCACTCGTTTATCTCCTTTCTCGGTGACTTCACACCTCGACCGTCCGCGACGGCGCCAATGTAGAAGGTTACCACTCGAAACAGTTGGGATACTCAATGCCCTCCAACTGGATGTCTCCGGGTTCACATTGCCATTCTTCTGCCGCAGCATTCACAACGCGAGCTATTTCTTTATGGTCAACGTCTTCCTGAAAACCGACGATTCGCTCCGCCAGAGCGGGTAGCGCTTGCAATCGCTGCTTTCGGGTCAACGGTATGTAGTCAATGGCAAGAAGGTCAAGATATTGCCCTGCGATATCCCGCATATCGGCCTGGTCACTACTCATCGCCTTCATCCAACGGGAAAAAGCCGCATCAGTCAACGTATTACGTACACAGCTTGCAAATTGAGCCTGAAGAAGACGAATCATTGCTATGCTGTCATCCCAGATCACTTCGTTTCTCCTCTCGCCTGGGAGAACACCTTTTGTATTCGCATGATCACCACTATGTAGGTCTACCAGTTGGTTTAGCGCAAGCATGACAAAAAACATCTCCGGATAAAGATACCGACAGCTATAATAGACGTTGTTCTGAGGGGCGATGAGCGAATGCCACGCCATTATCTCTTCTGTCATCTGGTTGTCGATCAGTTCTATCTCCCGGTCTCCCTGATACGCATGTCGGATATCATAGCAAAGCCCCAACACGCGGGTCGACATGGGGATGTATTGGTGGTGTCTTTCAACATAATCACCAATAGTGATCTTATAGAACGCTTCAACAAGGTTATAAAGATCCTCAAAGTCTCCACTGATGATCACTCCGGCTGCGTTTGGTGTATTTCTTATGGTAATCATCTACTGCCCCCCTTCGTAGGCAAGACTACAAACGCTGGAACAAGAAGGTCAACCCATTCGAGTGTCTATTCTTCTTCTCGCAATTCGGTTCACCGTTTCGATTCCTTACGTTATCACGTCTAAAAATATCCGCGTACTTCGTCATATCCAATTACCCTCTACGGCTTACGCAATCCTCATGTTGAGTCCTGCTACCATAGTCATGTATTCTTGATTCTGGTAGTGGATCCCGATGAGACGGCGCTGCCTCCAAGACTACTTTGAGTTTGAACTCCGGACTATAACGCTTCCGCCTGCTTGCCAACTGCACCCCTTCCTCTCAGGGGGAGAATATCACTAACCCACCACAATTGTTAGCGCTAACTTCCGGTCAAATCCATGGGCGCAGAACCTAATTTGCTGGTCGACAAAACTGTACCATATCCCAGCATGTATTCAATACAAATAAGGTGGACTGGCATCAAAAAACAGGTTTCAAACTCAGCAGATTCTCACGCGATCCTCGCACTGACCCATTGAAACACCAGATTAAACGCCAAGACAAAACCCCCGAATCTCTAAAGAATCAGGGGTTTATAGTGGTGGGCCACTTAGGAATCGAACCTAAGACACCCTGATTAAAAGTCAGGTGCTCTGCCAACTGAGCTAGTGGCCCATATTCAATTATCTGCTGGGGCGCCAGGATTCGAACCTGGGATGACGGCTCCAAAGGCCGTTGCCTTACCGCTTGGCCACACCCCAATTTTAGTCTCTGTGCGCCCAGGAGGATTTGAACCCCCGACACTCGGATCCGAAGTCCGATGCTCTATCCAGCTGAGCTATGAGCGCAAATCCAACCTGGGTGGCTGAGGGGTTTTGAACCCCCGACCTCCAGGGCCACAACCTGGCGCTCTAACCGACTGAGCTACAGCCACCATATAACAGACGACCTGGCGCGCCCGGGAGGATTTGAACCTCCGACCACCTGATTAGAAGTCAGATGCTCTATCCGGGCTGAGCTACGGGCGCCTCTGAGCGGGAGACGGGGATCGAACCCGCGTAGTCGGCTTGGAAGGCCGAGGCTCTACCACTGAGCTACTCCCGCAATCAAAACTGGTCGGAGCGGCCAGATTCGAACTGGCGACTTCCTGCTCCCAAAGCAGGCGCGCTAACCAAACTGCGCTACGCTCCGCGACATCTATTAGCGATTCCCTAGTATAATTGATGCGCCTCCAAGTGTCAACGCTTATGCCATCGATGCCCGTCTATCCATCCGACCCAAAAAGCAAAGCCAACTGATCCACCATTTTCCGAAAAGCAATGCCTCGGTGACTAATGCGATTCTTCTCTTCTAATGACATCTCGGCGAAAGTTTTTCCGAGGGGCGGATAATAGAACAAAGGGTCATAGCCAAATCCACCGGTACCGCGTGGAGATTCGAGGATATACCCTTTCGCTTCCGCCTCGACAGCCCACATCCAGAGTCCTTCCGGTGCTTCCCACCAGCCGGCACTTGCCATTTCATCAAAACGTTCAGGGTCAAGTCGTTCCTCATCAACTGCCAACACACACGCGCAGATGAATTTTGCATCACGCTGCTCAATTCCCGCTAGGCGGTCCAATAATTGTTGATTGTTTTCTTCGTCTGTCGCCGCATCACCGGCATAACGTGCGGACAAGACACCCGGCTCACCATCCAAGGCCGATACCATTAAGCCCGAGTCATCCGCACAGGCTAAACGTCCAGTATGAACCGCGGTTGCGTGTGCCTTAAGTCCCGCATTCGCGAGAAACGAATCGCCCGTCTCGGGTATTTCAGGCATCGCCGGGAAATCATCAAGACTTTGCAACTCAACGCTGATTTGATCTCCGATAATTCGCCTTAACTCTCGAATTTTTCCGGCGTTACGGGTAGCCATCACCAGTTTGCGTTCACTCATTGTTTTCCAAACCCTCTCGAAATGCTCTTAACTCGGCAAAGTTCATTCCTTCCTCCAACCGGGCAATACCAGCACGCACTTCATCCCACACATTTCCCAGACAATCTCGTTGGATCCGGGTAATTTCTTTCAAGCCCCCGTAAGCATGGTCCATCATCGCCTGCAATTGGGCCGGGGAAAACGGGTGGCTTTCGGCACCACCTTGAACCTCAATCAAGTGCCCCGTTCCAGTGCCGATCACATTCATGTCAACTTGGGCGCGAGAATCCTCCTCATAAGGAAGGTCTAAAAGGGCCACTCCGTCAACAATCCCACAACTGACTGCGGCCAGCGTATTGTTCAACGGCAGATATCGCAAGTGATCGCGCCGCATCAAAAAATACAGCGCGTCGACCATCGCGACGAAGGCCCCGGTCAGAGCAGCCGTTCGTGTTCCACCATCTGCCTGGATCACATCACAATCCACCCACATGGTGTTCTCGCCCAGGCCATCCAACTCCACCACGGCCCGCAAGCAACGCCCAATGAGACGTTGAATCTCCACGGTCCGGCCTCCTTGTTTTCCAAGCTGCACCTCCCGGATGTTCCGGTTTTGAGTTGCCCGGGGTAACATCGAATATTCGGCAGTAATCCAACCCTGCCCACTGCCTCGAAGCCATCGGGGAACACCCGTTTGGGCGCTAACGTTCACGATGACCTTGGTCTCACCCCATTCGATCAGAACCGAACCTTCTGGATATTTTAAATAATGTCGTTCAATTTGGATGGGACGCAACTCATTCGGTTTGCGTCCATCGCCTCGGCGCTCTATTTCGTCTGACACACCAAGCTCCTTCCCAACGATTGATAAGCCCCCTAACCACAACCGACTATCAATTCGCGTCGTGGTACACCTTCAAAGCATCCTGCTGGTTTAAACCGTCTCCCTCCGCACCCAAAACGGATGCAAGGTTCAACGATCCATGTTGTCCTATTTCTTTATTCTATCATCTCAGGAATCACTTCCAACCGAAAGGTAACCCCACCCACTTCCGTTCTTTTTGAACCGGCTCCGTCCAATCATCAGCGGGCGATGATGTAATCGGTTATTCAAAGCGGCTCTAAACCTTCCAATAATCCACCCGCTTCCTCCGGCAAGATTAGCGAAAGCAAACCTGCCGCAAATAAACGGTAATCGGGATCAACCCATAGATCCGGGGACTTCGGCCTGAGTGACCCATCATTCGTGAAGAGGGCACCTTTTAGGATGTTTTTAGCAAAGGCCCCGCGCGAAGCGGCAAAAAAGGTCCCCCCGGTACCGATCAGTCGGGACGCATCCCTTAAGTCTTTTCCATATAAGAAGTGCACGGGACCTTGGGGCGTGTCACGCGTAACAAGCGTGCCCGCATGTCGTCGGGTTGCAAGGTCGATGCAAAGCCGGCTGAGTCTCTCATCCAACCACCGATCCAAGTCGTCACCAGGCAATATGACCGACTTCGCTTCATAAGCGCGAAGTCGTTGTTCAACCTCATCGTGCGACCAAGATGAGAACGTCTCCTCTGAAAACAAGACGGAAGAGAATTTGGAACCCGCAGCCGCCTTTAACGCCGACACACTTTCCCGAATGCCGAGGTCCCCCTCCACCGTCCGTCTCAACTTGGGCTGACGGATCCCCCTCGGGATCAGCCCCGTCACCGTCGGTCTGCCATCAGCAAAAGAATAGACATCCGTTGTCGCCCCTCCGACGTCCACCGCGACGGAATCAGGGTGCCAACACGACAAGCCTTTCATCACCGCATACGGCGTAGGGACCACGGGATGATTTAATCGTTCGGTTAGGTGTTCCAATCCCTTGGCTTTCGTGATGTGGCGCATGAAAACACCCCGTATGGCTTCCCGCGCCGAATCACCCGCTAGTTGTTCTAGGGCCGGCATCACGTTTTGGGCCCGGTAAACCTCAAAGCCATGGGAAGAAAACAAGGCCACGATTTCAGGGGCCGCGTTTTGATTGCATGCCACCACCACCGGAGGGCGAGGTCCGGGGTATTGGGTTAACACTTGGGCATTGTTCTTAACCCGTTTCACCTCGCCACCATCGGTGCCGCCGGTAAACAAAATGATGTCCGGACACTTCTGGGCCATCGCGTTAACATCATCCGAGCTAAGGATCCCGGAAAAGACCCCATAAACACGCGCACCAGCCCCCTGCGCTGCTTCCAACCCCGCTTTTGCCGTCAAGTTCTCCGTCAGACCACAAACCACCATCCGTAATCCTCCGGCCGCACTACTCGCTCCGAGTCGAAGGTCAAAATCTTCCCAGGATGGCGAGGCCGGCAATTCCGGCGAGTGAAGGCCGCGAATGGCTTGGTGAACACCCAACATGACGTTTTCCTTCACCGAGGTGATGGCTTGCGCTGAGGCCAACAGTTGGTTTGATGACCGATCCCATACCAGGGCCTTGGTCAAAGTACTTCCCACATCAAGCAACAACACTCGCTTCAAACCCTAACCCCCCTATTTTCAAGCAGGCCATCGAACTCGCCGAAATATCTGCGAATCGTCGTTTAATCGTCTCTTCAATCGATCCCTTGGATGAAGGAATGAAATCAGCGCTGAGCAAAGAATTGCTTCAAACTGATCAGAATCGCGTCGGCGACTTTGTCATAGGTCGCCGGATCAAGAAGCAATTGTTCGTCTTCCACACAGGTTAAATAAAGGGTTTCCAGCAATACGGCCGGCATCTCGGCC
>SLMV01000204.1 GCA_007133365.1 Clostridia bacterium
CCCGCCAACTCGGCGGCGCGCCACCGGCGCTCACCGGCCACCAACTCATAACCGTCCTCGGTCTCTCGAATGATAACCGGTTGGACCACACCGTGAACACGAATGGACTCGGCCAACTCTTCCAGTTTCTCCTCTGCGAATTCTCGACGCGGTTGAAACGGATTCGGTTTCAGCCGATCCAGCTTGACCTCTTCAACCCGTCCGTCCGCCTGCTGGCCCCCAAATTCGCCCAAGAGCGCGTTAAGGCCCTTACCCAACCGAGGCGTCTTCTTCGCCATTTCGCACCAACTCCTTCGCCAACTCCGAATAAACCTCGGCACCCCGGGACGCCGGATCATACGCAATAATGGGCTTTCCGTGCCCGGGCGCCTCACTCAATCGTACATTGCGCGGGATCAAGGTTCGAAACACCTTGTCACCAAAGAAACGCTTTACTTCGTCGGCGACCTCGATCGAGAGGTTGGTGCGCCCATCAAACATGGTCAGCACCACGCCTTCGATCGCCAGTTCCCGATTCAAACTCCGCTGAACCAAACGAATACTGCTCAAAAGCTGGGTTAAGCCTTCTAGGGCATAAAACTCACATTGAATCGGGATGAGCACGCTATCGGCCGCCGCAAGGGCATTAATCGTCAATAGCCCCAAACTTGGCGGACAATCGATCAGGACGTAATCAAACTGATTTCGCACCTCGTCGATGGCAGACCGCAGGCGATACTCCCGCGCGATCAGCGAAACCAATTCGATCTCCGCTCCGGCAAGGTCCATGGTGGAAGGCATAATCTTGAGTCCAGGAAATGCCGTGTCCCGAATGGCCCGCTCCGCCGGCACCTCGTCGACAAGCACATCGTAAACGCTTTCTCCCATCTCCTGCTTGTCCAAGCCCAATCCGCTGGTGCTATTGCCCTGCGGATCCACGTCGATCAATAAGACCTTCCGATGCTGTTGGACCGCCAGGCAAGCCGCTACATTAATTGCAGTGGTCGTCTTTCCTACGCCACCTTTTTGATTGGCGATTGCGATAACCTTCCCCACTTTAACGCCTCTTCCCCACATTACGATTCGGCCGCTGCTCGTTATTCGATGCGGTCTGCGCCGGCCGGACATCGATCGTCACCCGATACCCCTCGCCGGCTGTCGTCTCCTCAAGTTCCACTTCATATCCCGACTCCCGCATGGACTCGGCCGCCTGACGCAAACCATTAAGAAAAATGCGAAAATCTCGAATAACACCGCGCATCTGACCCCGTTCACGTCCCTTCCGGGGTTGCTCCGGCGTATCATCAAGAACCATGGTGACGAGATCATCCGTTTCTCGCACCGACAGCTGCTCCTCGATGACACGGTCGAGGACCCGGTGCTGGCTCTCGAGTTCGCGAAGGCGAAGTAACGAACGGGCATGCCGTTCGCTAAGTTTGGCCGCAAGGATCTTTTCTTGAAGGCTTTGATCCAACCGAAGCAGACGCAATTTGTTCGATATCCCGGACTGACTAACGCTAAGCGATTGCGCCAAATCACCCTGCGTCAACCCAAAATCGTTAATTAATCGTTGATATGCCGACGCTTCCTCTAACGGGTGAAGGTCTTCTCGCTGCATATTCTCAACTAAGCCCAACATCGCCATTTGCTGATCACTCACGTGGCGAATCAAAGCGGGAATCACCGCGAGCCCCACAATTTGGGACGCCCTCAAACGCCGTTCACCCACTACTAACTCGTATTGGCTGTCACTTTGCGAAACCGGGCGGACTAACACCGGTTCAATAACGCCAACCTCCCGGATGGATTCGGCGAGTTCCTTCAGCGGCTCTTCTTCAAAATTGACGCGGGGCTGAAAGGGATTCGGTGAAATGGCGTCCACCGGAATCTCCCACACCTCTCCCTGGGACTGTAAACCCTCACGTCCCCCACCACGAGCCCTTCGCAGCCAATCCGAAATCATCGCACGCACACCCCTTCATGCCGTCCTTTAACGTTACACTCTTCCCTACGACCGGGGGGCTTTCCTCCTAAAAACCGCAAAAACCCACTGCCAATCCGCCAGTAGGACATCACTGCCGCCGATGAAACCATATTAACGGCGTCTCGTTTCTAGTTCTCCTAATAACTCCGCGTAGGTCTTGCCGCTTTCTACCATTACTACCATAGTATGGAACCACAGGTCGGCAATCTCCGGGATTAGGTGGGGCTGATCCGGTTCGACTGCAGCAAGAATCACCTCGGTTGCCTCTTCGCCGACCTTTCGCAAGAGGCGCTCGCGTGGGCCCGAAAGCAATGAGGCCACATAAGAATCCTCCGGCAATTCTTGTTGACGCTTTTGAATGACGGCGTAAAGTTCCTGCAACAGGTCCCCGCTCGTACCCGCTCCCCAATCGTCAACCGTTCGAAAGAAGCAACTCCGGGCACCCGTGTGACAAGCCGGACCGGCTGGTTTTACCTCGTAAACCAGAGCATCGCCATCACAATCCAGCCGTATTGCTGATAAAGATAGATAATTCCCCGAAGTCGCTCCTTTTTCCCAAATCTCCTGACGACTGCGGCTGAAAAAATGAGCACGACGTGTCTTTCGTGTCCGAATCAACGCTTCTTGATTGGCATATGCCAACATTAAGACCTCTCGCGTCCCAACATCCTGGACCACGACGGGAATGAGCCCCTCTTGATCGAACTTGATTTCCCCTTCTGATACCGTCATGGCCGAATCACCACTCCTTTTGATGCCAGGTAATCCTTAACCTCTGATACGGTGAATTTTCCATAATGGAAAATGGAGGCCGCCAATGCCGCATCCGCACCTGCTTCAAAGGCTGCCAGCATATCGTCCGGCCCACCCGCACCTCCGGACGCCACCAGGGGCACTCGAACCCGATCGGACAAGGCGCGAAGTAGATCCGTATCATAACCGGAAACCGTTCCGTCCCGGTCCATGCTGGTAACCAGGAGTTCCCCGGCGCCCCGACGCACTGCGGTTTCCGCCCATTCTAACACATCGAGTCCGGTCGATTCGCGGCCGCCTCGGACGAACACTTCCCAGCGGGGTTCGGGCGTATCATCGACCCGACGCGCATCAATCGCCACCACCATGCACTGCACCCCGAACGCATCTGCCCCACGGGCGATCAAATCGGGATCTCGGACCGCCGCTGAATTGATTGACACTTTGTCCGCTCCGGCCCGAAGCGTCCGACGAATATCCGATTCGGTCCGAATTCCACCCCCAACGGTTAACGGGATAAAAACCTTCTGAGCAACCGCTTCCACCACCTCCAGCGTCGTTTCGCGGCCCTCATTTGTTGCCGATATATCAAGAAACACCAGTTCATCTGCCCCCGCCTCTGAATAAGCGGCGGCCAGCTCCACCGGATCGCCTGCATCACGCAGATTAACGAAATGCACGCCTTTAACCACACGGCCAGCGTCCACATCCAAACAGGGGATAATGCGCTTTGCTAGCAAGATTGCTCACCTCCCAAATCCAAAACGGCTTCGAACGCCTTCGCTAATGGGAAGGCACCATCATAGAGCGCACGCCCAACGATGACCCCTTCGAGGTTGGCATGTTCCCGGCTGAGATCGTACAAGGCATGCAGATGGTCGAGACTGCCGACTCCGCCTGAGGCAATAACCTGAACGTCCCGTGTCAATGCCTGCCGTAGCAGCGACAAATTCGGCCCCGCTAGCATACCATCCCGTCCAATATCCGTCACAATCACGCGCCGCGCACCTTCAGCGACAATCGAATCGATAAAATCCTCGAGCGTCAACGGCAGCTGTCGGCGCCACCCACCAACCGCAACTCGGCCGGACCGGCAATCAATCCCCAACACCACCTGCTCCGGATAACACGCTAAAAGTCGCGCCCTAAGATCCGGCGCTTCCACCGCAGCGGTGCCTAACACCACCCTTTGGGCACCCGCTTCGATCAGCATTCGAACGTTTTCCTCCGTCCGAATACCGCCCCCGACTTGGACCGGTACGCCCTCTTGAATCATTCGCAAAATGATGGAGGCATTCACCTGCCGTCCCTCGCGCGCACCATCGAGGTCCACCACATGCACCATTTGTGCGCCCTCGCGCTGCCAGTGTTGGGCCACGGCAACTGGATCCTCGTCAAAAATCGTTTCCCGGTCGTAATCCCCCTGCCGAAGGCGGACACATCGTCCTCCTCGTATATCCACTGCCGGTATGACCTCCACTTAAATATCCTCCTTATCGATCGATCTGGGAATTTTGCATATCTCATGGGCAAAATTGCTCAAGACGCGCAATCCTACATCCCCGCTCTTCTCGGGGTGAAATTGAGTACCCATGATCCGTCCCACCTGGACGGCGCTCGCAAAGGTTCGCCCATATGTGGTCTGCGCCGAGCCCGGAGGACAATCGGATAGCGGCAAATAATAGGAGTGGACAAAATAAAAATGAGATCCCGGGCGAATCCCGGCGAAAAGTCCCTGAGGCTCGTCAAATTCAACCGTATTCCACCCCATATGCGGTACCTTTCGTTCCGGCGGGAAACGGCGAAGACGTCCCGGGAATAGCCCCATGCCCGGCAACGTCGCCGGGCCCTCCTCGCTTTCGGCAAACAATAGTTGCATCCCCAAGCAAATACCTAATAGCGGGACACCGTTCTTGACGGCTTCCCGAACCGCATCCATCAAACCTGTCTCGGCCAAAACCTGCGCCGAACGCCCGAAGGACCCAACCCCCGGGAGCACCAGACCGGCGGCCGATCCCACTTTGGCCGGATCCGACGTCAGTTGCACTGGGCAGAGTAATCTTTCAAACGCATTGAAGACACTACGGATATTGCTGGTTCCATAATCCACCACATGAATCACCCGATGCTCACTCCTCCCCGAGGCGACCTTTGGTTGACGGCACCTTGTTTGGCCGTGAGGGCTGTAACGCCTCCGCCAGCGCGCGCCCCACCGCTTTATAGGCCGCCTCAACCACATGATGCGTGTTGCCGGTGGTCTCCGTCTTTAAGTGGAGGGTCACATCGGCGTTATTGACCAAAGCACGGAAGAATTCTAATACCAAGTCCGAATGGAAATCGCCCAACGTGCGCGGCGACATCTCGAGATCGAAGGCCAAAAAGGGACGCCCGCTAAGATCCAGATGAGCGGCGACCAGCGCTTCATCCATGGGAACAAAAGCGGAACCGAACCGGGCAAAATTCTCGGATTCTCGCCAAATTCGGCGCACCACGCGTCCCAGCGTGATGCCGACATCCTCCACCAAGTGATGAGGGTCCACCGCCACATCACCTTCAGCCCGAACCTGCAGGGCAAAGCCCCCATGAAAAGCCAGACTCGATAACATGTGATCAAAAAAGGGTAAACCCGTCCGACAATCATCGCTCGGGACTGCCCCGGGGTCGATCACCACCTTCACCCGGGTCTCCTTTGTTTCGCGCATTTCACACACCGATGTCGTCATTTTTATCCCTCCAACTCCTGAAGCGCCGCAATGAGCCGCGCATTTTCCTCCGGCCGACCGACCGAAATTCGAATACAGTCGTTCAACACATTATTTCCCGGGAAATAACGCACGGACATTCCTTTCTCAAGCAATCGTTCTCGGATTTGATCCGCCCTCAAACCGACCTTCTCCGCCAGTACACGCACCAGGATAAAATTCGCCTCGCTCGGGAAGGGCAGTAAACCCGGAATTTCTTGTAACGCCGCACGAAGGCGTTCGCGGTCACGGCGAAGCGGAATCAAGGTGTTCATTTGTAACATCGGATTGTCCATCACCACGCCAGCGGCGAGCAACGAAAACGCACTCACATTATAAGGGGGTTTGGCCCGCTTCAGACGGTCGATGAGTGACGCTTGGGCCACGGCATAGCCCACACGAAGACCGGCAAGGGCAAAGGCTTTGGATAGCGTTCGTAATATCAGCAAGTTGGGATACTCATCGATCTGTTTGATCAGCGACTGTCCGCCAAATTCGATGTACGCCTCGTCGGCGATGACCAAAGTGGGTTTGCAAGCGAGAATTTCCGAGACCGCCTCAGAAGAAAAACAATTCCCGGTGGGATTATTGGGTTGGCAGAGAAAAACCGCCGAACGCTTGGAAGCCATCGCTTGCTTCATCGCATCAATATCGATTTGATACGTCAAATCCAAGGGAATCTCAGCGACCGTAAGACCTAACATGCTCGCTATGACACGATACATCCCAAAACTGGGACTGGGAATCACAATCTGATCCAATCCCTCCCGAAAAGCCGTCAGCGCAACTTGGATGAGCTCATTGGAACCGCTTCCTAGGATGACCTGGTCCCCGTCGACCTTCAAATAACGAGCCAACTGGTCGCGAAGTTCGGCCCCATCCGATGCCGGATACCGGCTCGGCGTCATCCCCCACGTCAAAGTCATGATCCGGTGCCAAAGGCGCGGGTGTAGACCATATGGATTCTCATTGGCATCCAGTTTGACCGTCACATTTTGGGAATGAATCTGGTATCCCTCAGTCATTTTGGATCTCCCCCTGCTGACCCCGAAGGCGCGCCGCGCGTGCGTGGGCCGTCAAACCTTCCAAATCGGCCAAGCGCGCGGTCGGGCTCGCCCATCTTTTTGCGCTATCTTCTGACATATAGAGAAAATTGGTGCGCTTCACGAAATCTTCCACGCTCAACGGTGAAGCAAAACGTGCCGTGGTGGCAGTCGGCAATACGTGGTTCGGCCCCGCCGTATAATCCCCAAACGATACGGCGGCACTTTTCCCCAAAAAGATGGCACCGGCGTTTTTGATTTTCAAAAGCAAACTCCAGGGGTCTTTCACCTGAAGGCTTAGGTGCTCAGGTGCCAATTGGTTAGAAAGTGCGATCAGCTCTTCCACGTCGCCAATCACGGCCGCACCCCAGTGGGTGAAGGCTTCCTCGATAATTTCCGTTCGATCGAGGAACGTCAGCTGGCGCTCGATGTCGGCCAAGATCGCCTGAGTATGATCAGAGGAGGTGCATAATAAAAAGACGCGTGATTCCGGGTCATGCTCCGCCTGAGCCA
>SLMV01000038.1 GCA_007133365.1 Clostridia bacterium
GATCCGAGCCGCGTATCCTGAGATTTTACGACGAGTGGGGAGGAGATCGGATGATAGTGGGGACGGCAGTCTTTAAAAAGATGGCGGTTGCGTGCGACCATGGAGGTTTGGCACTAAAGCCCCATATACTAAAAACATTGAAAGACCTGGGGATCGAGTATTTGGATTTCGGGACGGATTCGATGGAGTCAGTGGATTACCCAGTTTATGCGAAGCACGTGGGAGAAGCCCTTCATGATCAAAGCGTTGATGGCGGCATCGTCATCTGCGGTAGCGGATTGGGTATTGCCATGGCTGCGAACAAGATGACAGGTGTCCGTGCTGCCCCTTGCCATACCATTTATGCGGCACGCCTTACGCGTAAGGATAATGATGCGAACGTATTGGCGCTTGGTGCTCGGGTGAGCGCGCCCCATCTGGCACAAGCGATCTTGGAAGCGTTTTGTACGACCCCGTTCGAGGGGGGGCGACATGCTCGCCGGGTGGAGCAGCTGATGAAACTCGAGTCAAACGATCGAGGAGGGAGCCGAGATGGGGGTCAACGATGAATGTGCTCGCATTCGCGAGGACGTAGCGGACGCAGTTAACTACCTGCTGGCGGTTGCCAAACCAACGGTCGGCAATATTTTTGTGTTGGGGGCCAGCACCAGTGAAGTGCAAGGGAAACGCATCGGTTCCGCGGGAAGTAAAGCGATTGCGCAAGCGGTGGTGGACGTCACAAAGTCCATCTGTGATCGAGCGGGACTTTTCCTTGCCGTTCAGTGCTGTGAGCATCTCAATCGAAGCCTGGTGGTCGAGCGGGCATTGGTGTATCGGGAACGGCTCAATCCGGTTACGGTGATCCCTTCCGAGACCGCCGGTGGAACCATTGCGGTCCGGGCCATGGAGACGTTTGTTGATCCCGTGGTGGTCGAAGCGATTGAGGCGGATTTGGGGATGGACATCGGCGATACCTTCATTGGCATGCATCTTCGCCGGGTGGCGGTTCCGGTTCGAATGGCGAAGCGTTCGATTGGTGAAGCGCATCTGACCTTGGCGCGAACACGACCGCCCTTGGTCGGAGGGACACGCGCGGTTTATCCTCGGGACATCTGGCCCAAGAATCAGGGAACATCGACCGGGGAAAAACCGACGTTACGTCCGGCTGATGCCTAGGACTGAAGACGCGTCAATGATACAATGCAAGTAGCTATGGTTTGGACCGCTCGATGAAGGGAGGATGGGCCCAATTTACACGTTTTTTCCTTTTTTGGTGTCTTGTTTATTGGCTCTAACCCTGACGCCACTGGTTCGCCGCTTAGCCATTGGGCTCAATTGTTGGGATCAACCGGTGGACCGAAGCGTGCATTCAAACCCGGTTCCTTTCTTGGGTGGCCTCGCCATATACGGGGCGTTCGCCGTTACTGCGGCGTTGTTTTTGGACCTCAATGAGCCGACCGTTCAAGGGCTTCTAATCGGCGGTGCTTTCATTGTTTTGTTGGGTGTGGTCGATGATCTTTTTCGTTTGCCGGCGTGGGCCAAGCTCGTCGGTCAAATAGTGGGTGCTCTCATTTTAGTCAGCTATGGGATTCAAATTGATCGGCTTTCCAACCCCTGGGGGGGATTTGTTTATTTTAATCATTGGAGCATCCCGTTCACCGTGCTTTGGGTGGTGGCGTTTACGAACTCGCTCAACTTTATCGACGGGTTGGATGGATTGGCAGCCGGCGTTGCGGTCATTGCATCCGTAAGCCTTTTGACGGTGGGCATTCAAACCGGACAGCCGGTGATTGCCGTTTATCTCACGGCACTGGTCGGCGGGGCGGCTTTAGGATTTTTGCCTTACAATTTTAATCCGGCCAAGATCTTTATGGGCGATGCGGGCGCCATGTTCTTAGGTTTTGCCTTGGCGACGATTTCCGTGGCCGGTACCCTAAAAAGCACGGCCGCGATCGCGTTGGGCATTCCGGTATTGGCGTTGGGGCTTCCCCTCATGGATGCTTTGTTTGCCGTGGTTCGCCGGTATCGTAACGGTCAGGCGATTTACAAACCGGACCGCGGACACGTTCATCATCGATTGTTGCAGTTAGGACTGAACCAGCGAGAGGTCGTTTTGCTGATGTACGGGATCAGCGGTTGGATGGGAATTAGCGCCATGGCCTTGGCCAATTTACGACTCGGGCCGGGGTTGGGCGTTATTATGTTTGCTTTCATTTCGTTCTATTTTGGAGCGAAAAAATTCGGTGTATTGGATGGGGAACGGAGAGAACATACCCGGTGAGTCGAATTCGCGTGATCTGTACTTTTGGCACTCGGCCGGAGGCTATCAAGATGGCCCCGGTCATCAAAGCACTTCAAAAACGATCACATCTATTCGATGTGGTGACCGTGGTGACAGGGCAACACCGTGAGATGTTACGGCAAGTGCTGGGCCTTTTTGATATCGTTCCAGATGATGATCTGGATATTATGAGGGAAACACAAAGTTTGACCGATATTACCACCCGCTGTCTCGTCGGTCTGGAATCCGTGTTTTTTGGATACCAGCCGGACCTGGTCTTTGTGCACGGTGATACGACCACCACGTTGGCGGCCGCTCTCGCGGCCTACTACCAGCAGATCCCGGTAGGTCATGTCGAGGCCGGCCTCCGCACTTATGATCGCTACCAACCGTTTCCCGAGGAAATGAACCGGGTGTTGACGGATCATCTTTCGGAACTGCATTTTGCGCCGACATGGAGCAATCAGCAGCAGCTTGAAAAGGAAGGGGCAAAGCGGGATACTATTTTTGTGACCGGAAATACGGCGATTGATGCTCTGCTTGCCATCACATCCCCGGATCATCCGTTTACTCACGATAGTTTGCGCGCCCGGCCCTGGAAAGATCGTGCACTGATTCTTTGCGATGTGCATCGGCGGGAGAATTTCGGTCGTCCGTTGAGCCAGATTGCCCGAGGATTAAGGCGTTTGGTGGCGGCGCATCCGGATAGCTATCTGGTTCTTTCGGTGCACCCCAATCCGGCAGTCCGAGAGGTTATGGAGTCCGTTTTCTCGTCGCAGGAACGGGTGTTGAAGATCGCCCCATTGGATTATGCGGATTGGGCAAACCTTATGAATCAGGCCCGGTTCATCGTAACGGATTCCGGGGGATTGCAAGAAGAAGCCCCGGCCCTGGGGGTGCCCGTGCTGTTGGCCCGGAAGAAGACGGAACGACCGGAGGCCGTCGCGGCGGGTACCGTTAAATTGGTTGGGACCGATGAGCAGGCCGTTTTTGATATGGGGGCACGTCTTTTGACGGAGGACTCCCTACATAAGGCAATGGCGAGTCGCCGGAATCCTTACGGTGATGGTCGGGCAGCCGATCGCATCGTTCAGGCGGTGGCTTGGTATTGGGGGAAGGGCGAAAGGCCGTTGCCACCATTTAGTGATAGTCCGGGAAGCCCCTCGGAGGATCTTGACAGTTCGGGAGCGCTTCCCTAATCGTTACAGGCGGGAGGTTTTGGACCGTGGAGCATCTTATCGAATATGTGGTATTTTGGGTGAATGCCGCTTTGATCGTTGCGCTGGCCGTTTATTATGGGCGAAAGCCCGTCACACGGTTGGTCAAAAACTATAACGAGCGGGTGGAGGCGAGTATCGAGCGAGCGGAAGCGAATCGTCGGGAAGCAGAAGACGAACGCAATAACTGGCAAGAGCGCTGGCGTGAAATTGGGGATGAAGCGGATCAAATTGTCGATCGGGCCCAGGACGTAAGTGAGCGCCAAAGGCGCGAGATTATCGAACAAGGAGCCGCCGAAGAAGAGCATTTACGAAATCGAGTTCGCACTGCCATCCAACGTGATCGCGACCGCGCCCTTCAGTCGTTGCGTCATGAAGTTTCCCAGTTACTAATCGATTCCGTGGCGTCGGGCATGTCCCGGGTCGTGACTCCAGGTGATCACGAGCGTTTGGCAAATGAATTCATATCTGAAGTGGGCGATTGGAAATGAGCACTGCGGTAACACGGTATGCAGACGTTTTATACGAACTGGCTCGAGAGCGGGATGGACTCCAAGATATTTCTTCCAACCTCGAGACCCTTCAGGCCTTATTGGACGAAAGTGACATTTTTCGCACGATATGGCTTCATCCGGTTCTTGATGCCGAACTAAAAAAGAAGATGTTGGAGCCGGCTTTGACACCTTACCTCTCATCGTTGGCGTGGGATTTTCTCCGATTATTAATGGATCGTAGCCGTGAGGCCCTATTGTTGGAATTGGGGCCGGTGTTTGAGGATCGGATCCGAAAGGCCCGCGGCATCACCCGGGCGGAGGTCTTCTCGCCCAAAACACTGCCGGAGGGATTTGACGAGCGACTGAGTCAGGCCTTGACCGATTTAGGTTTCGGCCAGATTGTGGTGGAAGAACGGTTGGACCCGGCGCTCTTGGGTGGGATCATGGTGCGGATCGGAGACCGGAAAATCGATGGGACCCTACGGCGTCGCCTACAAGAGATGGAAGGACTTTTGACCGGCGGCGACGTTTAAACATGTTGTTTTAGTGAGAGAGGTGACGGTAGTTGAGCGTTAGGATTGATGAAATTAGTGCCTTACTACGCCAGCAGTTGGAAAGTTATCAAGTCAAGCTGGACGTTGACAATGTCGGAACGGTCATCGAAGTGGCCGACGGGGTGGCATCGGTTCATGGTTTGGGCGATGCTATGGCCGGTGAGCTCCTTCAGTTTGATACCGGGGTTTACGGTATGGTATTTAACTTAGAAGAGGATTCGGTCGGCGTTGTCATTCTCGGTGAGTTTTCGGACATCCAATCGGGTGACGAGGTTCGTACGACGGGGCGAATCGTGGAAGTGCCCGTGGGGGATGCGCTTTTGGGTCGCGTGGTGGATTCGTTGGGCCTGCCCCTAGATGGTGAAGGACCCATCGCCAGCGAGAAGACCCGACCCGCCGAGATCAAAGCGCCTGGTGTTATTTTCCGGCAGGAAGTGGATACACCGCTTCAAACCGGCCTTAAAGCAGTGGATTCTTTGATTCCGATCGGACGCGGTCAGCGTGAGCTGATCATCGGGGATCGTCAAACGGGGAAGACGGCCCTCCTGTTGGATACGATTATCAATCAAAAGGACTCCGATGTCCTTTGTGTCTATGTCGCGATCGGGCAAAAGGCGAGTACCGTGGCATCGGTTGTCGATACCTTAAAGCGATATGGCGCGATGGATTACACCGTGGTCGTCGCGGCCACCGCATCCCAGCCGGCACCCCAACTTTACATTGCGCCCTATACCGGTTGTGCCATTGCGGAACATTTCATGTACGAGGAAAACCGCGATGTTGTGGTCATGTACGATGACTTAACCAAACACGCTTGGGCCTATCGCGAAATGTCGTTGTTGATGCGACGCCCGCCCGGTCGTGAGGCTTACCCGGGCGATGTGTTCTATCTTCACTCGCGCTTATTGGAACGTGCGGCTAAACTAAATGAAGAAACCATGGGTGGGGGGTCCTTGACCGCGCTACCGATTGTGGAAACAGCCGGCGGTGACATCAGTGCCTACATTCCCACCAACCTGATTTCCATTACCGACGGTCAGATCTTTTTGGAAACGGACCTCTTTAACGCGGGGATCCGGCCCGCCATTGCTGTGGGACGGTCCGTCTCCCGTGTTGGAGGCGCGGCACAGATTAAAGCGATGAAGCGGGTTGCCGGACGTCTGCGCTTGGATCTTAGCCAATATCGCGAGCTCCAGGCGTTTGCCCAGTTTGGGTCGGATCTTGATAAGGCTACCCAAACACGTTTGGCTCGAGGAGAACGAATCACCGAAATTCTCAAGCAGGGCGAGCGCGTGCCCATGCCGGTGGAAGAACAGGTCCTAAGTATTTATTTGGCCGTCAACGGTTGGCTTGATGACATTAAGACGGCCGACGCCGGCGATTTTGTCGCCGACTTCCTCGACCACGTCAAACAGCTTCACGAGCCATTCATCGAAAGACTTCGTGAATCGGGCGAATTGACGGATGAGGATGCAAGCGAACTCGATGAAATAATTGAAACCTTTAAGGATGACCATTTAGACCGCGAGGAGCTCAAGGATGCGGATCGTGCGTCGTAAGGCGGGCAACTTGATGGATGAGGAGGTGAGTGCTGGGGTCTTTGTCGTATGATCCCAGTGTGCGATGGCGAACACCAGAGATATTCGTCGCCGGATCCGAGCGGTTGATAATACTCGGCAAATCACGCGGGCCATGGAATTGGTGGCTCGGACCAAATTGCGTCGGACGCAAGATCAGGTCATGGCAGGAAAACCCTACAGTGAGGCAATCCATGACCTTTTGCGCCGGGTGGCCGCCCGTGGAGGCGACCATCAGCAATCGCCCTTTTTTCAGACGCGGGATTCGTCTAGGCGCTTGTTCATTACCTTTAGTGCGGACCGCGGACTTTGCGGTAGCTACAATGCCAACGTGTTGCGACGAAGCATGAAGGAATGGGAAAAAGGCCAGGATTCCCGCGGTGACAAACTGATTGTGGTGGGTCGGCGTGTTCGGGATTTCTTCCGCCGCCGCGGTATCGATATTTATGATGAGTTTACCAACATCGGGGAGGAAGCCGACCTCGGGTTGGCTCGGACCCTCGGGCGAATTGCCAGCTACGAATTTACGGCCGAGCGAGTCGATGAGGTGGTGTTGGTTTACACGGAATTTACGTCCATTTTCCAGCATACGCCGAAAGCCGTGCGCGTGTTGCCGATTGATCCTCAAACCCCTGGCCAGTCGAGTGGCAAAGCGCGGGGGAATGGACTCTATCTGTATGAACCCAGCCCGGAGGCAATTCTGGACTACATCATTCCGCGTTATGTGGACAATGCCATGTTCCAGGCCCTCACCGAATCCAAGGCGAGCGAGCATGCCGC
>SLMV01000103.1 GCA_007133365.1 Clostridia bacterium
AAACGGGAGGGAATGACGGCTCAGGGAGGACTCCTCGGGCTAAAAGCGTTTCAATAGGCCTTGTTTCGCCCTTGAAATATCCCCTTCCGATGCTCCCACGAAAGGATTGTTTACATGCTCAATGTCGTGAATCTTTCAAAATCCTACGGTGCCGTTACGGCGCTTGAGGCCATCAGCTTCCGCGTTCGCCCCGGCGACATTCTCGGAGTGCTCGGACCCAACGGAGCTGGTAAGACCACCGCCATCCGCATCATCATGGGAATCCTTCGTCCCCAATCCGGTCACGTTATCTTCGACTTTCCCGAACCCAATGGCCATAAACAGCAGCGCATTGGTTATCTCCCCGAAGAGCGCGGACTCTATGAGGACGTGCGCGTTTTGGACAACCTGCTTTACCTGGCCCAACTCAAACAAGTCGATCGCTTCATCGCACGGGAACAGGCCGAATCTTGGCTAAAACGCTTTGACCTATGGGATCGGGCCCAACAACGGGTGGATCAACTGTCCAAGGGAATGCAACAGAAAGTCCAATTCATCGCGGCCGTTCTCCACGCACCGGATCTCATTATTCTCGACGAACCCTTTTCCGGGCTCGACCCGCTCAATCAGGACCTGTTTAAGGACATCATACGCGAACTACAGGCCGACGGCCGAGCCATCTTGCTCTCGGCCCATCAAATGGAAGTCGTCGAGGAACTATGCGACCGCATCTTTATGGTCCACGAAGGCCGGCAAGTGCTCTACGGCAACCTGACCGATATCAAAGCCAATTACCCCGAGCACATCGTCGACTTACGTTTTCCCCGGGACATCGATCCGGCACACATCCGAAAACTCTGTAACATCCGCATCACCCGCGATGAACCCGGCCGGATCATCTTCCGACACGACGGGCCAAAGAGCGTCAATGATTTGCTCGGCGAGGTAGCCCGCGAGCTGCCCCTGTTCGAGGTCTCGGTTCGAAAGCCTCCGCTTCAAGAAATTTTCGTTCAGACGGCACGAAAGCGGGGTGCGTCCGTTGAAGATGCTGCGATTGTCTAATGTGTTCAAAGTAGGGCGCTGGGAGTTTTTAAAGAACGTTCGAACCCCAACCTTCCTCGTGTTAACCTTTGTCATCCCCCTAGTCATGCTACTGGTGGCCGGGGTCACCTTTTATCTTCAGACTGATCAAACCACCGAAACCATGACCATCGGCGTAGTGGATCATACCCCAGACTTCTACTTCCATCTCGAGGAGCAAGCCGACGGCACACCGGTAACCCTCGTGCGCGAAGACGAGGACATCGCCAAATTGAAAACTCAGCTGACCGACGGGGAGCTCCAAGCCTATTTGGTCATCGATGATGCGGTCCTCGTCGGCGATCGGATCCCTATCTATGTAGAGGACCCCCGCAATCTAAACCTGGGGAACCTTCGGAGCGTCTTAGTGCCCGCCGTAACGGCCTACCGCCTCGAACAACTCGGTTTGACCTCGGGCGAGATACAAACGGCCATCGCCCCGGTAAGTCCGGACGTCCGCCAATTGGACGGGGCGAGCGAACCCTTAGGCGCATTGTTGGTGCCCATGATCATGGCATTCATCCTCATCTTCTCCGCCATTTTCTCGGGTCAAATCTTGATGTACGGGGTGATTAAAGAAAAACGAAGTCGGGTGGTGGAAATCCTTTTGTCCTCCATCTCCGCTTCGGAATTGCTTTGGGGCAAAGTGCTGGGGCTGGGGACTCTCAGTTTGCTGCAGATCGCCATCTGGGTCGGCGCTGGCATCGGTATCGCCACCCGGTTCATTGATCTTCCACATCTCGGCCTCACCGCCGGCAGCATCATGATCTACCTGCTCTATTTCCTCTTCGGCTTTTTGCTCCTAGCCGCCTTGTTTGCTGCGATGGGCGCCACCATGAAGGACGTCGAAGGGGGCAGTCAGGCGCAGGGACTGGTCGTCATGGTTCCCCTGATCCCTGTGTTCTTCTCCGGCCTTTTGATCATGCAGCCCAATGCGCTTTGGGTACGAATATTGAGCCACGTCCCACCTCTCAACATCACCACGGTGCTTTTACGCATGGGCGGGACCACCCTCCCGGCGTGGGAAATCGCAAGTACACTGAGCGTTCTTTTGTTATCGGCCTTGGGTTTTCTCTACCTAGCCGCCCGAATCTTCGACGGCGGGTTACTGGCGTTTGATCGGGACCTGGGCCTTCGCGACTTACGAAAGATGCTCAAACGTTCCTAGCCCTCGAAAAAACGGTACCGCCCTTTATGCAGGGGGGTAGCGTTTTACCCACCGCCGTCCTCTGCTCCCAGCCCCCTCTTTCAAGGTATAATGGAAGGAACACCTCGAGGAGGGGAAACGAGAATGAAAGCTGTCATGACCGGATTGATCGCACTTCTCATTATCCTGATGATCGTGCCCATTCCACCGGCTTCGGATACGGTTGATCCCCGAACGTTGCCGGACCTTACCGGCGACTTCATCCAGGTCGGCGGCATCGATCTCTATGTGGAAGAAAAAGGAGACCGCGCCCCCGCATTGATCCTCCTTCACGGCTTTGCCGCGGGTACGTTTTCCTGGGAACCGGTCGTCGCCGAATTAGCCGAAGTTGGGACGGTCCTCGCCTATGATCGTCCCGGATTTGGGATGACGCCCCGCCCCGATCCCGCCTCGCTCCCGGTCAATTGGTATCGAAACGACCGGGCACCGGAGCTTTTGATCAAACTGATGGATCAAAAGAATATCACGTCCGCAGTCTTGGTAGGCCATTCGGCCGGCGGTACCGTGGCCCTTCACACCGCACTTTTGTATCCGGAACGAGTCCAGGCCCTGGTCTTAGAAGCCCCGGCGATCTATACGTCCGGCGGTTTACCCTCATGGCTTCGCCCCTTTCTCACTTTTCCGCCAATGGATCGCCTCGGTCCCCTTTTTATGCGACTGGTGCCGCGTCGTGCCGATCAATTACTGGAGGCCGCCTGGTATAACCCAGAACGCATTCCCGAAGGCACCCTCGACGCCTATCGAAGACCGCTTCGGGTGGAGGATTGGGATCGCGGCTTATGGGAAGTTGTGAAAGGAAACCAAGCGCTTTCCTTAGCAGACGAACTCGATAACATCACGATTCCCACCCTGATCATTACCGGGGATTCGGACACGATTGTTTCGAAGGATGATAGTGTGCGGTTGGGACACGCGTTACCAAGCGCGGAAGTTACTGTTTTTTCTCAATGCGGCCATCTTCCTCATGAGGAATATCCGCAACGGTTCACTGAAACTGTGCACGATTTTCTCGTCAGGAAATCCGTGATTCAACCGACCAGCGGCGCTGGACACTAAGGACTCCTCGGTTTAATTTCGTTTTTAGAAATGCCTTAGCCGAAATCAAGTGTGCTCAACTTCGAAGGGTGCCGCCCATGGTGAGCAGCACCCCTCGTGGTTAAGATGTTACTGTCAGCATCATTGCTACGCGGGAGGATCATCAAAATGATAATGATTAGGATGGTTCACAACAACCAAGCCAACAACACCATCGATTTTTACTAGGATGATGTCCTCCATGGGCATAGGCTCAGTCGATATCTGCAAATTGACCTCATTATCCTCACGGGCTGCTTTAATAGCCGTTTCAATTTCATCGCGTTCAATGAATTCATTCTCCGCCGCATCATAGTAGAACACCTCGTCAGCTAAGGGGAAAACACTCGAAGGCGTCGGTCCCTCATCCATTAAACGAAGCTCGGGAGAGGGCTGATCAATCCGAATCCACGTTTCAGTGCTCTCATTATATCCACCGAACACAGCGCTCATGGTGGCGGTCACGTCATCAGCGTCAAAATATCGATGATTATCGAGCGCCATATGCAGCTCGTGTAACCATGTACCTGGCAATTCGAATGATTGCGGCGTGGGGTTGCCACTCTCCCAAGTAGCCTTCCAGTTTTCGGTAATTACAACTGGTTTGCCGAGCAAATCATTCAACATGTACAATATGGCATCTTCCGGGGTGATTCCTTTCACTTTGATCCTGCCGCCGCCCGGATAAGCATGCCACAAGAAATCGATCTTAGTGTCTTCAAGCAGCACTTCACTGCCATCGGCAAGCTTTACTCGAATATCAGCAGATGCATAACTCGCCGGGCTGTATGATTCGTTCCGATCGAGTGCGTCGAATGAACTTTCGTCGTCGGGTAAATCAATGTCCACGTTCCCATACTCCAAAAGCACGGCAAAGTACTTGCCTTCTTCCACCGCGACGGTATCGAGCACATCGACGATCGCGTCTTTACTGTTGAGCAGGAACGTGTATTCGTCACCGAGGTCAATGGCGTCGCGCACCACTTGACACTCCAGATCATACGGGTCGCCGTCAACCCGGATGAAGTCGGAACCCCAGGCCGTCACGGTCCCCACAAGCAAATTCTCCGTCCATACCCAGACATCCAATAACTCAGAATCACTGGTGTGATCGCTCGCCACTGTGCGGGCTGTGATCACCGGCTTGGCATCATCAAACAACACCGAACCCCACTCGTCCTGGAACGCATCAAAGGCTGCTTCTAGATCCTCGAGGGTCACGGGATCACCATTCAACCAGATGTTCGTATCCTCATCGACTTCAAGATCATCAATAACGGGTTCGCCAAATTCACGAAGAGCGATCCAGCCGAAATCCGCTTCATCGTCGGCCACCTCGACATCGGCAAGAAAGACATCTTCGAAGGTGTCCAGCATGACCTCGATCTTGACGACGGCATCGTCCTCCAGCGTCACGGTAACCGTTTCGCCTTCGAGAATCTCAAATACCAACGCAAACGTACCGGAGTCCGCATCGAATTGATCCGCATGCGCGCAATCGAACGGCGCCACCGGGTCCACCTCATCATTGTCCCGCCACTCGCGCGTGGACGTGTTGATGACCACTTCCACCTCATCCATGTCGATGTCATAACGGGCATCAGCCACCGTCATACGCTCCGAAAACGACGAATAACGGGTCCACTCCCCGGTCACAACATCCCGGTCTTTCTCGTCTTGCCAGGCCGTGAACGTCGCTTCGTGGCAGCGCTCGAGAAGGGATTTGGCATCGGCATCATATTCCTCATCGTCGGCGTCCCAACGACCGGCCAAAGCCGCCTTAAAGGTCATCGACACCATGTCACCGCGGAAAACGGGTACATCCGCAACCGGGTCCAACGGCAAGTCGTCGAAAAGCCCCAGTTCGTTTCCGGCAATGAGCGCATTCGTCGGCCAGGGTCCCACGGCGAGCGGCTCATTTTCGGTCACGCGGGCCAGCAGCATAGCGATCTCGGCGAACGTCACGTTGTCATTGGGATGGACATACCCCTTCGAATCACCCAAAAACCAACCCCGGGCTTCGGCCAGCACAAAGGCACCCCGGGCCCAACTGGGAATGGCGTCATCGTCCTCCCAATTGGTGTTCATAAACTGCATGGCATCCGCCAAACGCGATTGACACGCCAATCGCGCCAATACCACCGCCATCTGGGCACGGGTAAAGGGTTCATCGGGACGCAGGTTGCCTTCTCCATCCCCGATAAAAATCCCCGCATGCCCTAAGTAATGGGCGGCCTCGGCAAAAAATTCATCGCTCCACTCGCCAGCATCCGTAAAATAATTCCCCGGCGTCACAGCCAAAACCGGACCTGTCACGCTCATCAACAGGGTCAGGGCCAACGCCAGGCCCAACCATTTGCACTTCACCAATAACTCCCCCTCTTGTTATGAAATATGGTATGTAAAAAACCCCCTTTACAGGAGGCCCTGTTACGATTTATCCGGAATTACTCCCTTTTCCTCCAGATCGATCGTTACAAAAACATTACAAGTTCCACCGGCAAATCAGGAGCGGCTCGCCCAGCGTGCGATGTCTTGCCAAAGTGACTTCTCTTTTCGTTTTCTTAGGGAACCAAAGACCAGATTTCAACCAATCATTGGTGGATAAGGGTGGGACCCGTAATCTGACGACCGGAAGACCATGCCCTCCCATCAGTCGGAAGCGGTCGTGACCCTTCTCCGAAAATCGCCGGAACTTCACCCAAATACAGGAAAGCCCCAATTCATCGCGGCATCCTGACCGTCGCATCGCGCTCAACGGGATGGACAAATCAAACGGAAATCCTCTGTGATGTTTGGAATCATCGGGATCACCAAAAGCCTCACGCGTTCGGACCGAATATAACGGCAGACCCGTCAAATCTCGATGCCCATTGTGATCCGAATCAAATAGCCGATGACAAAGGTCAATGCCGCCACGCCCAGGCTGATGCCTGCCATCTCCAAAAACCGTGCCCGAAACGAGTACCCCTTGGCCACCGAGATGTAATAGTTAAAGGCGGCAATGATCACCACGGCCGTTACCACCGTGATCCCCAGATTCAAATAGTAAAAGGGGGTTAGAAAGTAGGGAAGGATGAGCAGGCCCACCGTGATGATATACGCTGTCCCGGTGTAAAGGGACGACTTAAGCGCTCCTTCGCCAGCGCCTTCGGTCTTTTGTGACAAATACTCCGAGGCCGACATGGAAAGGGAGGCCGCCACGCCCGTGATCAAGCCCGATAGGGCAATCAGGCCGGTATCCTGTAAGGCAAAGGTGAGCCCGGCGAGCACCCCGGTCAATTCCACCAGAGCGTCATTGAGCCCGAGCACCACCGACCCGACATAAGCCAGCCGTTCTTCTTCGATGATTCCCAACAGGCGATGCTCATGCTCATCTTCTTCTCGGGCAATACGCTCCGCCTCCGGGATGACATCACAAAACTCCGCATACTGACTATGGGCATCCGCCTCGCCCTGCTCTAGAAGCTTCAAACTGAAGGTGAGCCCAAAGATCCGCGCCAGCCAATAATACTTCAAGACGTCCCAGCGACTGG
>SLMV01000159.1 GCA_007133365.1 Clostridia bacterium
GGTTCGGGTGAAAGGATGAGGCAAAGATGAAGGACAGCACATTGTTTCAATGGGTCAAGACGTTGACGGAGCTTCCGGGACCCACCAACTATGAAGAGCCGGTTCAGGAGGCATTGGAGGGGCTTTGGCGTCCCCATGTCCAATCGCTTCGCCGGGATGCCTTGGGCAACTTGGTCGCCCATTGGGGCGGTCAGGGCCCGCGGCTTCTCATCGGGGCCCATGCGGACGAGATTTGTCTCTTGGTCAAAAGCATTCGTCCCGACGGCTTCATCTGGCCCACCCGGGGAACCGGAGGTGGCGAACTCAAAGCCCCCGATTTTACGTTTGTCGGCCAACCGGTCACGCTGGTGGGCGATCGCGGACCGGTTCCCGGATTGGTGACGACCGTCACCGGGCACATCCAGACGGTGGCTCAGCGGGAGAAATCGCGGCTTGACTGGAAGGACATTTTTATCGACATTGGCGCCTTGGATCGCGAGGAGGTCTTGGAACAAGGCATTCGTCCGGGGACGCCGGTGGTGTTCGATGTCCCCACCCGGCAATTGGGGCACCATATGGTGGGCAAAGCCATGGATGACCGGGCCGCGCTGGCGGTCATGACGGCTTTGTTGACGGAAATCCCGGTGGGGGAACTCGCCTACGATGTCACCCTGGTGTCGACGGTGCAAGAAGAAGTGGGGTTGGTCGGGGCCATCACCGCGGCGACGGGAGATTATGATCGGGGCTTAGCGCTCGACGTCGGGTTGGCCGGCGACATTCCGCTGGTAGGGGATGAGCAATTCCCGGGACGTTTGGGTGGAGGCCCCCTCTTGGGGTATAAGGATGTGGGCGTCCATTACGACAAACGGATCCTGGCGGAGTTTCGTGAAGTGGCGAAAGCGACGGACATTCCGGTGCAACCGGTGGTGTTTTTGGAATACGCAAGCGACGGCGTCGCTTGGATCCAGCATGGTTTGCCGACGGCGCTTCTCGCCTTTCCCACCCGCTACACCCATAGTCCCTTTGAAATGATTCACGAAGGCGACCTCCATCAGCTCAAAACGCTGATCGGTGCGTGGCTCCGGCGCCCCGCCCCCAAAGGGATCTGAAGGATGTGTCCATAGGGTCTACCGAGCGGTGGGCAAAGGCAGCCGATGGGTTTTGGGCCGGGAACGATAGGGACCCGGGTTAATCGGATCAGCGGATCGACGCGCAATGGGAAAGTGCGGGTGATGCGAAGGCGATGGTTCATTTTATGATGTCGGGTGGATACGTGTGAGGAGGGAACGACATGAAGATTTGGATTGGCACGGATATTGAAGGGGTCTCGGGTGTGGTCGGACGCATGCATACCAGCACCGATGGGATGGCCTACGAACAGGCATGTCGCTGGTTGACCGACGAAGTGAACACCGTGGGCGAGGCCTGTTTTTCGGCCGGTGCGACCGAGGTGGTGGTCGCGGACACCCACGGCTCGTGTCACAATATTCAGCGGGACCGCCTTCATCCGGAGGTGGAGCTAATTAACGGCAAGATCGCCAGTCTCCCCGATAGCGGTGTGGTCGGGCTGGATGCCACCTTCGATGCAGCGTTTTTGCTCGGGTATCATGCCCGGGCCGGGCGCCATCCGGGCATCTTGGATCATACCGCCTGGGCCCAGACCGTGAGCGAAGTGCGTATCAACGGACAACCGGTGGGTGAGACGGAACTGGTGGCCGGATATGCGGGCAGCCTGGGGGTCCCCACGCTGATGGTGATGGGGGATGATGTGTTGGCGGAGGATGTGAAGGCCCATATGCCGGGGGTGCGCCCGGTGGTGGTCAAGACGGCGTTGAATCGCATGCAGGGCCGACACCCCTCGCCCGCGAAAGTGTATGACAGGATCAAACGAAATGCCGAGGAGGTGCTGGCCGGCTGGAAGGACGTCCCCGTCTTTGCTTTTTCCGCTCCCACGACCCTGGAATTGGTTTTCAAACACCCGTCGTATGCGGAGCTTGCGGCCATGGTGCCTTTGTGCGAACGGACGGGGTTGTGGACGGTGGCCTTCACCGGCACGCACTTCACCGACGAGGTCTACCCCGCCTTTTGTAGCATGTGCGGAATTTCGGCCATTGCCTACTACCAGGGAAGTTGATGGAGGGAATTTATGATGAAAACGCGTTTACGCGGTCGCTATGTCATCGGGTTCGACGAACAAAAGGGTACCCACGTTATCATTGATGATGGCGAGGTGGTCTACGAAGACAACCGCATTTTGTTTGTGGGCAAACATTATCCGGGCCAGGTGGACCGAGAGGTGGATGCCACCGAATGCATTATCAGCCCGGGGCTCATCAACGGTCACGCCTTGATGGACGTCTCGATTTATCAATATGGGTTCGACCGGCCTCAGGAGAAGGGGTATCATCGTCCCCGCGCTTGGACCGAGGACCCATCGGAGACCGAGATCTTCACCCCTCGGGAGATTCAACAAGGGGCAGATCTCAGTTTTCTCAATTTCGCCCGATCGGGTTGCACCACCGTCTTGGGCATCACCTCGATGGTGTTCAAACGCTGGGATGACCCGAAGTGGGAGCCGGAGATCTATCTTCAAGCGGCGGTCAAACACGGACTTCGCGCCTATCTTTCCCATCACTACCGGGCCCGCGCCCCGTATTCGGGAACAGACGGGCGAAAAGAATTCTTGCTGGATGAGGACCGGGGACAGCGCGGTTTGGAGCGCTGCATCGCCTTCATCAAGAAGTATGACGGAGCGTTTGGCGGGCGCATCGGCGGTACGCTTTTTCCGTATACCCTGGATCAGAGCACGCCCGAATTGCTCAAAGCCACGGCGAAAGCCGCCGAAGACCTCGACGTGCCCATTCGGATGCACACCGCCCAATCCCGCGGTGAGATGGAGTTTCTAAACGCCGAATACGGGAAGGATCCGATCGAGTATCTGAAGTCATTGGATGTCCTAAGTCCCCGCTGGCTCTTGACGCATTCACTCTTTGTGGCGGGGAACCATCCCGGCACCAGCGCGGCGGATCTCGAGGTCATGGCCCGTCACGGCGTGAGTGTGGCCAACTGCCCGTGGATCTATAGTTTCCGGGGCGAATATCTCAATTCGCTGTCGCGTTATCAGCAGGCGGGCGTCAACATGCTGGTGGGCACGGACACCTTCCCGCAGGATCTATTTCGAGAAATGCGCTGGGCGGCCATGATGGCCAAGACGGCGGAAGGCAGCCCGGTGGCCGGGCAATCCCGCGAAGTGTTCGATGCGGTGACCGTGAATGCGGCCCGCTATCTCGGGCGGGATGACCTCGGCGTCTTAAAACCCGGTGCCAAAGCCGATCTGGTGCTCATCGATACCGAACGCTTCAGCATGGGACCCACGGAAGATCCCATCCGAAGTCTGGTCTATTTCGCCACGGCGGCCGATGTCAAAACGGTCATAGTCGACGGCGATGTCATTGTGGACGATTATGAGAGTCTCCGGGTTGATGAGGCCCGGGTGGTCCGGGAAAGTCAGGGCGTTTCCGATAAGGTGCGGGACACGCTGGCGGGTTGGCAGGATCCCCAAAAGCCCCCGCGCGAAATCTACACCCCCACTTATCCCAGGATCTAAAGGAAAGGGGAAAACAGAAGATGAAGGTATTTATCGGAGTGGACATGGAGGGCGTCTCCGGCGTTTTGGATCTCAGTCATACGTCGGAAAACGGATTTGAATATTCCAAGGCCCGTGAGTGGTTGGTCGGGGAGACCAACGCGGCCATCGAAGGAGCCTTAGCGGCCGGGGCGACCGAGATCTGGGTCAACGACAGCCACGGCGGCAATTCCGCGCACAATATGTTGATGGATAAGATTCATCCGGAGGCGCAACTGCTTTCGGGGAATCCCAAATTGGTCAATATCGACGATAGTTTCGATGTCCTCATTCAGGTGGGGCAACATACCATGAACGGCCGCTTCGGCGTGGTGAGCCACTCGATCAACGGACGGGTGGTTAAGGACATCCGGATCAACGGACGGTCGTTTGGTGAGGTTGGCATCCTGGCGGCGCTAGCCGGACATTTCGGGGTGCCCACCGCCTTTGTGGCCGGTGATGATCAGGTGGCCGAAGAGGCCAAGGAATTCATGCCCTGGGTGAACACCGGTGTGGTGAAGTGGGCGCTGGGGCGAAGTGCCGCGCGCTGTCTGCCGCACCAAAGGGCCTGTGACGTGATCCGAAACGGCGTCCAACATGCGCTCGAGAATCTGGAAGCAGCCAAAACCTTCCAGGTGGAGGCCCCCCTGGAAATTCACATGGAATTCAAGGATACTGGAATGGCAGAGGGGGCCCATTTGATGCCGGGAACCGACCGGTTATCCGGTGATGTGGTGGCCTTTACCGCCTCGGATTTCCCGGAGGCCCATCGGGCGATGAAGGCCATGATCACCCTGGCCATGACAGCAGTACGATAGTGAAGGGAAAGGATGAGCATAAGCGTGTCTGATTTGATGATTCGTAACGGAAACGTGTATTCGGAAGGCCAATTGGTCGAGGTCGACCTTTTGGTGTCAGACGGGAAGGTTAAACAATGGATGGCACCGGGAGCACCGGCGCCGGGCGATGCCAAGGAAATTGATGCCGCCGGGCTTTGGGTGTTGCCGGGCTTGATCGACGCCCATTTCCATTGCCGGGCGCCGGCATATTCGGAGCGGGAAGATTTCGGCACCGGGAGTCAGGCGGCGGCCGCTGCGGGGGTCACCACCTATTTCGAGATGCCCATCAGTACGCCGGGTGTTTCCAACGGCAAAGTCTTAAAGGATCGGCAGGAATTGGCCGAAAAGGAGTCCTACGTTGACTTCGGTCTTTATGCCGCCCCGGGCACCTTAGATCCCAATGATGTCAATTCAGCGGTCGAGGCCGGCGCCATTGGATTCAAGATCTTTCTGCACGCCGCACCGCCCGAGCGATTGGATGAGTTCACCGGCATCTGCATCACGGATGACGGGGACCTGTTCCGGGCGCTTAAGATGGTGGCCGCGACGGGCCGGGTGTGTTCGGTCCATGCCGAAGACGAGACCATCTTGCAGGAAGTGGCCGCGGAGTTGGGCGATGACATTCGCACCGATCCCGAAGGCCATCTTTCGCATCGTCCCCCGGTGGTGGAAAACTATGCCTCCGCGCGGGTCTTGGCTCTCAGTGAGCACAGTGGCGTGAAGATCCACCTTGCACATATTTCCACCGGATTTGTGGCCGAAATGGTGGAACTGGCCCGGGCCAATGGCATCGATGCCAGCGCCGAGACCTGCCCCCACTACGTGGAATTTGATAATACGGTGATGAAGGAGTTCGGACCGTTCGGCAAGGTCAACCCGCCCATCCGCGGCGGCGAGGACAAGAAGGCCCTTCGGGCGGCCGTCCGGCGCGGCGCCGTGGATATTCTGGTGAGCGATCACTCCCCCTTCACGATGGAAGAGAAGGAAGTGGGGATGACCGATATTCGAAAAGCTCCATCCGGTGCGCCCGGGATCGAAATGTCGGGCCGCTATTATTTGGATCAGGCCCTTCGCGGTGAGTTCCCGCTGGATATCATCCTCAACGGTCTGACCATCAATCCCGCCCGTCGCTTCGGCATTGACGCGCAAAAAGGTCATCTCTTGCCGGGCGCCGATGCGGACTTCCTGCTGTTCGACCCGGACGGTGAGACCACCATCGATATTAATGAACTGAAGACGAAATCGCGAAAAGGCGCCCAAATGTGGGACGGACGGACCTTCAAAGGTCGTCTGCTTTCCACCTGGCTCCGCGGCAACCTGGTTTATGACGACGGCGAGATCGTCGGTCCGGCCGGAGCCGGTCGCTTGGTGCGTCCTCAGTAACCTCGGTTTCATACCCCCTCCAGCCGTCCGGTTGGAGGGGGTTATTCTTGAGGGGAGGCCGTGTGATGAGTTGTGCGAGCAGACGCCGCGGTTTCGTCATTCCGCGGGCCACCCAAGAAGCGCTCACCTTTTTCCAAGGACAACAGCGATCCGGGATTCTGACCGAAGGGGTTTCCATCAACTTGAGCCAGGGCGATCCCGCTTTTGTCACCCCCGAGCACATCCGTCGACGTGCCCAAAAAGCCATTGATGAAGGACATACCCATTATGAGCGAAACCGAGACCTTCGGGCTGCCATCGCCGATAAATTAGCGCGCGAGAACCATATCACCGTGGATCCCGACCGTGGGGTTTTGGTGACCCCCGGTGCTCACGCCGCGCTCTATCAGGTAATGAGGGCCTATCTATGCCCGGGCGATGAAGTCCTGATGGGCGATCCCGGCAGCTATTACTTTGCTAATACGGTGGTCAATGGCGGACATCCGGTGCCGATTCCCTTAAGGCCCGAACGGGGCTTTCGCCTCGATCCCGACGAGGTGGCGGCGCGCATCACGCCGAAAACCAAGATTTTGGCCCTGACCAACCCGGATGCGCCCACCGGGGCCGTGCATCGACCGGAGGATATCGAAGCGCTGGCCGAGTTGGCCCAACGTCATGATCTTTTAGTAATCAGTGATGAGGTGTATGAATATATCAACTATGGGAAGGTGCCGCATACAAGCATTGCTGCTTTTCCCCAGATGGCGGAGCGGACCTTGACCGTGAACGGATTGTCCAAAGGCTGGGCCATGACCGGTTGGCGCGTGGGGTATGTGGCGGGAGATTCGGCATTAGTGGCGCCCGTGGCAGCGATCCATCACCTAAACCTCATTTCCATCAATAGCATTGCCCAGTGGGCCGCGCTGGCCGCGTTGAGCGGGCCTCAGGACTTCATCGAAACGGCGCGGACTCACTACCGAGAGCAAATGGAACTTTTGATGGCACTGCTTTCGGAAATACCCGGGGTTCACGCTACCTTTCCGGATGGTACCTATTACGCTTGGACCCGCATTAGCGATCGGGCGGTTGACGATGCAGCTTTTGCGCGCTATCTGGTAACCGCAAAGGGAGTGCGGGTGCTTCCGGGGTCCGATTTTGGCTGGGAAGGACGGGGTTATCTTCGTTTATCCTGCGCTTTACCGCGAGATCAAATGAAGGAAGGGGTAAAGCGGTTGGCCGACGGACTCGATGACTTCGAGCCGCCGAAGTGGTGATAACGTCGGGATGCTTTCGAATGCGACCAAGTTCACCGAGAGAAGCCATGGACCCGTGGGTTTCGTGGCTTTTTTGTTTCGTTCTTATTCGTTGGCAAGGCAATATTCGGAGTCCGTGCTGTGTGAAAGGGGTTGTTGGGAATCGATTGGATGAAGGGATTACTGTGGACTCTCAAAAAATCGTCATTCCGATTGCTTTGGCAAAGAAGGAGATGTTTTACTTAGCGGCGAATATAGGTTTTAGCTGTCGTATCGGCCAGTACTAGAGGGAAGTGGGCGGAGGTTGTCGTTATCGATCTCTAACTGTTCTGCTGATTTGCCGGGTGCGAGTCCCGGTCGCACGGACCGATCGTATTTGTGCGAGCCTGATCCTCCTGCATGCGCCCCGGGCCTGTTGTCGGGGGGTGTGAAGCCAGGTGAAGTCGTAACCGCAGCACGTGGTGCGGGGTTCCCAGAAAGAATGCTAGGGCCAGTTGACGAATCCATGTTTGACGCCGTTGAGTACGGATCATCTTCGTTGCGGGTGGGGATGAGCGTCCCTTTTCGATTGGGAGGGGAACAGATGGGGAGTTGGGGTCGGTCGCTTTCCCGTCTCGTCCATCGGTACAGTGGGGGCCTAAGGTGTTCATGGTAAGGGATAGGTGGGACGGAACGTTTGAGAGCCCAGAGGTGGAGGGAAGCAGGTCCCCTGGAAGTCTCGGGGCAGTCAGCGGGTTCATAGTAGCGATGAAGGTTGTGAAAGCAGCCGGAGCGAAGGAGCCCAGTCGGGGAGGGATCCTCGATGGAACGCCGTATGAGATGAAAGTCTCACGTACGGTGTGGGGTGGGGGAAAACTCGGAGATGACTTCAAAGGGTTACCTATCACCATGCACAAGTTGTGATGCCGACGAGTCAGTTTTACGGAGAACATCTAGGGGGTGGAACTTTCAGACTGGCAACCGGTGAGGTAACAATGGAATCGTACAGTAACTGTTGTGCGATTCTTAATCAACCGGCATCTGTTTATCCGTCTGGCTCCGGCTGGAGGTCATGTAACTATCCCTATGGCGGTTCCGGCACCGTAGAAGGAGTGCTCGATTCTCTAACTTCGACAACAGTCGTTATTGGGGGAACGACGTATGATTTGAGTCCCAACGGTGCGTTAGGATGGAATTCGGGGATTACGGCATTCATTTCGTTAGACGATTTGGTTGGTCAGACTGTGCGCGCGTATCGTGACACGGAGGGCAGAGTGGGTCTGATTCTTCTTGTAGACGCTTAGCGCTTCATTAGATTTGCATTAGGGTGGGGAAGTCGCGTTTCAAATGTTACTTCCCCACCCTCTTGTGTTTTAATCCTGTTTAGGGAAATTTCGACCATGCTTCCAACCATTTATTCACCCGTATTTTGCGAGAGATCTAGGGTGAATGGGTTTGCCCTGAACAATGAGGGCACGACCCATCTCGTGCTCGGGCGGGCTGCCAGACAATATCGGTTAGTAAGGGGATGCTTGGCGGTTTTTGTGCTTTTGTTTTATGGTGCTCGCCAAAGCATGCCATAGTCATCTAATTTGTATTCCGTTGTGTCCCATTAAATCTAACGTTTTCTTTCAGAGGGTTTGCACTCGAATCTTCGTACTATACCTGCCACTTTTCCATGACCGCCTGATTGCTGGAATTCATTTCGGTGCAAAGCCTTGACACGGGAAGACCGTCAAGGTATAAATGAAAATGATATTCGTTATCATTTATGGTAAAGGAGAGTTTATATGCTGATTGTGAAGCAAAACAAGATTGCGCTGAGTGTTGTTCTGTCCCTTCTGATGCTTTTGGTCCTTCCCAACGTTGTCCTCGCCGCCGGAGAATATCTTGAGGTCCTTGAACATATCGCAGAGGATATGGAAGAAATCCATCACGACATGCACAAAGTGGTGTTTTTTCTTCGCCTTATGGCCTATTCGAGCGGGATCGTCGCCCTTTCGTTGGTGGGACTGGTGGTCGTGGTGGCGATAAAGAAGTAGGGTGTGTTCGATTATGGCGAACGGCGAAGGAAGCACTATTCGAAAGCCGGACGCCATTTTGCCCGTCGAAGTCCATTAAGTCAACAATCGTCAGAAATATCCTTCGGGTCGACTCCGGTTGGTGATCGGACGTCGCAATCTGCCGGAAAAGAAAGAAGCAAACGGAGGCATCTGATCACACCCGGCTTCGCCTCCTATCGTTTGACGCCGATCCGAAATGAGCCCTCTCCCGTTGCTAGTGGGATCCTGAAAATCCAGAATCGTCGCGCTTCTTTGTTGGCGGCAGGTGAGTTTCAACCGTGAATCGGCGAGGGGATAGGTACCGAGGCAGGAGGCGACGAAGTCCCGTTTTGACAAGGTGATGCGTCATGAACGAAAGTTTCGGCCGCACGTCATGGCCGATGGCGCGGGTCGCGAGTTCGAGAAAATGTCGGACCGTCGGGGCCCCGGGCACCGACCAACGCCAGAGTGAAAAATGCAACTGGCAGCCGGCGCAGTAGGTCACGAGAGTTTTGATCCCGGCTTTTTTAGCTTGAATGAGGGTTTTTCGCGCCACCCGCGCCATATCGGTCAAATGGTGACGGTTCGCACCTGCGGCGGCACCGCAGCAGACGGGTGCGCCACGGTCCCACATCACGGGGTGCCAATTGATGGCGTTTAAAAATGCCAGAAGGTCATCTTGGATGGGATTGGGATTTAATCGGGTGTGACAGGGATGGTGCAGGCCGACCCTACCTTCGGGTTCGAGGGAATGGGCATGGGGATGCGCCATCATCTCCTCCTTAATGTAGTGGGCGAAAAAGGTGATTCGGGTGGGCAGGGCAGTCTCGAATCGCTCGGGCAGGATCTTGGTCAGCATCCGATAGCAGGCGGGACAGCCCACCATGAGTTCCTCGACCGGATGTTCGTGAAAATAGTGGGTTAAGGATCGGGCGATTGCCTTTACGGCATCCAACGCCCCGAGACGGTAATACATTTCTCCACAGCAAAGATTCCAATCCCCGATGATGGTCAAATCGCTCAGAAGCGGCGTATTGAGCAGCTGGGGTAAAGCCAATAGGTTGCAACCCGGGTAAAATGCGCGTCCCCCATCGGGCCGTGCATGTCGCCATTTCTGAACCATCCGGCGGTGCCGGGGACCGAGGTGGCGCACCAGATCCGAGCGAAAATGAGGCCGCCCGTGCGGTGTGAGATAGGAGACTCGGATCGGAAGTTCTTGTTCTTGATACCGGTCATACCAGCAAAGGACCATGAGATCATAGGGTTTAAGGCCTTTTGGACACACTCCGTTACAGGCCATGCAACCGACGCATTCTTTAAGCATCCGCGGGGTCATGTGCCCGGACTGAAGCTGTTGGATCTCGCGAATGGCCGTTTCGTGGCTCAGGGTCATATAGGGGCAGGCGGTCAAACAATGACCGCACTGCCGGCAATGCGTTCGGTGGAATTGTCGATAGGTCTTAAGGGTGATCATGCCGATCCCTCGCCCGTGTCCGGTTATCAGGTCATCCGTTGATTAAGGGTTATGTCCCGGGTTTTCGATTTCCTGGCCATAGGCATCGAGGAGTGATTGCTTGGCGCTGATCATGCCCTTCGAGACCCTTCTAAAGATCATATTCAGCGTAAGAAACAGCCAGAAATTCTTACCCAGACGTGGAAGGAGGCGTTTGAGAATGGACCGGTAGGAGTAAAATTGGCGGTAGGTCCACAAAAACCCGGATTCTAGGGCTTGTTGCGACATCTTCTTGGGAACCGCCACCGCGTTACTGATCGTATATTTGGACCAGTCCGTCTCCACGATGCGCCCTTCAGCGGTCAGGGTTTCGTAAAGTGGCGTCCCGGGGAATGGGGTGAGGATCCCGAACTGGGCCAGGGATAATCGGGCCCTTTCCGCGAAGGCCAAGGTTCGCGCAAACACGGACGGATCGTCCTCGTCCATGCCAAAAATGAAAGCGCCTTCAATGCCGATGCCGCGGGCAAAGATTCGTTTGACCGCTTCCGCAAAGCGTTCGGCCTGATTGACGCCGCCTTTTTGCATCTGTTGCAGATTTTTATCGGCCAAGGATTCGAATCCAATGAAAAGACCTGCGCAGCCGCTTTCGGCGGCCAAATCCAACATCTCATCATCCCAGGCGATGGCCAGGGAACTTTGGCCAAACCAGCGAATGTTCAACGCGCGAAGTTCGCGGAATAGATCGCAGGCATACCGCCGATTGCCCACGATATTGTCATCGACAAAGAGGATCAGATTGGAGGCCGGCATGGCTTTGATCTCCGCCAAAACGGCGTCGATGGGTCGCGTGCGGAAGGTGTGGCCAAAGAACTGGGTGACGGAGCAAAATTGGCAATTATTAGGGCACCCCCGCGAGGTCTGAAGCAAACTTGTGGTCACGTAGCGCTTGCGATTGAAAACTTCCCAGCGGGGACGAGGGAGTTGGGAGAGGCAGGGACGTTCGTCCGCCTGATAGAGTGGGCTCAAACCCTCACTTGAAAGATCGTCCAGAACGTCCTGCCAGACCGGTTCCGCTTCTCCGATGACGACCGAATCCACATGTTGGAGTGCCTCATCCGGCAAGGCGCTGGCATGCATGCCACCCATCACAACCGGGACCCCGAGATCGCGGTATGCGCGGGCGATCTTATACGCGCGGGGCGCGACGGAGGTGATGGCGGTAATGCCCACCAGGTCAGGGGTGTCGTCCACCTCGTGGGCTTCGACGTTTTCGTCGACGACTTCCACCTCCCAGGTGTCCGGGGTCAGCCCCGCGAGAATGGCCAAACTGAGCGGCGGGAATAAGCCCCGTTTTCCCTGCGTTTTCTCCTGGGCAGGGGCAATTAATCGAATCTTCATTCCATACCTCCTAAGAGGGGTCGAGAGCGTGTTGACTTTCGCATCAGCACGCATGCGTTTTTCAAAAAAGATGGTGATTGGCGATGTCGTTTCGATATCATGCGTTAAATTGTTAACTTGCGACAGTGATTTTGCGATGGTGCCTCTTTCAATGGCGGATTTGAAGTTTGCAATTGAAGGCTGGATTGATCTTCCTTTTATATTCGTATATCTGCAAGTGTATCAAAAACGCTATTTAATAACAATTCGCGTTTGGCGATGCGATATCCTCCCTGGCCGAGAGAAACGGCGTACGGTGGGTTGGATCGTCGCGCAAGAAGGCCCTCGCAGTGCGAGGGCCTCGAGAGGAACGCGTTTTCAAGTCTTGCTAGGCCAATCGCCAGCGCATGTCCCAATCGCCGCTTAAACGGACGGCGCCGTCCTTGGTGATCAGGATATGATCATTGATCCCGGTCTTTCGCCGGACGTCGGCAGTGGGCTTTATGTTGGCGGCGGGATGGTAGTTGAGCACCATGCCTTCTTCAATCTCAACGTCGTGCCCGACGGGATCGTTCGGGGCCATGGTGGGCCACTCGATCCAGTCCATGCCCTGACCGTGGAATTCAAAGTGATGTTTGGGCTCTTCGTTAATTTCGAACCCGGCATCGACCAACGCGTCTTCGAACATGGCAAAGAGGTCCCCGAGTTTGGCACCGGGTGTCGCCGTCTTTCGAATGTCCTCGTAAACCGCCAGTTCGGTTTCCATCAGTCGTAACTCATCTGGAGTGGGATCCCGATACGCCAAGGTGACGGTGAGCTCGTTGTAGTGACCGCTTTCGTTACAGATCTCCATGTGATAGGCCAATACGTCTTCCAGCTCGACCACGCGATCCGTGGGAATGTTCCCATTGAAAAAGATGAGATAATCGCGGGCGCCATGCTTGTGAATATAGCGGACCGACTCCATGGAGGCTTCTTTTTCCGTCATCCCGGGTTCGAGATGGGTGACGAAGCGTTCCATGGCGGCTTTGGACATGGCCCAAAGCTCCTGATATTGCTTAAGTTCCAACGGACTTCGAATGGCGCGGACCCGATTCATCAAGTGATCCGCTTCGATGATCTCGGCTTCGGGCAGGCCCTCTTCCACCCGTTTGAAGGCGCCGGCGCCAATGATGAATTCGTGACCGGCGATTCCGATCCGGCTCTTGTCCAGACCGCGGCGCTTGATTTCGTCGACGATCTTGGGGGTAATGTACCAATCCGCGACCGTATCGGTGATCCATCCGCGGTCGGCGATCCGGTTCCCCACCCCGCTACTGGTCAGGCTCAGCATGGGGTCTCCCTCAAGCGGGAAGAGAATCATGCCGTCATGTCCCCAAAGATGAAAATCGGTCATCCAGCGAAAATAGCCGCGCCCCGTCCATCCATGCCCTTTCCCGGCGATCAGAAGTACGTCGAGCCCGGCCTGTTCCATGGCCTCCCGTAAACGTCGGAAGCGAAGGTCGCGCTCGGCGATGGTGGCTTTCGTTCCCATTGGTTTCATCCGTCCTCTCTAATGTGTTGCGATGTCCACCTGTCTAGCCTGATAGTTTCCGTAAGGATGGAAAAACTCCTGCTCAAAAGCGTGAGGACTTAGGTCGCAGGTTCACTTTCGGCGTTGGCGATGAAGAGTCCGGGGCCCCGGACACAAACGGTTGAGCCCGACTTCAATGGTTGGCGGGTTTGATGTTCGACACCGAGTTCCAACCACTCCCCGGCGCCCGGGGCGGGGACCGAACGTGTATTTCGGGATTGGGGCAAATAGAGTTGGCTCGAATGGCCGTTGAGGTTTAGGGAAAACACGCGCAGATCTTCATCTCGTCGGATGCAGTGCGGCTTGAGCGGTGGTATCCCGTTGCCGAAGAGCGCTGTGAGGTTCGCCAGCACATGATACTGCGGTCGCGGCGTATAGCGCCGGTCCAAAAGGCCATGGCGCAATCCGTGGCCGCGGTCGTGATCGATGAAGGTATCGAGCAGCCAGTGATGGGGTGCATCGGCGAAAGCGGTCATGGTAGTTTCGGCGACCCGGCTCCCAATTGCCACGTCGTCACGAAGGGCGTCGGTTCGGTTCGAGGGGCCGATGCGGACGTGATACAAAAGGACAAGGGCCGGATCAAAACCGGCGGATGCCATCTTCTTTCGCGCATCCCAGGGAAAGACGTGGGGCGCCACTTCAACGCTGATGCCGTCTAGGTAACGAGAAAGGGCGTGGGTGTCAAAGAGAGCCGAGCAAGACGGAAGGGCATCGGGTGTCACGCCGTATCGATAGAATCGTTCGGTGCCCGGGGATCCGGTATCCGGATCGGCCCAACTGACCATCCGGGTGAGAAAGAGGGAGCGACCGAGCCGGTCGCGGAGGTTTCCCAAGCCCGGCAAAATGCTCGGGATCACTCGCCAGGGCACGGTGATTTCCAAGGCGTCATAGCGGTCACAGTATGCCTCAAGGAGTGCTGCGAGCGCATCATCGGGTAATCCCGAGAGCGACAACGTGATTTGGTGATCAAGGGATTTCAATAATGCCAACCGTGAGCGCGTCTTCGGATCCACCAGATCATCAATCGGAAGCCGAAGGTGTTTGACCCCCAGGTTCCAAAGGGCAAACAATCCGTGATCGTTTCGGACGGTCTTACGGCGAAGTTCATCGAGGTTACTGGCATGGGGTAAGGTGACCGACGCATCCCATTTCTTTCGGAGATAGAGTCCACCGGGGCCCATCGATTCTCAGGGGTTGGTGGGGGTCCCATTCGCCTAGGGGCGGGTCCGGTGTTGCCGCGGGTGGGGAGGAGGTGTGCGACGTGGCCGGTGTCGTAAACGCGAACCATGAACCCTCCCAATTTATCGGCATCGCCCTCCAGCGGTTCCCTCGCGTAAAATTCTTCGTATTCCGGGCGGAAGAAGGCGGTGGAGGGAAGTACATAAAGCGCGGTGTTTTGATATTGGTCACGAAATGGGTTGTGGGTGTGCCCGGAAAAGAGGGCCTCCACCTGATAACGCTCGAGCACGCGGAGGAGTCGGGTGCGGGCGGGATCGTCGAGATTCTCGTAATGGGAAGGTTCGTCGGGATCATGGATAAACGGCGGGTAGTGAGTGAAGAGAAAGCAGCGTTTATTCGTTTTTAGTTGTTCAAAGAGCCATTCCCATTGTTGGTGTTCCTCCGCCAGACCGCTGTTAAAAAGTGGAGTATTCAGCAAAATCAATCGGCAAGGCCCCCAGTCAAATGACGAGTAGGAAGGGCCCCAGTGGTGTTCAAAGGTCCGGATGGCTTTTGAAGTGACGGTGGGTGCGCGCAGCCACTTGGCCGGTTTATCCCCGATGTCATGATTGCCGGGAAGGACGTGGACGGGACAATCGGCAAGCGCCAACGCCCTTTGTGCCCGTAATAGGGTGGCTTCATGCTCCGGAAAATGCGGCAGGGGCGTGACGATATCCCCTAAGTGAATGATAAAATCGGGGCGCTGGTCACCAAGGACTCGGAGGACGTGTTCATTTCGTTCGTTGACGGTTTGGTATCGGGAAGGAACGGTTTTGGGACCGGCGTTAAAATGGGTGTCGGTGAGCAGGCCAAAGGAGAACAAGGGCTTTCCCAAATTTGGAGGAACGGACGTAATTAGCGAAGGATTGCACATGGGTATCGGTTCCTTTCCTTAAGGTGCGCGAGGGGTTTCGAGATCCCCAACGAGATGAGAGACGGGTCGGTGTTCTTACACGATTGATTTTTGGGATCGGATTTCGCTAGAACCGTCGGTTTGTACGACCCTCGATACTGCTTTAGGTCTTCGGTTTAGCGCCTTCATTTCCTGTCCAACCGTGGATTTGAACCGCTTCGTACGAGGATCCTTGCTGCTCGGATCTTCCTGTTACCTCGGGGGTCGTCTCGCTTTTTCAGAGCGGGGGAATTTCTTCGGGATGGTGGCAGGGTTTAGGTGCTTGAGCTCGTAATGATATAGGGTAAGCGGAATAATCGATTGGCAGCGAATGCCTTTTTGGTGACGGAAACGCATGGGTTGGATGACGAAAGGGTGAGGGCATGGACGTTCGCCTGTTGGAAATTAACTTAACGGATCGTACGGTCGACACGTTTTCACCTCCTGATGAGTATGTGGAGCAGTTTTTGGGTGGCAGCGGGCTTGCGTTTCGATTGATCTGGGATCGCCCGTTGGATGTGGCGCCCTTGGATGCAGAAAACCCGTTGATGTTCATGGCCGGGCTCATCACCGGCACGCCGGTACCAACGGCGTGCAAAGCTTCGGTGGTTGCCCGCTCGCCGCAGACGGGGCTTTGGAGCGAGTCGACGGTGGGTGGTTATTGGCCGGCTCAACTTCGAAACACCGGTTATCATGGATTGGTGATTACGGGCCGTGCGGATGCTCCTGTTTATCTCACCGTGACGGCCGATGGAGTCGAATTCCATTGCGCCGAAGCGCTTTGGGGGGAGGATACTTATGTCACCGCCGCGACCATTCGTGACGCCTTTGATCCTAAGGCACAGGTGGCCTCGATCGGACCGGCCGGCGAAAACGGCGTGGCCTATGCTTCGGTCATGATCGGGGGCTCGGAGGCACGTGCTGCCGGCCGCACCGGTATGGGAGCAGTCATGGGATCCAAGAATCTCAAGGCGGTGGCGGTTCGGGGCACCGAGCAACCGAAGGCGGCGGATCAGGAGACCTTAATTGACCGGATCAAAGAGAGCCGTCCAAAGATGATGGAGCATGCCCAGGGTTTACGGGATTTTGGGACCGCCGGTGGCATGCAAACCGTGGAGTTTACCGGGGATTTGCCCATCAAGAACTGGTATCAAGGCAACTGGGAAGCGGGTGCGGCGGCCATCTCCGGTCAGCGGATGGCCAAGGAAATCCTCGATTCGCATTACGCCTGTTTTGCCTGTCCCATCCGCTGTGGAAAAGAACTGGAAGTGCGCCGCGGCGAACATCAGGGCACCGTTTCCCACGGGCCGGAGTATGAGACCTGCGCCGCGTTTGGTTCCATGGTATTAAATGACGACATGGATGTGCTGGTGGAAGCGAACGACTGGGCCAATCGACTCGGATTGGACACCATTTCCACCGGGGCGGCGATCGCTTTTGCCATGGAGTGCTCGGAGAAAGGCCTTATTGAAGACGATCTCCCCTGGGGGCGTCCGGACGTTCTCATCGGACTCATCAAGCAGATTGCCTATCGCGAAGGACTGGGGGATGTGCTGTCTCAGGGGGTGCGCCGTGCCGCTAAGACGATCGGCGAGCGGGCTTTTGAATACGTGGTGGAAACCAAAAACCTCGAAGTCGCCTATCATGATCCCCGGGCGTATACCAGCATGGCGGTCTCGTATGCCACGGGGAATCGCGGCGCCTGCCACTTAGAAGGTTTGACCTATTATATCGAAGGGGGCGCCTTCTCCGGGGAAAAACTCGGGGTGGACAATGACTGGGAGGATGCGACGGCCGCCGATAAGGCGCATATGACCGCAAAAATGCAGGATTTTATGTGCTTGTTCAATGCTTTGGGGTTGTGCAAGTTTTTGCTCCGCGGTCAGGTCGGGCCTCGGATCATCGCAGGCTGGTTGAGTGCCGTTTGGGGGCGTGAGATCACCCCCCATGATTTGTCCGTGATGGGAGAGCGTTTGTTCAATCTAAAGCGCATGGTCAATGTCGAACTTGGGGTGAGTCGAAAGGATGACACCCTTTCGCCCCGTTTGCTGTCCCATCCGCGACCGAGTGGCGGGGCCAAGGGGCAATTGCCGTTTCTCGGCGATTTGTTGAATGAATATTATCGCGTACGGGGTTGGTCGGAAGAAGGGCTTCCCGAGCCGGCGACCCTCGAGCGACTGGGTCTCCTAGAAGATGGAGGTGCTCGATGACAAACCGTGAGGACGTATTAAACCAACAACACGAGCACCTATTCCCTTGTGTGACCACCTACTATGATGACCCCCTGGTTCTCGAACGAGGCGAAGGGCTTTGGGTTTGGGATCAAGAGGGCACCGCGTACTTGGATTTTTTCGGTGGCATCCTCACGGTGAGCGTGGGCCATGCGCATCCGGAGGTGGTCGAGCAAACGGCGAAGCAGATGCGACGGTTGGGGCACACGTCGACGCTCTATGTGAATTGCCCCCAGGTTGAATTGGCGAAACGTCTTTCGGACTTGGCCCCGGGCAATCTCTCCGTTTCCTATTTCACCAACAGTGGGACGGAAGCCAACGAAACCGCTATCCTTACGGCCCAGCTTTTCACCGGCTGTGAGGAAATCATTGCGCTCCGGCATGGCTATAGCGGCCGATCCTTTCTGGCCATGTCGCTGACGGGTCATCAGGGCTGGCGGATCGGGGGGGCTGCTCTTTCGGGGATCAAGCATGCCTTAAGCCCCTATTGCTATCGGTGTCCGCTGGGACGTGAGTATCCGGATTGTAACATTGATTGTGCGCGCGATATCGAAGAACTCATTCAAACGACCACATCGGGGCAGGTGGCCGCGTTTATTGCCGAGCCCATCCAAGGGGTGGGCGGCTTCATCACCCCGCCCCCGGAATATTTCGAGATTGCCGCCGACATCATTCGCCGACACGGCGGAGTCTTTATCTCGGATGAGGTGCAAACCGGATTCGGTCGCACCGGAGGGGTTTGGTTTGGGATCGAGCACTGGGGGGTAACCCCGGATATCATGACCTTCGCCAAGGGCATGGCCAATGGGTTTCCCATCGGAGCTACCCTGACGACGCCGGAAATTGCCGAGGCCTGGCGGGGCGCGGGCAGCACCATCTCCACGTTCGGTGGAAATGCCGTGGCGAGCACGGCTGCCCTGGCCACCCTCGACTTGATGGCGGCCGAAGACCTCCCGGGCAATGCTCAGCGGATGGGTGCACGATTGCGGCGTGGCCTCGAGGAATTAAAGGAAAAATATCCGGTAATCGGGGATGTCCGCGGGATGGGCTTGATGCAGGGCGTGGAGCTGGTGGGACCCGAGCAGGAACCCGCCCCCGAACAGATGCACCGGTTGATGGAAGCGACCAAGGCGCGCGGATTGTTGATTGGCAAGGGCGGTTTATACGGGAACGTGGTGCGGATTGCCCCGCCAATGACGGTGAATCTTGCGGAGGTCGAAGAAGCGTTAACCATCCTTGATCAAGCACTGGCGGCTTTATCGGCGTAAGGAGGCAGCCATGATCACAATACATGTCAGAATATATGGTCACCTGCAGCACGACGCACCGGAACAAAAGGCAAAGCACACCCTGGAGGTGACCCCGGGCACTAAGGTGGCAGAAGTCATTGAGAGCTTGGGCATTCCCCGGGCCGAGGTGGCCTTCCGACTGGTCAATGATAAACGGGTCTCGGATGATCATCCGTTGGAGGATGGCGATGAGGTCGGGCTGGTGCCGGTCATTGCCGGAGGATGACAAACGGGTGCCCTCAGCGTGGGGAAGGAGAGAAGGACCCATTCCGATGCGACCCGACGCTCCCCTTGGGTGTACCCGAAGCACTGAAGACCGCGTTGGTTTTGACCGGCTCGTGTGATTCCCTCGGCTTCTGAATGGTGGGGCCACACCCCACCGGCGATCTCGGCGTCATGCCCCGGGATCACCGGTGGGGCCGAATAAGTCCGTCCCGGCACCACCTTCGAAAGGTCATCAAAATCCGTCGGCGGTGCCAATCCGGCGCGGATCCGCACTTGAACTTAGCCGACCTGTGTCCCGATCCCGCCAACTGATCTGGAAGGATCCCATTTCCCAAAAGAACGTATTGAGCGGCTTGATCTGGATGCCGCTTTGGGCCATGCCGGCGAGAACCGTCTCGGGCAAGCGGTTTTCGATTTCGAGGGTGTAATCGTCATCGAGCGGGAACATCCTTGGCAGGACGGAGGCCTGGTAGGGATCCATATCGAAATCGAGGATGTTGTGCAGCATCAGGGCGGTGCCAACTTTGCACCAGCCCGGGGATCCCAACCCGAGCCAAGGTTTCCCGTCGCGAAGTACCAGGGTGTTGCCGGTGACGCTTTTGATCCTTCCTCCACCCGTGGTCCAACCGATGATGCCGGCGCGTAAATCGCGAAGATGCGCCCAGGCATTGCTGCCGTTCATGGGCACCCCATCCACCACGACCCCCGGAATGCCCCCGGACTGTCCGGTATGAAGCATCTGCACCCAGTTGTCTTGGGGATCGACGATGCTCAGCTCGCAACTGTTGGCGCCCGGCCCGCTGCCCCGCTCGGAGGTGGGGATTTCGGCGGCCAAGAGGGCGCGCTCGCCGGCGGTGAGTTCCACGTGTTCGGTCAGATCCACGCGCGGCTGACTGCCCTTTAAGATTTGGGCGACGATCCGATGATAAGCATCCGACCCCCATTGTTTTGTCGGAACCTCAAACAGTTTTGGGTCATGGAGTAGCCCCAGCTCGTTACCGACCCACCGGAGTGTGTGGGCGACCAGGTAGAGGCTTTCGGCGGATTCGGTGTAGTGGCCGAGGGTCTCGATGCCGAGTTCCCTTAAGACCCCCAGCACGTAGCGGGAATAGATTCCGGTTTGCTCGGGCGGACTGCTTTGAATGACCTGGTGGCCCCGATGATCGTAAATGAAGGGTTCTTGCCAGCGTGGCGGTATCGCGGTCATGTCCTCGATCTTGATGGGCCAGCCCAGCTGGTTGCCCCGCTCGACAAAACGCCTGCCCCAGCGGCCCGTGGTGAAGTATTGGGGACCCTCCGCGGCCAGTGCTTCTAACGTTTGGGCGAGGGGTTCGTTGGTCACGCGATCGCCCACGTTGGGCCAAAAGCCCTCCGGGGTAAACATCTGTCGGGAAGAGGGGAAGTAGCTGCGTTGTTTCCAGGTGGAATCCAGTAGGGCGTATTGAAACGAATACATGGTGTACCCTTCGCGGGCGATCTCGATGGCCGGTTGACAGAGTTCGGGCCAGGGCCGGGAGGCGAAGCGTTCATAAATGGCGCCCAACCCGGGCATAAAACCGGGGATGCAAGCGCATCGGGGATCAATGTGCTCGGGCATCGGCAGGAAACGAGGGAGTCCGGACACCAAGGTGCCCAGGCTGTTGAGTTGATAGGCTCTCTCTTCTTTTGCATCCCAGAACAAGAAATTGACGCTGCCTGCGTGATTGGTCATGTGGGGTTCGACGACCGCTTGGAACAGGCTGCCCGCGATGGCGGCATCGGCGGCATTGCCACCTTCTCTCATTACATCCAAAATCACCTGCGTGACCATCGGGTGCGAGCTGCTGGCGACGGCCTTTTTGTCTCTTACCACGCTGGTCTTCCCCTGTCGGAGGAGCGAGGTCATTTGATCTTGGGTCATTTTGGCACCTGCCTTTCGAAGATCATTGCATCCGGTGGGTCGATGTGGCATCGGAAAACGGTGCTCAGAGCATCCTGGTCGTCCTCCGGTTTCGCCTTTTGGTGGGTGATGGGACATTTCATTTTCGGTAGTGGCGGTGCCGATCTAAAAAACATCCGTCGCTTAAGCGATGCCCGATGGGCCATCTTGCTGGGTGAGCACCTGGTAGAGTTCCGGGCGGCGTATGGCGAGGCTCTGGTTGTGGATGCGGGCTCGGTAGATCTCGCCGGGAAGATCAACCGTGGCCGTCACTAACGCTTCCTCATATCCACAGGCGGCCACTTCCTTCCCCCACGGCGAGACGATGCGGCTGTTGCCGAAGCAAGGACCGCTGCCCGGGGCTGGCGATCGATCCACCTGGTTGGACTGAACCAGCCACATTTGGTTCATGGCGGCTTGGGCATTGGCATAGGTGCGATAAAGATAGGCGTTGTAGTCGTTTTCCGGTGTCGCGCCCGGCTTCATGATACCGTCGGTAAAGGGGTAGGCGGTGGTCATGGTGCCGATGGTCCCGCCTTTTATGGCAATGCATCGGAGGGATTCGGGAAAAACGAGATCGGCGCAAATGAAAGGACCGATGCGCCCGAGTTCGGTCTCAAATACGGGAAAATCCAAACCCGCTCGAAACGGGGGACACTCGAGGAGGGCATGGACTTTACGAAAGACTCCCACCACACCGTGAGGACCCACCAGTACCGCGGAATTGTAGATGGCGGTTTCCGGTTCATTGATTTCCGCCATGCCGACCTGAATGTACATGCGATGTTTTCGGGTATATTCTTCGATCTTGGCAATGACGGGCCCGGAGATCTTCTCGCCTTCCTGGCGATAGTAGCCGATTTGTTCCTGCTTTGAAGGACTGGCTTCGTCGAGCTGGGGGCTCCGCAGGTAGCCTTGCACGGAGACCTCGGGGAAGACCAACAGATCCACGCCGGTCTCAATCGCCTCGTCGATGAATGTCTCGTAGCGTTTTAAGTTGGCCGCTTTGTCGTGAACCACTTTCATACAGACAGCGCCCAGTGTGACGTCTTTTTTCGGAATCA
>SLMV01000184.1 GCA_007133365.1 Clostridia bacterium
CAAAGGTTGCCCATTATCATCAATTTACTCCCAATTTCATATCCTTTTCTTGACCGCGATGGTGGCTGCCATCACCCGCGCATTTCGTTCGCGGACTAAATAACGGGCGGTCTGTAAAACAGCATCCTCTCCGGTGTATATATCGTCAATGATCACCCATTTCTTTAATCCCCGAGCAACGTCACGCCCGAAACGTCGATCAAGGTATGCTTTTATCACCTTCCATGATCCGTGATGAAGCGGTTGATGCCAAAGTGGACAACCCAATTTCACCGCGATGGGCCTTGCTAACGTTCGCCCCACCTCGCTTACGCTGAGAAGACCCAAGGCGGTCGGGCGATGATGCACGGGCTCAAGGAGACGGGTCAATATCGCACTCAGGGTTCGATTTAGGTGAGGGAATCGTCCAGTACGAAATGCTGTCAAAAGGCGATGGAGAGGGCCCTCATCGATCCCAAAAAACAACACCGACTCCAGATGCTCGGCCGGGGGCGAAAGGCAACGATGGGTCAAATGACCGGGAACTCCGGTCATATAACGCGGTATCGGGGCTTTACAAAGGGGGCATAATTGGGACATGGACCCGAGACGTAATTCGCAACTACGACAAAGGTCCGAAAGCCCCGGTTGAGTCGGCACCAAAATCCGCCCGCAAAGCACACACTGCCCGGGCTCGGGATAGAGAAGGTCCCCTAGGGTGGCACCCATTTTCACAAGGTTATGGCCCAACGAAGGCACAGCGTCAGTCCGTTCTTTCGTCAAATACGGGCAATCCTAATCCCCGATGAGTATGCAATGGGCAAATCAAGCGCTCAAAGGCCCCGTTTCGAATCCCCAACTTACTCGGAGGCCATTTCACCCGATAAACCAGCCGCATCACGCAACATTAGGGCGCGATCGATCGCCTCCCAAGGCGCCTGAATGTCGTCCCGCCCGAAGTGACCGTACGCGGCCGTCGCCTGATAAATGGGGCGGCGAAGATCGAGATCCCGCAAAATGGCCGCTGGCCGAAAATCAAAAAAGGTATCGACGAGGGCTTCGATGCGTTCCTCTGAAATGCGGGCGGTGCCAAAGGTTTCGATCCGAAGCGACACCGGCGCAGCAACGCCAATGGCATAGGCGATCTCCACTTCGCACTCATCGGCAAGTCCGGCGGCAACGATGTTTTTGGCCGCATAGCGAGCGGCATACGAACCGGATCGATCCACCTTGGTGGGGTCCTTTCCGGAAAAACACCCACCCCCATGATGCGCCCGACCTCCGTAAGAATCGACAATCACTTTACGTCCGGTGAGTCCGGCATCCGCCTGGGGCCCACCCATGACAAAACGGCCCGTCGGATTGATGAAGATATCGGTCGATTCCGTGATCAGTCCCGGGGGAATCACTGCATCGATGACATGCCGGCGAAGCCCGTCGACCAACTCGTCGTATGCGACGTCCGGATGATGTTGAGCGGACAAGACGACCGCCTGTAGATGACCCGGGGTCAACCGTTCCGGATAATAGACCGAACATTGGGATTTGCCATCCGGCCGGAGATACGGCAGGATGCCCTGATGGCGACAGGTGGCCAAACGCCGGGTCAATTGATGGGCCAATGTGATGGGAAGGGGCATCAATTGGGGGGTCTCTCGACACGCATAACCATAGACGATGCCCTGATCCCCCGCACCGACGGCGTTCAAATACGCCTCGTCGTCCTCGTCTTGTTGATCGGGAACCACCCCTCGCGCGATATCAGGCGATTGTTCATCGATCGCGGTCAAAACCGCGCACGTGTCCCCATCAAAACCGTACTTCGCGCGCGTGTAGCCAATGTCTTTGATGGTTTGCCGCGCCAGGCGGGGGATGTCCACATAACAATCGGTTGTGATTTCGCCGGTAATGAGGACCAACCCGGTCGTCACCAAGGTTTCGCATGCCACCCGGGCCCAAGGGTCCTCACCCAAAATGGCGTCCAACACCGCATCGGAAATCTGATCGGCCACCTTATCGGGATGCCCTTCCGTCACGGATTCGGACGTATACGTTCGACTATATCGCTTTCGCATGCTTTCACTCCCGTCATCTAAAAAAAGAAAACTCCTTCGGCGAGGAAGGAGCCCAACTCTCATCCGTCAGGGTGAACTTCCTATTACCCTGCTGGGATTAGCACCGATGCCTCCTGGCCGGTTGCTGAGGGGTCGCGGGGCCAGTACCCTCACCCTTCTCTCGATAAGCCTTTATATCCACCATCTTGAAGGGCAGTATAGCACGTCGCCCTTATCCGGTCAATAAAACCGCGATCATTCCGAAAGAAACGTAAACGAAAGTTGCCCCTCGGCTACCCGCTCGTCATCCACCCAAGCCCGAGCTTGGACCCGCACAAAAGGCCCCCGTCGTCTTGTTGTCTCGATCCTAAGATCCAAACGATCCCCGGGCAGCACCATACGGCGAAACTTGACCCGATCCATGCCAGCAAAGACCCCGAGACCGTCGGATTCTTGCTTTTCGGCCGCAAAACAAACCGCGGCCAATTGTGCTAAGGCTTCGATGATCAAGACACCGGGGAAGATAGGTCGGTCAGGGAAATGCCCTTGAAACACGGCTTCATTTTCGGAAATCATCTTATACCCCTCGGCCCATTCTCCGGCATCAAAAGCCGTCACCGCATCCAACAACAAAAACGGATACCGATGCGGAATCAAAGCGCGAATTTCGGCCGATCGCAGCGGCAACGACATCTCCGATTCTACCATAGACGAATCCCCTTTCCTCTACCGGCGTAAGTGAAGCGCCATTTCAAACATCTGATCACTGGTCGAAAGCGCCCGACTGTTCAACTGAAAGCTTCGTTGGGCCTCGATCAACCGGGCCATTTCGATCGCAAGATGCACATTGGAACGCTCGAGAACCCCTTGCCGGATTTCACCAGCACCCTCCGTCCCGGCCTGGACCCATTCGCCGGTGACTTGGGTATCATCCTCCGCTAACAGGCCGTAGCGATTGTCGCCCAGCGGGGTCAGCGTTTGACCCGACTCCGGTACACAAAGTGCCAAGGTACCGATTTCAACTGCGCCATCGGTCCCATCATCATGCACCCGGCCCAGTTCGCCGGTGGGAGAAATCGCAATCTCTCGCGCGGACATCCCGTCCGGCAGCTGAAGCGGCTCACCCACCGAATCCAAAACATAAAACCCGTCATGACTGGTGAGAAAGCCCGCATCATCCAGACGGAAATTACCATCCCGCGTCAAGCCCATCCCCTCACCCCGCCCATTTCCGAGGACAAAAAACCCCCGACCTTCCACGGCGAGGTCCAGCGGCCGGTCCGTCTGTTGATAAGCGCCTGCCCGGTCTTCTACTATGAGATCCCGAGCCCGAAGCCCCTGCGGCCGCCCAAATTCTACGCCGCGGCTCTCCAGTTGGGCCTCATCTCGCCGAAGCACGGGTTGTTCCCGTATGTGCTGTTGAATCAGTTCGGAAAAGCCCGCCTCTTGTCGACGAAATCCATGGGTATTAACATTCGCCACGTTGTGCCCAGTTGCCTGCAACCGGAGTTCGCTCGCCTTCAATCCCAAGGCGGACGTTCTCATTTCCCCGTACATATTCAATACCTCCTAAAAACTCTCGAGAACACGAAACAGGTGATCCAAGCTGCCATCTTGGATCTGAAGTGCCGAATGGCTCAACCCATAGTGACGAAGGGTGGCCAGCAATTGAGTCATCTCTTGAACCGGGTCCACATTCGACCGTTCCAGCCAGCCCTGACGGACCGTCACATCTTCCGTCATGGTATCGGCCACGGGCTCGCCGTCCGGCGGTTCGAAATAGCCGGCGGGACCGCGAACGGAAGCATCGGGGTCGGCTTGAATAATTTGCACGCGCCCCAACACCACATCATCCTGTCGGACAACACCTTCTCCTGTGACCGTAAAAGCCTCATTCCCCACCTGCCCGGTTCCGTCTTCGATGACCAGCCGATACCCTTCCGGGGAAGCCAAAAACCCCGCGTCATCGACGCTGAACTGCCCGGCTCGGGTCAATTGCATGCCTTCGGGGGTCTCCACTTGGAAGTAACCGGGTCCGTCCAACGCCAAATCCGTCGGGCGGTCCGTCGCCTCCAGATTACCGTTTGCGCGATTGGTGCTGACCCCCGAAACCCGGGATCCCTGATTTAAAACATCGAGCGCCTCCCGGCCACCGGAGTTATTCAATCGATGGATCAGTGCTTGATCAAATGGCGAAAGGTGGGCCTTTTGGGATTGGTAGCCCACCGTATGACTATTCGATAAATTGTTGGCAATCAACCGCTGACGGTGCTGACTCGCCATCATGGAAGCGGCGGATGCGTAAATTCCGCGATTCATAAGTTCATCCCCTTTCACGCCTTTGGGCCCCAATGGGTCCAAACCGATAATCCCGGTTGTCATGAACCGGCCCCATTTGCGCCTTTAACTAGGCCCCTACTTTTCATTATCGGTTCATCAGCGTTCAATCATTAGCGAAAGGGGAAAATCATCGGCGCCCTTTGGCCCACAAAAAAAGGGCCGAAACCAGCTCGGCCCTTCTTCGGCATCTTATTCGTTGCCACGACGGGGATCATGCTGTTCGGCCGCCTGAAGACGCGCCATTGCTCGCTCCACCGCCACTCGGGCTCGAAGCACGTCCGTCTCTTCTTCCGGCTGTTGAAGCCGCTGGCGCGCCCGTCTTAAGGCATCACGCGCCCGCTGCACATCAATCTGCTCACTGAGCTCCGCCGTATCCGCCAACACGGTGACGACGTTCTCTGCCACTTCAGCAAATCCACCGCTGATGGCAAAATAGTGACGCTCGGCGGGTTCCCCAAAGGGACCTCCCTCTTCCTGGGAGATCACGACGCCAGGTTTGAGCGCGGTCACCAACGGGGTATGCCGCGGCAAAATTCCCAAATAACCGTCGGCACCCGGGAGGACCACGAACGCCACCTGACGGGGATCGTGTTCGCCGGTGGGTGTGATGATATTTAACGTCATTCGACCCTCTTGATTAGGATTCATCCGCTTCATCTCCCAGCAGTTTGCGTCCTTTGTCCACCGCCTGCTCGATGGTGCCCACCATATAGAAGGCCTCCTCGGGGAGATCATCATGTTCCCCGGACAAGATTTCGGCAAAGCCTTTCACCGTCTCCTCAACCGACACATAAATGCCGGGTTGACCGGTGAAGACCTCCGCCACGAAAAAGGGCTGGGACAAGAATCGTTCAATTTTACGGGCCCGTTGGACGATGCGCTTATCTTCCTCTGATAATTCGTCTATCCCCAAGATCGCGATAATGTCCTGAAGATCCTTATATTGCTGTAAGACCTCTTGAAGCCCACGGGCCACCTGATAGTGTTCCTCACCCACCACAGCAGGGTCTAGAATCCGGGAGGTTGACGTCAACGGATCGACTGCCGGGTAAATTCCCCGCTCGACGATGGCGCGCTCAAGACGCACAGTTGAGTCAAGGTGGGCAAAGGTGGTCACCGGGGACGGATCGGTGTAATCGTCCGCCGGCACATAAATGGCCTGCACACTGGTAATCGATCCTTTGCGCGTGCTGGTGATGCGCTCCTGCAAATTGCCCATCTCCGTCGCCAGTGTCGGCTGATATCCGACCGCCGATGGCATCCGTCCCAAAAGCGCCGAAACCTCAGTGCCGGCCTGGGTGAACCGGAAGATATTATCGATGAACATCAAGAGGTCGCGGCCTTCTTCCTCTCGAAAATATTCGGCCATGGTCAAACCCGAAAGTCCGACCCGAAATCGTGCACCAGGAGGTTCGTTCATTTGTCCGAAGACAAGCGCCGTTTTATCCAAAACCCCCGATTCCAATAGCTCATTGTACAAGTCATTGCCCTCTCGGGTGCGCTCGCCGACCCCGGCAAACACCGAAAAACCGCCGTGTTCGAACGCCACATTGTGGATGAGCTCCATGATCAAAACGGTTTTGCCCACCCCGGCACCACCGAATAACCCCACCTTACCTCCTCGGGAAAAAGGGGCGATGAGATCAATGACCTTAATACCGGTTTCCAGCATTTCAGTGGACGGGTCAACATCCGCCACGGCCGGGGCGGACCGATGAATGGGCCAGCGCTCCCCGGTGGTCGCGTCCTTCCCGTCGATCGGCTGGCCGGTGACATCGAACATCCGGCCCAACACTTCCTGCCCAACGGGCACAGTGATCGGACCTTCTTGATCCACCGCGAATACCCCTCGTTTGATTCCATCGGTGGAGTCCATCGCAATGCAACGCACGGTATTATTCCCCAACTGCTGATTGACTTCGAGCACTAACGGTGATTGGTCTTGGCGCTCAATGGTCACCGCATTATAAATGTTGGGCAAATGGTCGCCTCCAAATCGTACGTCCACCACCGGCCCCATGATCTGAACGACCGTTCCCACTGTCGGATCTTGGGTGGCCGCTTCGCCTGTTCGCTCCTCTGCCATAATACAGCCTCCTTCGTCCCCAGTTACGCCTTTTACTTGCCCCGAGCGGCCGATAACGCTTCAGCGCCGCCGGCAATTTCCGAAATTTCTCGTGTAATTTGACTTTGACGCACTCGGTTATAGTCTCGGGTTAAATCCTCGATGAGATCGCCCGCATTATCGGTCGCATTTTTCATGGCCATTACCCGAGCGGCATGCTCGCTCGCCTTGGATTCGGTGAGGGCCTGGAACATGGCATTGTCCACATAACGCGGAATGATGTAGTCCAGAATTGCCTCCGGGCTGGGTTCATACAGATAGAGTCCATTCC
>SLMV01000099.1 GCA_007133365.1 Clostridia bacterium
AGCGATCGCTAACAAAAAATAACCGAAAAAAGGTCGGGCAATACCAGCACGTCAGGGGGTCCGACCTCTTTTCGTTTCCCTCCCTAATTCGAGAAGAGACACCGCTGCAGCAAAGCGTCCGTTTGATCCTCCAGCTCTCGAGTCAGGGCTCGGAGCAAATGCCCGATGAGATGATGGGCATCGAGCCGTCGAACTTGCACGTGTGATTTTTGTCGAAGCGCCAACAACTTTTGGCCACTTGGCAACGGAAATACTTCATTCGAGGGCACCCCATAGGTTTCGATGTCTTCGAGACAAAGTTGGGCGAAAACGGAACACGATGAGGCCAAGCCATCCTCCGAAGCGGTAAGAGGCTGTGGCGTCTCACGGACGCGGCAAACGCCGATAAAGCGTCTTAACGGATGTCCGGTATATAAAAGGAGCCGGTCGCCTCGTTGAACCTTAACCTGACGGCTCGGAAACTCGACAACCGTCTGATCCCACCGATCATGCGCCGCTTGGGTGTACGGGCTTTCGGTTGAACCGATGATCTTGACCCAGTCTCGCATCTTGTGACTCCTTTACCGAATCTCTTGGCCTCTGATGGGCTTGTTCCCTTACGATCCCCCCGAATAAAGGATGCTTTGAGCCGCGGTAACGCCGGCACCTTTCGAAAACTCCATCTCTCCCACCAGGGCGCGTTCGATAGCAGCCAGCGTGCTTATGATGTCCGAGGCATTACAAATGCCCATGTGACCGACTCGAAAGTATTGATCTTTGATCTTCGGATGGAGCCCCGTCGCGGTGATGACGCCTTGTTCGATAATCTTCTTGGGCAGTGTGGACGGCACCCCTTTGGGATAGTAAGCCGCGGTTAAGGTGGGTGCTAGCAATTCCTCGCGAACCGGCACGGGTTCAAAGCCGAGCGCCCCGAGGCCGGCCCGAAAGGCCCGGGCCAAGTGCCGATGACGGCGAAGCCGGTTCTCCATTCCTTCTGTCAATATTTCGTCGAGGCTAACCTTAAGGGCATTAATCAGATTGACCGGCGGCGTACCGAAATAAGCCGGGCTGCCCTCGGCATAGGCTTTCATGATGGGCAACCAGTTGGCGAAATCAGCGTAGTAGTTGGCCACCGCGTCCTTCCGATTGAAGAACTTCTCCATGGCGCGGTCACTTGCAACCAAAAGAGCCAAGCCGGGAGGTACGCCCAGGGCTTTTTGGGAAGCGGTGAAGTAGACATCGACCCCCCATTCTTCCGTTCGACATTCCGCGCCGCCGGTGCCGCAAACCCCATCGACAAGGGTGAGACATCCGGCTGCCTTCGCTACCTTTGTGATGCCTTTGACGTCGGCGAGGACGCCCGTAGAGGTGTCCACCTGCGTGATACAAACGAATTGGAACGTCTTGTCCTCGAGGGCATCTTGAACTTCGTCGGCGCTGGGAATATCCCCAACCTGATCCCCGTGAAGCACGGTGATCGAGGCCCCATAACGCTTCATGATATCCGCCATTCGATCACTGAAGTAACCGGAATTGATAATCAAAGCCTCATCTCCCGGTTCCACCAGATTGGCCGCGGCGAGATCCATCGCCAACGTCCCAGAGCCGGCCACTACGAATGGCTGATAGGAAGGGGCCATAAAGACCTCCTTCATCCGATGAAGACAGTCCCCGAAACAGGCGATAAAGTCTGGGGCCACGTGGCTGGTGGTGGGTTCGGCCATCGCCGCCAGCACGCGGGGGCTGAATTCGATGGGTCCCGGTATCATTAACAAATTGCGTCCTTTCACAACCCGCACTCCCTTCTGAGCATTGGTTATCGGTATGTTAGTGGATAATCGCGCTGATTAGTTTGTTCGCGAAAGGTAGGCCTGCTCCTTCCTGTCCGGCGCAATCTGGCCCGAAGTACTCTCGGCGATCCATTTTTCAAAGGCCGTCACGTTTGTCATTGGCACCCACAGCGTGATCGAAATATGATCACGATATTCGATGTCTTCGACGAAAAGCCGGCGTTGATGAAAGCCATATTCAAGCGGACCCCAGACGGAATAAGGGATTTGAAGCACAAATTTTTGATGCAAAATCCGTCGCTCCGGGACGGCTTCCTCCAGCGCGCGACGCCCGGCTTGTGTATAGGCCCGGGCCAATCCACCGGTTCCGAGCAACGTGCCGCCAAAGATGCGGCTGACGATAATGGCAACATTAACCAACTCGTTCTCTTTTAATAAATGAAGGAGGGGTTGCCCCGCCGTGCCAGAGGGTTCCCCATCATCGGAACAGCGTTCATTTGGGACCTCGACACCCAATCGGTAGGCAAAGACGTGATGGCCCGCATTGGGATAGGCATTTCGTTGGGCATCGAGCAATTGCTCAAATGCACACTGGCTCTGAATATGTTGAGCACGTCCGATGAATCGTGATTTTCGACGAACGACTTCCACCGCTCCTTTGTTCTTGACGGTCCAATAGTCGATCGGTCCCATCGGCTCCATCTTTGACACCGTCGAGTCACGACTCCTTCCGCTTTGACCTTTGCCACCTTAATTGGAGGCGGGTAAGGACAAGATATAGTTTTCCACCAGCTCAAGAACGCCCCAAGCATACGGAGCGCACGTGATGTGATCCGCATAGTGATAAAGCGAAGGATCCGCATTGGCCACCAACATCCCGACCCCCGCAAATGCAATCATGTCGAGATCCCCCCGGCCGTCACCAATGGCAAAAACGGATTCGCGGGGAATATGATACTGCTTGGACAACCATCTCAACGCGCGTCCTTTGGAGGCATGTTTTGGCAAAACTTCAAGCAGGGTTGGGACGGTTGAGACGACCTGGACATCTTCGGGCAATTGCTTTCGCCACCAATGTTCCGCTTGCTCTGCATTTTGGGATGGAATTCGGAAAGATAGTCCGTAAATGCGGGGATTAGGATGGTGACGAAAGATGGAGTCGCTTTTGATTTCAATTTCTAAAGCCCTCGCGTAATGAGGGGTGGCGACTCCTTCGGGGTCGCGGACATAGACCCCTTCTTTGGCATAGATGTAGGTCAAATATGGCACGTCTTGGGTATTATAGAGGATGCGTTTGACGGTCTCATTGGGGAGGATCTTTTCATAGAGAAACTCGCCCGCTTGCGAGCAAATGACGGCGCCGTTGTTGGCAATGACAGGACCGAGCGCCCCCACCTTTTCACTAAACCGACAGGCGGACTGATAGGTCCGACCGGTGGCAATGCAAACGATGACACCGTGGTCCTGGGCCAATTGGACCGCACGGCGAGCGGTGGCATTTACGCCATTTCGTCTATCCAATAGCGTGTTGTCCAAATCCACGGCGAGCAGTCGGTCGTTCATGTTCCCCTCCCGAAGATGTCACGATATCGTCGATATCCAAAACCGATCTTTAGGTCTCGCTTATGACTTCGGATCGTCCGCAAGCGCCGAAAATGGTATCCCTGCGGATATGAGCGAAACCACGGGTCCTAATAGGTATAACGTTGATTAAGATTCAACACGGGTTGCAGCCGGCGTAAGCCCAGGTAGATCGTAGCACCGATTAAGCCGACAGCCACGGTTTGCCCGAACAAGATCTGTCCGACCAACAGCCAATACGGTACGCCCGTAATGAAGGTTAAATAGGCGCTGACGCCAAATCCGTTGAGCAGGATTGGGGGCAAAATCCCGACCCAGAAACGGCCCGAAAGCCAGGTCAAGTAAGCCGCCAAAAAGGTAATTGCACTCCCGCCAAAGATATCCCAGGGCCCCATACCCCCCAATAGATTTGCCAGCAGACAGCCAACACCCAACCCGGGCACCGCTGCGGCCTCAAGCAAAGGCAAAACGGCCAGTGCTTCCGCTACGCGAATTTGTCCGGGACCAAAGCTGATGGGGCGAAAGGCATAGACGAGGGCAACATAAACGGCGGCGATCAGTCCAGCTCGAACGAGATATTGAACGCGTGATCTACCGATCATCCTCTACCTCCTGGGAATTGAGATCGGCTTCCTCATCGGTGTCATCAGGCTCCGAGTTTTCTTGCCAATACTGGGATGGGGTGGTCAAAACGTCCCGGGCTTTTGATCCCTGGTAGGGGCCGACGATCCCCATTTGTTCCATGGTGTCGATCAACCGACCCGCGCGAGTATACCCCACTCTGAGGCGGCGCTGCAGCATGGAGACTGAGGCTTCGCCGGCCTCGAGAACGATGGCGATGGCTTCGTCGAGTTTCTCATCGGCATCGCGATCGAAGGAGGTCGACGATTCGCCGGAATCGGCCGCCTGTATCACGTCGTCCCGATAGCGGGGTTGGGCCTGACTGCTGGCATACTTAAGGAGTTTTTCCAAATCGCCATCGGATAAGAAACTGCCTTGGGCGCGAATGGCTTTGTCACGCCCCACAGGTGAAAACAACATGTCACCTTGGCCGATCAGTTTCTCAGCGCCTCCGGCATCCAAAATGGTCCTTGAATCCGCCGAAGACGAAACCGAAAAGGCGACCCGCGATGGGATATTAGCTTTGATAACGCCGGTAATAACATCGACCGAGGGACGTTGAGTTGCCACGATCAAGTGAATTCCAGCAGCCCGTGCCATCTGAGCCAATCGTTGAATGGCATCCTCGACATCAACCCGAGCAACGGTCATCAGATCCGCCAGCTCATCAATGACAACGACAATGCGTGGCATCGCGCGTTCCCCTCGTTCTTGGGCCCGGCGATTGTAGCTCGGGAGATCGCGTACACCGGATTCGGCAAAGTGCTGGTAGCGCCGTTCCATTTCTTTCACCGCCCAGGTCAAACACCCGGCCGCTTTTTTGGCATCGGTGACCACCGGTGCAAGCAAATGCGGAAGTCCATCATAGGACATAAACTCCACCACTTTGGGATCAATCAGCAAAAGTTTCACTTCATCGGGCCGGGCCTTATATAGGATGCTGGCGATCAAACAGCGGATACAGATGCTCTTACCCGATCCGGTCGAGCCGGCAATTAAAACGTGCAGGAGGTCCTCGAGATTGGTGACCAAAGGCCGCCCCGTAATATCGGTGCCAAGTGCGATTGTAATCTCGCTCTTAGAAGCCGTGAACGCTTGGCTTTCAAGGATCTCCCTGAGGTTGACCGCATCAACCCGCCGGTTTGGGACCTCAATGCCGACGGCGGATTTTCCTGGGACGGGGGCCACCACGCGCACGCCGGTCGTCGCCATGCTGAGCGCAATATCGTCCGCCAAGTTGACGATGTGACTCACTTTAACGCCGGGCACTAACCGGAGGTCGAAGCGGGTCACGGTGGGGCCATGGTTGATCTCAGAAATCCGGGCACGAATTCCAAACGCCTCAAGGGTTTCTTCCAATAATCGGGCTTTGCGATTGAGTTCGCCTTTCACTTGATTACCCATCCCACGCGACCGGGTGCCCGGCGTAAGAAGGTCGGTCGGGGGCAGTTGATAGTATTGGTCGAAGTCCATACTCATCTGTTCAATTCCGACTGGAGCCGGATCCTCCTGCGGCTCTGTCTCCTTCGATTGGCTCGGTTCGTTGTCACGTTGTGGGCCCGGCGCCGTCTCCCTGTCACTTGAATCCCCGGATTTCGCTTGTGGAGTTCGGCCCAATTGTTCGTTACGGGTATAGGAACGAATTTGGACCTTCTCAGCACGATTTATCTCCGACGACGATCCGCCCGATGAAACCAATGTGCGCCTTCGCGGGCGCTTTCCCACCGTTTGAATCTTTTTTGACAGCCGAGCGAGTAGCGGAGCAAAAGGCGTATTGACGAGAAGTAAAGTGGCCACGATAGCCGCGGCCATCAGGACAATTTGGGTCCCCAATTCGCCCAAACTGGTAATTAATAAGGCGTGAAAAGCGCTCCCGACGATGCCGCCGCCCCCTTGAACGTATTCCGGAGAGAAATTGGGGTCTAAGCCCAGTCGAATCTGTTGAAACGTGGCCCAGGCCGTGGTAGCAATCAAGCCGCCCAAAAGGCGGGGACGGATTTGTTCCAACTGAAGACCTAGTAAGCGCGCCGTGCCCCAGACAAGTACCCCGAGCGGGATCAACCAAGCGGCGTTTCCAAGAATCCAACCAAGCATCTCCTTCAGTAAAGCGCCCACGAATCCCATGCCGGGATGATATAAACTGAGGAACAACAAGATACTGACCAAAATTGTCAGGGTCCCCTGGATCTCACCGCGCACCCGCTCATTTACGCTCGATGAGCGCGACGGCTTTCGCTTCTTTCTCGATGATCGTGACCGGTTCATGCGGCGCCTCCTCCCCTTCGGATTCTTGTTAGAAGAACCAACGTTTGATCATTCCCGACTCCTACCGGTTATTTCGCGAGGCAGACGGGATTCTCCTTGATGCCCCGTCTGCCTCGCGCCTGACCCATCGCGAGGCCTTGTCTCTTCCATTAGATCTTTCCATAGCGCACGGCCTTATTGCCTATTCGAGGGATCCTAGCCCTAATCGGCCGGGACACCGGATATTTAGGATTCATCATCGATGAGGTCGTCATCCTCTGATATATCGATAATGATCGGCAGCACCATTGGACGTCGATGGAGCTTCTGATACAAAAAGTTCCCTAGGATGTTTCGTATCTTCTTTTTCATCACATTCCGCTTCGGTCCGCGATCTTTTAGTAGTTCCGCCGCACACTGGTGCGATCGCTCACGAATTTCCTCGAT
>SLMV01000111.1 GCA_007133365.1 Clostridia bacterium
ATTCAACACATGAATGGTCTACTACGACCAACAGAAGGAACGGTCCAGGTTTGCTCTATCAAAGTGGGGGAAAAGAAGAAGGATCTTCGCGAGCTGCGACGCCACGTTGGGATGGTCTTTCAGTATCCAGAGCACCAACTTTTCGAGGAAACGGTTTGGGCGGATATTGCTTTTGGCCCAAAGAACCTTCAATTGCCGGAATCGGAAATCGGAGAGCGTGTCAAATGGGCAGCGGAGGCAGTCGGTTTACCGGAAGACATTTTGGAGCGTTCGCCATTTGAACTCTCGGGAGGCCAAATGCGCCGAGCGGCCATCGCCGGGGTGTTGGCCATGAAGTGTGACGTCTTGATTTTGGATGAACCCACGGCGGGCCTTGATCCGCGTGGTCGCCAATCTTTGGTGGATCATTTGTTGCGTCTTAATAAAGATGGCATGACGTTGATCATTGTATCGCACAGTATGGAAGATATTGCGAAATTAGCCAATCGGGTGATTGTGATGTCGGAGGGTTCAATTATACTGCAAGGCACAACCCGGGAGGTCTTCGCCCAGATGGACAAAATGCGGGGTTTATCTTTAGACGTTCCCCAAGTGACCCAACTCATGATGGGGCTTTGTGATCGGGGAATGCCGGTGCCGACCCATATCTATCGAGTTCAAGAAGCCGTAACAGTGCTTGGCAATTTGCTTCGGAGGAATAATCATGCTGCGCGGTAGTATTACCATTGGCCAATACCTCCCAATTGAGTCGAGTATCCATCGATTGGATCCTCGCACCAAAATTATTGCGGTGCTGGCTTATGTCATTGTATTGTTCCTCATCAGTGCCTACACGGGGTATTTGGTCATGGCGGGATTAACCGCCATAATTGCCGTGCTGGGAAAGATTCCCTTGCGGATGCTCGCACGTGGCCTTCGGCCAATCCTATTTATTATTGTCCTGACGGTGATGTTAAACGCCGTCATGACACCGGGCGAACTCCTCTACCGGATCGGTCCGCTATCCATTACGGAGGAAGGGCTTTTGCAGGCAGGCTTTATGGCATCACGGTTGCTGCTTTTGATTATGACGACATCAATGCTGACGTTAACGACGGCCCCCATTGATCTGACCGATGGGATTGAGTATTTGTTGGGACCTTTTAAGCGTATTGGCGTTCCGGCCCATGAGCTTGCGATGATGATGACCATTGCTTTAAGGTTTATCCCGACCTTGTTGGATGAGGCCGAACGAATTATGAAAGCGCAGATGGCGCGAGGGGCAGATTTTGAGACGGGAAGTTTTATCCAGCGGGCAAAAAATATGATTCCTTTGCTCGTACCGCTCTTTATCAGCGCCTTTCGCCGTGCGGACGATTTGGCTTTGGCCATGGAAGCAAGATGCTATCGTGGTGGTGAGGGACGTTCACGGTTCAAAGTGCTGCACATGGAGAAGTTGGATGCAGCAGCCGCTTTAACCCTGGCATTAGGGTTTAGTGCTGCTCTGATGGTGTGATGCTCATGCAGATACGATTGACGGTGGCTTATGATGGTGGTGCCTTTTACGGGTTTCAGCGACAACGGGAAGAACCCACTGTCCAGTCGGTATTGGAAGCGGCACTGTCCGAATTAAACCGGGCGCCAACGGAAGTTCGAGGTGCTGGGCGGACGGATTCAGGGGTTCATGCTAGGGAGCAAGTGGTTTGTTTCTTCCCCTCGTTGCCCATTCCGGAGGAACGCTGGCCTTTTGCGGTCAATCAGCGATTGCCAGCGGAGTTGGTGGTGCGAAAGGCCGATGAGGTGTCGGATCACTTTGACCCTGTTCGGCAAGCAAAGTGGAAACATTATCGTTACGTGATACTTCAAGATCGGGTGCCATCACCGTTTACCCGGCGTTTTGTATGGCATGTACGGGATCATCTTGATCTTTGCGAGATGAGAAAAGCGGGGAAGCGAATGCTGGGTGCGCAAGACTTTGCCGCTTTTCAAGTGGCGGGGAGGCCCGTCCGTCATACGGTGCGGAATTTACGATTGCTGTGGGTTCGGCGTAAAGGGAAGTATTTGCTGATTGACTTAGTGGCTGATGGGTTTTTGTACAAAATGGCGCGCAGTATTGTGGGAACACTAGTAGAAGTAGGACGAGGCGCCATTTTGGAGACCGATGTCCAGCGGATTTTGCGGGAAAAGGATCGTTCGCGGGCAGGGCCGACCGCACCCGCCCAGGGGTTGTTCTTAATGAGGGTGCATTACTGAGTGGTTTTAGCTCGCGTCTTGGCGAAGAATTGACGGTTGGCGTAATTGGCGATAGAATCGTGGATATGCGCTAGAGGCACGGAAGGAGGGGCGCAATTGAGAACGACGTACATGGAGAAAGAAGATAACGTTTCGCGAAAGTGGTGGGTGGTTGATGCTTCAGGAGTTGCGCTTGGACGTTTGGCGACGAACGTGGCAAGCATTTTGCGGGGAAAGCATAAGCCAACATTTACTCCGCATGTGGATGTCGGCGACTATGTGATCGTGCTAAATGCTTCAGAGGTCGATTTAACGGGCCGTAAGCCGGAGCAAAAAATGTACTACCGACATAGTGGATATCCGGGTGGATTGCGTGCAACTGCCTATCGGGATTTAATCAAGACCAAGCCAACATTCGTGGTGGAAAAAGCAGTCCGCGGGATGCTTCCGAAGAACAAACTCGGCCGACGGATGCTAAAGAAACTAAAAGTATACCGCGGCTCGGATCATCCGCACGAAGCACAGCAACCGGAACCGCTTGATCTTAATCTTTAGATCTTAAATCTTTAGCTGAAAGGAGGGATTGTGTTGGCAACTCTTCAACATTGGGCGACCGGCAGGCGCAAGACGTCCGTTGCTCGGGTGCGATTGGTGCCCGGTGAGGGCCGTGTTATCGTCAATGATCGTCAGTTGGAAGATTATTTCCCGCTGGCAACGACACGAGTTGATGTCTTAACTCCATTGAGAATCACCAATACCCTGAGCAAATATGATATTATCGCCAAGGTTCACGGTGGTGGCATCTCAGGACAAGCCGGTGCGCTACGACACGGAATTGCGCGTGTGCTCACTGAGGTTGAACCGGAATTGCGGAAACGCTTAAAGGCCGAAGGCCTCCTTACTCGTGATCAACGCATGACGGAGCGTAAGAAGTATGGTTTGAAAAAGGCGCGCAAAGCACCTCAGTTCTCCAAGCGTTAAGAAAAGCAGAATCTCGGGCAAATACCGAAATCAATTTGGCACAGGAAGCTCATCCAATTCGGTGGGGGGAATGTGCCTTTCTTCTTATGCATTGGACGGCGAACCGCACATTAGCGCTCGCTGGATGCGGTATTGGTGCCGCGATAAAAGCGAAACGCAACTTAGAAAGATCGGGCAAGGATCGTTGTAGCCATAATCTTTTCACAACTCGAGATCAAGGAGGCTCAGGCGGTTCGGTTGCCACGGCAACAAGATCTCCACGGTCGCTTTTGTTGCCTACACGTCCTTGGAGGTAGTCGAGTTTAGGACCCATCAAGTGGACCGTCAGCATGTCGGTCCGACTGTCGGAGGCGGCTGAAATAAGGTATCCTTGACCTAAGGGGTGATACCATGGCGCATGGTGTTCTTGGTGTTGGGTTGGTGCCGCATCCTCCCATTATGTGCCGAGAGGTGGGCGGCCACGAAACACGTCATCTGACGAAGACCTTATCGGCAATGGACGAATTAGCACGTTGGATTTTGCAGTTAGCACCGGATCGTGTCGTTGTCATTTCTCCTCACGGCCCAACAGTGCCCGGCACCGTCCCTATTCTTGATAACGAGCGGGCATCGGGTGATCTGAGCATGTTTGGGGCGCCGGAGGTCCATGTTGACGGGCCGATTGACCGGATCTTTGTCCATCAACTCCAAGGAGAAGCCACCAGACACGCTTTGTCAGCAAAGGCGATCCGGGATGAAAGGTTTGCACGGCGGTTGGATCACGGTAGCGTCATTCCCCTTCATTTTTTCCCGATAGACTGTCCGTGGGTAATGATCGGGTATCCGGATTTAGATCGGGACGAACTGGCTGCTTTTGGACGGGTTATCAATGAAACCGCAGAGTCCCTGCGACTTCGGGTACTCGTTCTCGTAAGCGGTGATCTTTCACACTCCTTAAGCCCCGATGCGCCGGCGGGTTACGAGCCTCGAGGAAAAGTTTTCGACGAAGCATTGGTTCAAAAACTTGATGACCATGATATTGACGGCTTGTTTGATCTGCCGCATGATCTTGTAGCACAAGCTCGCCAGTGCGGGTTCAATCCCTTGCTCGTCGGGTTGGGGGCCATCCGCCATCGAGATTTCTCCATTAAACGACTCTCCTATGAAGGGCCCTTTGGAGTGGGATATGCTGTTGCTTCCATGTCTGTGCGACTCGACCCCTGTGCGATTGCGCGACAGGCAGCGATCCAATATATAGAGCAAGGTGAAAAGCTCAGAACTCCCCCCTTTATGCCGGCTTGGATGCAGTGTTCGGCGGGGGTATTTGTGACGTTTAAAAAACAGGGGGAACTAAGAGGCTGTATTGGGACGGTTTCCCCGGTCAAAAACCAAGTCGTTGATGAGATCATCGAAAATGCCGTCAGTGCTGCAATGCGAGACCCTCGGTTTGCTCCGATCGATCGAGAAGAATTACCCAATCTTAGCTGTTCGGTCGATATTTTAAAGGAACCAGAAGTGATCAGTTCATTGGATGACCTAGACCCCCAGCGGTTTGGTGTCATCGTCTCGAAGGGAAAGCGGCGAGGTTTGCTTCTCCCTAACTTACCAGGTATTCGGCAAGCATTGGAACAAGTTCAGGTTGCTTGCCGAAAAGCAGGCATCGATCCCAACGATAGGGACATTCGGCTGGAACGATTTGAAGTGACGCGATATGAGGAAGAGTGAGCGATCCGCGGCAAAAGGCGAACTCCTTCTCCGATGCCATCTCTGCCCGCACCTGTGCGAGTTGAGGAAAGGCGATTTCGGTCGGTGTGGGGTCCGGCAAAATATGGACGGCGCCATCCGGCTTCCCTTCGCGGGGCATGTCGCCACGATCGCCCTGGATCCCATTGAAAAGAAGCCGCTTTATCACTATATGCCGGGTCACCAAGTCCTCTCGCTGGGTTTTTTGGGGTGCAATTTGGCCTGCCGGTTTTGTCAAAACTGGACGATTTCACAGAGCGTCAAGGAAGCACCTTCCTCACCGCCGAAGGCGCTTTCGGCTTTGGAACTCGTTGGGTTACTCGACCAATACGCTGCTACGGGATGCGTGGGCGTGGCTTATACGTACTCTGAACCGGTCGTTTGGTACGAATATTTGATGGAGTTAGGGACCGCGGTTAAAGAGGCCGGATATCATAACATCTTGGTGACGAATGGATTTATAAATGCAAGGCCTTGGAAGGATTTATTGGGTGTAATCGATGCCGTTAATGTGGACGTCAAGGGGTTTACTGAGGCCTTTTATCAAGACGTTTGCGACGGCTCCCTCGAGCCTGTGGTGCGAAACGTGGAAGCAGCAGTTACGGCAGGGCTTCACGTGGAAGTCACTTATCTTGTCATTCCAGGCGGAACGGATGATCCAGCGACATTTTTGGCGTTTGCAAAGTGGCTCCGGAGTTTGGATCCGAATATTGCCTTGCATCTTAATCGCTATTATCCCAATTATCGTATGAGTGTGCCACCGACGCCCAAAAAAACATTGCTGAAATTGAAGGAAAAGGCTATGCAAGAATTGAATAATGTCTACTTGGGAAACATATGGGTTCCCGGAGCAAGTGACAGTTATTGCTCGAATTGCGGGCAGCGACTGGTGCGGCGGGAAGGGTATAGGACTCAGAATGAAGGCCTCACCGCATTGGGAAACTGTAAACGCTGTAAAACCGAAAGCGGAATCATTTTGCGGAGAAACCCGAGGAAAGGGGAGAGGTAAAATGGCAGTATCGTTAAAGGGCCGAGATTTCGTTTCTTTGCATGACTTCACGTCCGAAGAAGTGCGCCAATTTCTCGACACGGCCCATTCTTTGAAACGTCAGTCGACGATGGGGGTGATGGATCGTCCTTTGGCAGGCAAGACGCTGGGGATGATTTTTAGTAAGCCGTCGACACGAACGCGTATTTCGTTTGAGGTTGGCATTTGGCAGCTCGGTGGCATGGGACTGTTCTTAAGTAGTCAAGAGTTACAACTTCGACGAGGCGAAACCATCGAAGACACCGCCAAGGTGCTATCTCGTTATTTGAGCGGAATCATGATTCGGACTCATGCCCATCAGGATGTGCTGGATCTGGCGGCGCATTCATCCATACCGGTCATCAATGGGCTGACGGACTTGCTGCATCCCTGTCAAGCTTTGTCGGACTTATTGACCATTTCTGAGAAAAAGGGACGGGTTGAGGGAATCAAACTTGCTTTTGTTGGGGATGGGGCAAACAACATGGTCCACTCCCTTCTATTTGCAGGGGCGAAAACCGGGATGCATGTGACGGTGGGAGCGCCGCGTGGGTATGAGCCGAGCGCGGAAATTATGGAGCAAGCACGTGAAGACGCGCGCTGGACCGGCGCGCAGCTTGAAGTGACCAACGATGCCGAAGCGGCAGTATCGGATGCCGATGTTGTTTATGCGGATGTTTGGGCTAGTATGGGACAAGAAGAGGAGGGAGCGAAGCGTTTAGACGAGCTGGCGGACTTTCAGGTCAATGAACCGTTATGGCAGCACGTGCGCTGGGATGCAATCTTTATGCATTGTCTCCCGGCTCATCGAGGTGAAGAAGTGACCGAAGCGATCCTTGATGGTCCGATGTCGGTTGTCTTTGATCAAGCGGAAAATCGACTTCATGCCCAAAAGGCCATCATGGCACTAACCATGTAGGATAGACGACGAGGAGGTTGCATTTCATTGAAAACGCGAATCTTAATTATGGGAGCGGCCGGACGTGATTTCCACGATTTCAATACGTTTTTTCGCCATCGAGAAGACTATGAAGTGGTTACGTTTACCGCCACCCAAATTCCGGATATAGACGGACGGTTGTATCCAGCCGAATTGGCAGGAGAACACTATCCGAATGGGATCCCCATTCGAGATGAAGAAGAACTCGAAGTTCTCCTAAGGGATGAACAAATCGACGAAGTTGTCTTTTCTTATAGTGACGTCTCTCACGAATATGTGATGCATCGTGCCTCGCGAGTGCTGGCAGCTGGTGTCGGTTTCCGTTTATTGCCGCCATCAAAAACGATGTTGGAATCCTCAAAGCCGGTGGTTGCTGTCAATGCGGTTCGCACGGGCGCGGGAAAGAGCGAAACCTCGCGCCGAGTCGCCCAAGCGTTGCAGAAGATGGGGCAGAAAGTGGTCGTTATTCGCCATCCCATGCCTTATGGTGATCTCAGCAAACAGGCCGTTCAGCGGTTTTCGGAATATGCGGACCTAGAGCGGCACGACTGCACCATTGAAGAACGCGAAGAATACGAGCCGCACCTGAATCTTGGCTTGATTGTATATGCGGGAATCGATTACGAAGCCATTCTTCGAGAGGCGGAGAAAGAAGCCGACGTTATTCTTTGGGACGGCGGTAATAATGATTTTTCTTTTTATCGTCCGGACATTCAGATCGTGGTCACTGATCCACATCGTCCCGGCCACGAAGTGAGGTATCACCCCGGTGAAGCCAACCTTCGGCGTGCTGACGTGGTTATTGTCAATCGTGTGGATACGGCACATCCAGACGGGATTCAGGAGGTCCGAGCAAATGTGCGTCGACTCAATCCGAGTGCTGCAGTTATCGAGGCGGCGATGCCTTTGTTTATAGAAGACCCGGATCAGATCCGGAATCAGCGTGTGTTGGTGGTTGAGGACGGCCCAACCGTTACCCACGGCGAAATGAGCTATGGTTATGGTGTGATAGCGGCGAAGCGATATGGGGCTGCTGAAATCATCGATCCCAGGCCGTTTGCCGTCGGAAGCATTGACCAAACATTCCAGGATTATCCTGGAACCGGACCGCTGTTGCCCGCAATGGGCTATAGTGCGAAGCAGATAAAGGATCTAGAGGCTACCATTCAGGCCACCGATGCCGAATTGGTCATCATTGCGACACCCATCGACTTGCGACGGTTACTCGAAATCGACAAACCTGCATTAAGAATCCGGTATGAGCTCCAGGAGATTGGAACGCCAACCCTGGATGATATTCTCAGGGAGCGTTTGGGATAAACGGGCCCAAAGAAAGAATCGGATTCTGAGAGGTTGGGGTGGATGACAAGATTCATCGGCCCCAACCATGGATTGGGGTGAGGAGTGATGGCGGAGTCACACGAAGAGCGTCGGATTTACCGTATCTTGCGAGATGAGGACTTTAAACTTACGCGGCAACGGCGCATTATTGTCGCCACCTTGCTTCGGCACGAGAAAGAACATTTGTCAGCGGAAGAACTGTATCAATTTGTTCGGGAGCAGGATCCGGAGGTGGGACTTGCGACCGTCTACCGGACCCTTGAACTCTTGGAACGGCTCGATTTGGTGCGAGGGATAAGTTTTGGTGATGGTCGAATTCGATATGAGTTTACCGGTGAGGTACATCATCACCATCACGTCGTGTGTGTCAGCTGTGATCAAATCCAGGAGGTGGATGCTGACCTCCTCGGCGCGGTGGAGGCGGAAGTTACTAGGCGCCTGGGCTACAGCATTGTTGATCATGAACTCAAACTCTATGGACTTTGCCCGACATGCCAAGAAGACCTGCAAGAGGAAGCGGAAGAAGAAGCGGAATAGTCCTTTGCTTTGCGCTGGAGGGTTGGCGAGCCGACGTATGAAGATCATTTCAGCACTGGGAGGGATCGCGAGATAGAATGGCGACTGGTTGCAGGCATTTTTGGTTTAGTATTCTTGGCTGAGATAGGGGACAAGACCCAATTAGCGGTGATGTTACTTTCCGCTGAAAGCGGTTCGCCTTTGTCGGTGTTTTTGGGGGCGTCGCTGGCGCTTATTTTTAGTACGTTTCTTGCTGTCTTTTTTGGTGCAGCAATCTCGCGCGTGGTGCCAGCTGAATACCTGCGGCTTGTTGCCGGGGGCATTTTTCTCATGCTCGGTGCTTTTTTGATCATTAATCGTTAGTTTTGTGCCCCAAAAAAGCCCTGATCCAGCCGGTGGAGGTAAGATGTTGTCTCTTACTAACACCTCATTTATAATGTGCTTAGAAGCGCCTATAGCTCAGTTGGAAAGAGCATCGGCCTCCGGAGCCGGGAGCGCAGGTTCGAGTCCTGCTAGGCGCACATCTCCTATATTTGGTCATCGTGGATCCCCTCTATTTGCCCGCTAGTTCTCCGTGTTCGTCGAGAAAGCAAATCGAGCGATTCAGGTGGATTGTCCGAGCATGTGTTCTGGGGTGACCCCAGCGTTTGGCAGTGCTTTTTGGTGATTATTGTCTCGTGTTATACTGTTACCGGTTTCCTGAATAGGATGAAGGGATCGATGCGTGTGAGAGTATTTGGCGTCGCTAGAGGTCAGAGGCCCTTTCGAGTCCGAACGCAGTGTTATCCTCTTTTAGCCTCCTTCCTAATGATTTTCATCATCTTTACCTCGCTTTTTCTTGGGGCGCTGTTTTCGAGCAATATGGTGGCGGCAGCGTCATCAGATGAACAACTATGGGTACCGGAGTCCGCGGAAATTTCAAGAATCGTTCAAGATGTCAAGACAGAATATAAGGAACCCATACGAGGGATCTATCTCCCCAGCCGGTTTATCGGGGATGAGGAGCGCATGTCGTCCTATATGGACCTGGCTCGGCAGACCGAAATCAATGCTTTCGTCATCGATGTTAAGGATGATGATGGATGGATCACGTATGAGAGCCAACTCGAAGCACCCAATTCCTACGAAGCTATCGACGCCCGGATGGGTGATCTGGGTGACTTGGTTTCGCGGTTAAACGAGGAAGGGATCTATTCCATCGCGCGCGTGGTGGTATTTAAAGACTCGAAGTTGGTACAGGCCCGACCGGATTTAGCAGTCCTTGGGGCGGCAAGCAATACGCCCTGGATTGACTCGTCAGGATCCTACTGGGTGGATCCCTACGAACGTGAGACGTGGGATTATAATATTGAAATTGCGCAAGAAGTGATCGAAAAGGGCTTCGATGAAGTCCAGTTTGATTATGTTCGCTTTCCCTCGGATGGCGATATGCATGATGTCCTTTATCCGTTCGAAGATCCCCACCGTGAAAAGACACAAGTAATCCATGATTTTCTTCGTGAGGCTCACTGGACTATTCTCAGTGCCGGCGGCCGAAGTTCTGCCGACATCTTTGGAATGGTAACCACGGTCCGCAATGGGATGGGGATTGGTCAGCGATGGGAGGACACGGTCAAATATTGCGATTACATTTCCCCAATGGTTTATCCTTCTCATTATGGGCCCAATATTTATGGCCTTTCGAACCCGAATGCGGCCCCGTTTGAGACCGTTGATTATGCCATGAGGGATGCACTGAAGCGGAACCGACGGGGCGATGCCTATCTTCGCCCTTGGCTCCAAGATTTTTCCTGGGGCATTCATTACGGGCGTGCGGAAGTTCGTGCCCAGATCGATGCAACATACGCGAATGAGATAAACAGCTGGCTCTTATGGAACCCGGCTGGAAACTACACCCGTGATGCATTGAAACCGTCTTCAGAATGAATGATTGGACCGGAAAACGGTTTAGGAATTAGGGACAACGCTATTGATTATTAGAGGAGGAGATCATCAGTGCCGAACCATGCAGTCGAACAGATCAGAAACGTTGCTTTGATTTCACACAGCGGTACCGGTAAGACCAGCATGTTGGAAAGTATGTTGTTCCTTGCGGGTGCAACCAAGCGTCGGGGGAACGTCGACGACGGCAACAGTATTCTCGATTTTGAGCCGGAAGAACGGGAAAGACGCGTCAGTATCAGTTCAGCCATCGCCCCGCTCTATTGGAAGGATCAAAGGATTCAGTTTCTCGATACCCCCGGATATTTTGACTTCGTCGGTGAAGTCCATGCTGCCCTCCGCGCCACGGATTCAGCGATCGTTGTCGCCGAAGCAGTCAGCGGCGTTGAAGTGGGAACCGAGATGGTCTGGGAGTATGCGCGTAATTACGGTCTTCCGAAAATTGCTTTTATTAATAAAATGGATCGGGAAAATGCGGACTTCTTTAAGGTTTTGGAGCAACTACGGGATAATTTCTCCGAGCGAATCGTCCCGCTTCAGCTCCCGATTGGGCGGGAGACGGATTTTAACGGGATCGTCGATGTTCTCAACATGACGGCTTATCAATTTGCCAGCGATGGCGCCGCCGAGGAGATTGAAATTCCCGATGAGCTGCGCGAACAATCGGAAGAATATCACGAAGAAGTGATGGATGCCATCGTTGAAGGTGATGATGAACTTCTGATGATGTATTTGGAAGGTGAAGAGCTCGATGGGGCTTCACTGCAACGGGCCTTACGTCAGGCTATTATTGAGGGTGAAGTTGTTCCAGTGCTTTGCGGAGCGTCTGCGCTGGAAGCCGGCATGTCGACCTTGTTAGATTTCATTGCGGAATATTTGCCGGCTCCTTCCGATATGCCCGAGCGAAAGGGTTGGGATCCCGAGTCAGAGGAAGAAATCAGTCGGAAAGCCAGCGTCGACCAGCCATTTTCAGGGATTGTGTTTAAAACGATGGCGGATCCATACGTTGGTAAACTGACCGTATTTCGAGTTAATTCCGGCCAAATCCGCTCGAACTCCTCAATCTATAACGCGTCTCAAGGGGAGCAAGAAGATATCGGCCAGTTGTTTGTCCCTATGGGAAACCAGCAGGAGTCAATTGATGAGGCGGTTGCCGGTGATCTCGTCGCCGTTGCTAAACTACAGCACACTATCACGAGTGACACCCTCTGCAGTGTTGACGATCCCATACTTTACCCAGGAATACAGTTTCCTGAACCCGTTTACTCGGTCGCCGTTGAACCGGAGGCTCGAGGCGATGAGGAAAAGATTGGCTCCGGGTTGGCGCGGTTGGCGGAGGAAGATCCGACGTTTAATGTGGAGCGTAATGCGGAGACGCGACAACAAGTACTCTTTGGTATGGGTGATCTGCATGTGGCCGTCATCACCGACCGTCTGAAGCGAAAGTTCGGCGTCAGCGTGCGAACATTTCCACCGAAGATTGCCTACCGTGAAACGATTACGGACACGGCTACAGCGCATTATCGCCACAAAAAACAATCCGGAGGTCGTGGACAATTCGGCGAGGTTGACCTTCGCGTGGAGCCAAATCCGGATGACGATTTCGAATTCCTCAACGAAATCTTTGGAGGCGCAGTGCCCAACCAATTTATCCCGGCGGTTGAAAAGGGAATCCGGGAAACCCTGCAAGAAGGTCCAATTGCGGGATATCCCGTTATCAATGTCGGAGTCGCGCTGTACGATGGGGGTTATCATCCGGTTGACTCATCGGAGATGGCCTTTAAGACCGCCGGAGCAATGGCATTCAAGCAAGCATTTCTGGATGCAAAGCCCGTTCTGCTCGAACCCATACTTGAAGTAGAGGTTCGGGTCCCGGACACGTTTATGGGAGATGTCATCGGGGATCTAAACCGCAAACGAGGCAAAATTATGGGCATGGAACCCGAAGGGGGCTCTCAGGTCATTAAAGCAAAAGTCCCAGCTTCAGAGATGACGCGCTATGCTATCGACCTTCGATCGATTACTCAGGGTCGGGGCACCTATAAAGCGGATTTTTCATCCTATGAGCCGGCACCTTCACATGTTATGGAAAAAATCATAGCGGACGCACAAGAAGAAGCCGAGTGATCTTACGAAATATACGAAACGTAACGAAGACCCAGCCCGCAGGAACTTTCCTCCGAACTGTTGAAAGCCCCTGCGGGCTCGCTCGTATGGAAATCGAGGGTTACCTCGCGCGATTGACCTCCTATTCCAGCAAGTCAACCAAACTTTGCTCGAGCCGAGTGCGTCCTTAAGATCAGCGGATTTGAACTTGAAACGAAGATATGCAGTAAGCAACCCTAAGAAATCGCTGTCGGAGTAGGGGCCGAGTGCGCTTATTTTGTAGTAGCGTCCTCATTTGTCTTGTAAACCGACCTGTACCTTCAATAGGGAAACGGTGGGGGCCGTTGGGATGAGCGTTAGGTTGCCACACCTCTTTGGTTGGGCGGGTGCAATACCGAAATTGCCCTGCCGCGTTTCTGACAAGGCAACTTAGTTGGTTTGATGCTGGTCTACGAAAACAAAATAGGTAAGGTCTTAATCAGCAACATTATTCAAACTCGGGCTCTTCTCCGCCATCACGCCCTAGGAACACCGCGATAAGGAATAAAAGAATAGGGGGCGCAAATTCGCTTGCTAAGGGTCCCGCGCCGCCGAACAATATCCAGATGGCGGGAGTGACCACGGCCAGCATGATTGCACCGGCCAACGTGTGGCTAATGAATAGCAGGACACCATGGGCAATGTCACTTTCGGCGCGAAGGGCACCATAAATGGATAAGGCCAGAAGTGCTAGGAGCCAAAAGGTGTACAGGTGCACCGCCTGTAATCCGGTACCGGGCCGAACAAAGAGTTGAACAAAAGTATTGGCCCAAACACTCAATTCTTCACCTGCCAAATCTCCGAATGGCGCAATATTTTGATGCGCGCCGTGAAGAGAGTTTCGGATTCCCCAAATAAGGTGGACCAAAAAGGGAATCCCTGCCACCACCCATGCAGTGTATCGTGATAGTGTGGATAACCAGGGACTCGGCGCCGGTGATCTGACTTCCGAATCATTTCGCATCTTAGGCTTTCGTGGTTGGTTCATAATGCATCCCTTCATGGTGGCTCATAATCGTAGCGTGAAGCCCTCTTGAGCAAATATCTTGACGGATAAAGCCTAGGTATAAAGTTGGCGCAGCTAAATCCTTGACACCCAAACATATTCGCCAAAGGGTGTTTTGTTCCTGCCTTATTCGATATCGTAAATTGCGATTGATGGTTTCGCTTCCCTCTTTACGTTGATGCATCATATGTTATAATAATCTAGAAAGTCAGAGAAGGTCAGTAGAGAGGGCTGAGGTCGAATGGGAAGTAAGAGCGATTTGATAGAAGAATACTTGCTTGATCTTCTCCGCCAAACGGGCAGTCGTGGAGTTGAGATTCGGCGTGTCGACCTTGCTAATCTGTTTCGTTGCGTCCCGTCCCAAATTAATTATGTTCTTCAGACGCGCTTCACGCCGGAGCGAGGCTTCATTATTGAAAGCCGACGAGGCGAGGGAGGTTATATTCGCATCATTCGGATGCCAAAGCGTTCGGCGGATGAGATGCTAAGCAATCTAGTGAGTTCGCTCAATGATCAACTTGATCGAAGGCAAGTGCGAGATTATCTGCGACGACTTTATGAAAACGAGCTGATTTCGCGTCGGGAATTCAATATAATGGCCGAATCGTTGGGGGTTGGTCGAAAGGCCCAATCTTTTCAATTAACGCGACGCCAACGAAGCGAATTGTTGAAACGATTTATTCAAATACTAAATTGGCTTCCGCGAAAGGCCGGAGGTGACGAAGACAATGCGCTGTGAGCAATGTGAAAAGCGAGAAGCGACCGTTCACATAAAGCAGATGATCAATGGAGAGTTGGAGAAATTTCATCTTTGTGTAAAATGTGCCTCTGAACACGGCTACTTCAGTGGAAGTTTTGAACCGAAGTTACCCATCGGGGACATGCTGGGCAGCTTTTTACACTCGGCGATGAGCGACAGCCAGGCTCGAGGGACGACCGGACAGACGCGATGTCCATCGTGTGGACTAACCTATAGTGATTTTGCGGAAACCGGGTTTATGGGGTGTGCCGAATGCTATCGTAGTTTTGGTGAAACCATCAAACCAGTGATCAAGCGAGTGCACGGCGATTTCGTCCATCGAGGGAAATGCCCCGATCCTCGGTCAAAGACCGAGACTGAATTTACGATCAGCGATTTGAAGCGACAGCTGGAAGCGGCGATTGAGAAGGAAGAATTCGAACGGGCGGCGAAGATTCGAGATCAACTGCGAGACTTGGAGGCCGGTAACAATGAGTAGTTACGGGATGTCCTTTGCCCATCGTAAAAGTCGCTGGATGGAAGGACAGGGTCCTTCCCAAGACGTGGTGATCTCAAGCCGCATACGGCTTGCGCGTAATCTTAAGGATTACCCGTTTCCGCCCATGATGACCGAAGATAAAGCAAGGGAAGTCCTAAATCTTGGCTGCGAGATAAGCGAGGCTTTGAATCACGAGGGTTCGGCTGAGTACTCATGGTATCCGCTTGGGAAGCTGGATTCGATGGAGCGGCAAGTATTAATCGAAAAACATCTGATCAGCCCTCAGCTGTTGCGTAGTGCCGCGATCAGTGGTGTCATTATAAGCCGAGATGAGGCCGTTAGCATCATGGTCAACGAAGAGGATCACTTTCGGATCCAGTGTCTGTTTTCTGGTATGGATCTTGAAGCAGCTTGGAACCTGGCGGATAGACTGGATAGTGATATTGCTGGGCATGTAACGTACGCCTTTGATGATGAATTCGGGTATCTAACCACTTGTCCGACGAATCTGGGAACAGGGCTAAGAGGATCGGTTATGACGCACCTTCCCGGCCTGGTGCTTACCGAGCAGTTGAGCCGGATTGTTTCGGGGCTGAGCAAGGTGGGGGCCGTGGTTCGTGGGCTTTATGGAGAAGGAAGCCAAGCGGAAGGGAGCCTCTATCAGATTTCGAATCATGTAACCCTCGGTCACAGTGAAAGCGAGATTGTTGATAATCTAAACAGCATTGTTTCAGAGGTTGTTCGGCGTGAGCGTTCAGCTCGCGAGGCATTATTGAACCGAAACCGGGTAAAATTGGAGGATCGCGTTTACCGAGCGTACGGGATTTTGACCAATGCCCGTTCCATTGCGGCTAGTGAGGCGATAGAACTACTTTCATTGGTTCGCCTAGGTGTGGTGCTCGGAATTTTAACCCATATTCCAATAGCAGTCTTTCCGGAACTAATCGTCGGCACTCGGCGAGCCAGTATTCAGCAGAAGGCAGGAGCGCATCTTGACTCCGATCAACGAGACCTTCAACGCGCCAATTTGATACGGAAACGTTTGCTTGCGGAATGAATACTTTAAATTTTGAATAGGAGGTTGTTGTTGTGTTTGGACGCTATTCTGCTAGAGCGCATAAAGTCATTATGTTAGCGCAAGAAGAAGCACGGAGACTAAACTACAATTATGTCGGTACTGAGCATCTGCTTCTCGGGTTAATTCGTGAGGCCAGCGGGATTGCAGCACGGGCGCTTCAGAATCTGGAGATCGACCTGGAACAAGTCCGCCAAGAGGTGGAGAACATCATTGGCAAAGGGGACACCCCGGTGACCGGTCAGGTCGGTTTTACACCGCGAGCGAAAAAGGTGGCGTTGGAACTCGCGCCCGAAGAGGCCCGCCAGCTCGGCAATAATTACGTCGGAACCGAGCACCTATTGCTCGGATTGATTCGTGAAGGCGAGGGGGTAGCAGCCCGCGTATTGGAAAACATGGGGGCCGACCTACAGAAAGTTCGCGCCGAAGTCATTGAATTGCTTGGAGGTAGCCAAAGCGGCAGTGCCCCGGCGGTTCGCCAAGAGCAAAAATCAAAAAGCAAGACCCCGGCGCTTGATACTTATGCTCGCGATCTTACGGAAATGGCGAATCAGGGCAGTTTGGACCCTGTCATCGGGAGAGATCTTGAAATTCAGCGAGTCATACAAATACTGAGCCGACGAACGAAGAACAATCCCGTTTTGATCGGTGAGCCTGGTGTTGGCAAGACGGCGATTATCGAGGGCTTGGCGCAGCGAATAGTTGAAGGTAACGTGCCGGAGATTTTAAAGAATCGACGCGTCACCGTTTTGGATATGGGCAGTTTGATTGCCGGCTCGAAATATCGCGGGGAGTTTGAAGAACGACTGAAGCGGATCATGGGTGAGATCACGAAAGCAGGCAATGTGATTCTGTTCATTGATGAGATGCATACCATCATCGGGGCTGGTGCCGCCGAAGGTGCAATCGACGCTTCAAATATCATTAAGCCGGCCCTGACTCGCGGGGAGCTTCAGGCAATTGGCGCGACAACGATTGATGAGTATCGTAAGCATGTGGAGAAGGATGCGGCGTTGGAGCGGCGATTTCAGCCCATCATGGTCAATGAACCCTCGGTCAGCGAAACCAAGTCCATTTTGAGGGGTTTGCGCGATAAATATGAAGCCCATCATCGAGTGGAGATTACCGATGCAGCGTTGGATGCAGCAGCGAAATTGGCGGATCGTTATGTTACCGACCGGTTCCTCCCGGATAAGGCCATCGATCTGATTGATGAAGCGGCATCCAAAGTCCGCTTAAATGCTTTCGTTGCGCCACCTGGTATCAAGGAACTTGAACAGAAGTTGGAGCAAATTCGAACGGAAAAAGAAGCCGCGGTCCAAGGTCAGGAGTTCGAAAAAGCAGCAGAACTCCGCGATCAAGAACAGAAGGTTAAAGAAGAGATCAAGGACAGCAAAAAAGAATGGGAAAAGAAACAGGTAAATGAGAAAATCGTGGTTACGGAGGAGGACATCGCCGGCATTGTTTCCGATTGGACGAGCATTCCGATCCAGCGGTTGACCGAAACCGAAAGTCAACGCTTAATCAATCTGGAAAAGGTGCTGCACGAACGGATTATTTCGCAAGAGGAAGCCGTTAGTGCCGTTGCCCGGGCCGTACGACGCGGACGTGCTGGGATGAAAGATCCCCATCGCCCTATCGGATCATTTATCTTCCTCGGACCCACCGGTGTAGGCAAGACGGAGCTTGCGAAAGCGCTGGCATTGTCCTTGTTCGGTGATGAGGACGCGGTCATCAATATTGATATGTCCGAGTATATGGAGCGCCATACCGTATCCCGTCTCTTCGGTGCCCCTCCTGGCTATGTAGGTTATGAAGAGGGGGGTCAGCTCACAGAGGCCGTACGGCGAAAACCCTACAGCGTGGTCCTCTTTGATGAAATTGAAAAGGCCCATCCAGAAGTATTTAATACTTTACTGCAGGTCCTTGATGAAGGCCGTCTGACGGAATCCCGTGGTCGATCCGTTGACTTTCGTAACACCGTCATTATCATGACCTCAAACGTGGGGGCGGAGTTAATCCGAAGGGAAACGTCGGTCGGTTTCCAAACGGATGCTGATCGCGATGGAATGGATTATGAGTTGATGAAGAGCAAGATTATGGAGCAAGTCAAAAGAACGTTTCGGCCGGAATTTCTGAACCGAGTTGATGAACTGATCGTCTTCCATGCTCTAAGCGACGACGATCTCGACCAAATTCTCGATCTGATGCTCAGCGAAGTACAAGAGCGAATTGGCGACCGGGCGTCGCTTTCGATCACTGATCAAGCACGACGAGTTATCCTAGATGAGGGGTATGATCCGGTTTATGGGGCGCGTCCACTTCGCCGCGCGATTGTTCGGTTGCTGGAAGATCCGCTCTCGGATGCCTTTTTGGAAGGTCGCTTTGAAGAAGGCGACGAGATTGTGGCGGATGCGAGTGAGGATGGTAGCCGGTTGGTTTTGATGGGCCGTGATGAAGCGGACTCACTTTCGGTTGAGGCACAGCCAATTATGTCGACAGACGATGGCGATGCGTCGGATGATGGGGCAATCGCTGAAGATGAAACGGACGGACCAGATGAAGCGGAAAAGGATGAGTAGACGAAAGGACAACGCAATTGCCCCGAATCCAAAGGGTTCGGGGCAAGCTTCGTTTGTGTTTGGGAATTCAGGCCAGATTAAACATTCCCAACGTATCGAGACGTTTTCGTTCTTTGAGAAAGATATCATATAAATTCAGGTCAAATATGTTGCATAAAGAGGCCAGGTAGAAAAGTTGCATCCCGATTTCTGACTCTAGGGTTTCCCGGCATTCCTCGCAAAGCTGGCCATCGGTGTGAGAACTCATGTATTGAGGGAGTTCTTGAAGAGAAATGTTCTCTGGGATCGACGGTTTCTCGGCATTGATGGAAATGCACCCGCAGCTGGTGGCTGCTTTTACGACTGCACGATTAACCCGTCCGACCGCTTCCTGATATTTGGTGAGGATGTCCAAAACGCTTCTATGACGCATGCTACTGTCGGCTACAACCTGTTGAAAATCATCGCTGAGGAGATCTCTCATGATCACCCTCCATCCTCCGAGGTCGACATTAATTTACCGTCATTATATCCATGTCGAGATAAGCTTGTCAAAGTTTGCCCCGCACTGACGGACTTTTCGCGACATTGTTGCTTTGATCAATCTGTCCTTGTAGTGTTAATTGGGAACGAGTAAAGAATGGCTTGTCGCGGCGTGCTCAACAGGTGAGCTTGGTCGTCGTGGCGAAAGAGGTAATAGTGATTATTGTCTTTTGTTGATTGGAGGTGGATATTTGATGACAGCGAGTAGAGGCACCGATGTCCCGGCGAGAATCCTGGCGGTTCCGCTGAAGATTCGTCTGATCTTGGCGGGGTTGGGTTTGCTTGTTGGTATCGGTGTTGGTTTGTATACATTACGTTTTGTCGAGGCATTCGTCACGTTTACTCTTCATGGCCTTCATATGGTCGTGTTTGTGGCGGGTAGTGGTCTCATTGGCGCCCTTATGTTCGCTTACGTCGGACCTCTGATCGTCTTTGTTCTTTTGAGTCTCGGGCAGTGGATGCAAAGCCGCCTGATCACGATTCCCCTAAGTGACATTCTCATGGGTGCTGCTGGCTTAGTGTTTGGCCTTATAATTGCGAATTTACTCAGTGCCTCGCTTTCTCAATTGCCTTGGGTGGGGGATGTACTGCCCACCATCGTTGCCGTGCTATTAGCGTATGTTGGGTGGGCGGTTGCCGTGAATAAGAAACCGGATTTAGCCCAATGGTCGAAGGAAATTCGAGCAGGCGAATGGTTTCGTCGAGATAAATCCGGGGCATCGACGGACGACCCGGACCGAGCCAATAGGGGTGGGGTACCCAAGATACTCGATTCTAGTGCGATTATCGATGGGCGTATTGCCGACGTTTGCCGTACAGGTTTTTTGGAAGGTCCACTCGTCATACCGTCCTTTGTACTCGAAGAGGTGCAAAAGATCGCCGACTCATCGGATGGAGTGAAGCGAAGTCGCGGCCGACGGGGTCTTGATATCCTGGGCGTTATCCAAAAGGATCTTGATATTGAGGTTGAATTCTATGATGATAATTCCCATCAGCAAGACCAAGTTGATACCCAGCTGGTCCATCTGGCGCAAAGTTTGTCCGGGAAAGTCGTCACCAATGACTATAACCTGAATAAGGTCGCCTCACTACAGGGCGTACCCGTGCTGAATATAAATGAATTGGCCAATGCCATGAAACCAATGGTCATTCCCGGAGAAGAGATGGATATCTTCCTCCTCAGAGAAGGAAAGGAGCCGGGACAAGGCGTTGGTTATCTAGATGATGGAACGATGGTGGTGGTCGATGAGGGGAGTAATCATGTCGGCAATACGATCTCGGTGGTGGTCACGAGCGTTTTGCAAACAGCGGCGGGCCGCATGATATTCTGTCGACCAAAGCGTGGGGAATAACTCGAATGGGGAGTGACAAACCGAATGGGTTTTTCAGTTGTCCTGGCCGCAGCCGGTTCGGGCCAGCGGCTCGGAGGGGTTGATAAAGCGCTTCTTCCAATTGATGGAAAGACGATGCTCGAACACTGCTTGGAGGTTTTTTCTTCTTGCTCAGAATTCACAGAAGTTGTTGTGATAGGACGCCTGCCCCTACTTGATGCTTTACGATCGATTAGTTCGCGTTACCCGGTGCCGACACAAGTAGTTGCTGGCGGAGCAACGCGTTTTGAATCAATTCAACAAGGACTTCGCGCCGTTGATGACGATTGTCGATGGGTGGCGATTCACGACGTGGCGCGCCCACTTTTGTCCACGACGCTGATTAACTCATTGATTCGGGCGGTTTCAAAAACCGGCGCCGTCGTTCCGGCGCTTGCCCTGTCGGATACGATCAAAGAGGTGGCGCCCACCGCGTGTTGCCAGATTTTTAAAACATTGGAGCGTGATCGCCTTCGCCGGATCCAGACGCCACAAGTTTTTGATTATCGACTCCTGATGTCTGCTTACACCAAAGACTGGACGCGGACCGAAATGGAATCCTTTACGGATGATGCGTCGGTTGTTGAAGCATTCGGTCATCCGGTGATGTACGTGACGGGCGAATCTCATAATTTAAAGATCACCACCTGGGAAGATGTGAAAATTGCAGAAGGACTGCTTTCGCAAACGCAACCCTCTTCCCGAGGGTGTGGCAATGGGCAACGCATCGGAATTGGTTATGATGTCCATCGGTTTGGTGGTAATCCGCCACTACGAATTGGTGGGGTTGATGTTTCGCATCGCGAAGGCTTGACCGGTTATTCAGATGGTGATGTCCTCCTGCACGCGCTTTGTGATGCCTTGCTGGGGGCAGCCTGTTTGGGGGATATTGGAC
>SLMV01000155.1 GCA_007133365.1 Clostridia bacterium
CGGCCCGACACGAAAGCGGCGCCGGAAGCCCGTCCGGAACCCAAACCCGAACCAAAACCGGAACCCAAACCCGAACCAAAACCGGAACCCAAACCCGAAGCCGCCCCATCTTCCGAGGCCGGCAGCGAACAGGTCACCGCTCCCCTTGCGGGAAGCATTATGGAAATCTTCGTCAGCACGGGTGATGCGGTCAGCGCCGGGGATACGCTCCTGACCCTTGAAGCCCTCAAATTAGAAAACGAAATCGTCGCACCGGCAGACGGCACCATTGCCACCATTGACGTTAGCGCTGGTGATACGGTCGAAAACGGCGACGTGCTCATTACGATCGATCCAGCATAGCCGGAGGTCTTAGCCTAAAGGAGGTCATTGATGAACGTGAGTCGCAAAGTGAAGATTACAGATACCACCTATCGAGATGCTCATCAGTCCCGTATGGCCACTCGGATGAGCACAGCGGATATGCTCCCGGTGGCGGAAGATATGAACCGTATGGGTTTTTGGGCCCTCGAGATGTGGGGGGGCGCAACCTTTGACAGCGCCCTGCGTTTTATCAAAGAAGATCCTTGGGAACGAATTCGAACCCTACGGAAGCACATTCCCGATACCAAGTTTATGATGCTCTTAAGGGGTCAGAATCTGCTCGGATACCACCATTATCCGGACGATGTGGTGACGGCCTTCATCGAGGCCTCGGTCCGAAACGGCATCGATATCATTCGAATTTTCGATGCCCTGAATGATATCCGTAATATGCAGCTTTCCATCGAGACGACGAAAGAAGTGGGCGGACACGCCCAGGCGGCTGTCAGTTACACCATCAGTCCGGTCCATGACATTCCCCATTACGTGGAAATGGCAACCGAGCTGGAGCGAATTGGCGCTGACTCGCTTTGCATTAAGGACATGGCCGGCCTGCTCACCCCTTATCGCGGATATCGTCTGGTCAAAGAGCTAAAAAAAGAGATCCAAATTCCCATAGAGATCCACTCACATATGACCAGCGGTATGGCAGCCATGACGTACCTTAAGTGCATCGAGGCTGGGGCCGATATCATCGACTGCTGCCTGAGTTCTTTCGCCGACGGCTCTTCTCAGCCACCCGCCGAAAGCATGGTCGCGGTGCTAGAGGAATCCGAATATGAGACCGGCCTTGACCTCGAAATGATGGAGGGGGCGAATAAGCACTTCAATGCCCTAAAAGAAAATTACGAGGAATTCTTCACCGAGGCCAGCACGGATGCCCGGGTTTTGATCTATCAGATTCCCGGCGGCATGATCTCGAACCTACGGTCGCAGCTGGCGGCTCAAGGCATGGCGGAAAAAGCCGAGGAGGTGCTCACCGAGGTTCCGCGCGTCCGAGAAGAAATGGGTTATCCCCCCTTGGTAACGCCCATGAGTCAGATCGTCGGCACCCAAGCGGTTTTGAACGTGGCGACCGGTAACCGCTACTCGGTTAAATCGAAAGAGATTCGCGACTATGTTCGCGGCCTTTACGGCCGACCGCCGAAGCCGATCTCAAAAGAAATAAAGGAACTCATCATCGGGGATGAAGAAGTGCTTGAAACCCGTCCCGCTGATCAATTGGAACCCATGATGGAAAAGGCCGAAAAGGAGATTGCCCAGTACATCCGGCAACCCGAAGACGTTTTGTCCTACGTTTTGTTCCCGAAACCAGCGTTGGAGTTCTTCGAACATCGCGAACAAAATAGCTAAGAAACGCCTTTCAACGATTAAAGGCGGGAGCACTCGAGTGCTCCCGCCTTTTCTCATTTCACTCTCCTTGACTCGCCGCCGAGTCAAGACCCCTCGGCATTCCCCGATGATAATAATAGGCCCGCAGCATAAAGGCGAGCGCAATCACACTCGTGATAATGGCCAAAACCATGGCCAGGGTGACGGTATCCCGAACGGGTAAGGTCGGATGCACGCCGGCGTAATAATCAAGAAAATCGTTGACGAAAAACCACACCAAAGGCACCAGCAATCGACCCATCTTTCGAACGGGAAAGCCCCATCCAAAGGCCAAACCCTCGAGGAGAAGACCAATATGACTTACAAACAGCACGACATCCATCGGGAGTGCGGGCGAACCAACCCACCAGGAATGGCCGATGATGGCGATGGTCCAAAGTCCATATTTGATGGCGCTCGCAAAGGCAAGGGCATCCCAAAACGTACTGGGTGCTCCCCGTAGGCGCCGCCAAAGCGCAAAGGCAACAAACGCGGCGGCCAATGGACAGTCCGGCACTACCGGCCAATAATACCAGGGCGTGGCAGCAAGTTGCCCATAATACCAAAAGAAGCCGACGAACGCCCCAACGGCATTGAGCCCCAAGATGATCCGAAGTACCCAAGGATCATTTATCCAGCATCGCCAATTTTGCATCCATACCGCTCCCTTACCTGCCCGAATTCAGACCGATCGCCAATACTTCAACGGTTTTCGCCTCGGTAAACGTCGCCGAATAATACTGAGACGACCCATCGGAGAAGCGCCAACTGTACCTTAAGTTTACCGCGCCCGTTACCGTAAAGCGACCCGGACGTTCCCACAGCACCTCAAACGTTTCACCCGGATCGAAGTGCACGCTTAGGTTTTCCACTTCCTCGGGGGGCTCCACCTCCACCCTTATTTCATACGTTGCGGGCCTTCCGGTCACCCAGGTAACCGGTCCTTCGAGATGGATCTCCGGTTCGAGCGCTCGGGAGGTTTCATAGGTGATGACCGCTTCCTCTTCACCGTTTTCGAATTCATCCTCGAATGTCCAGTCTTGTTCACGCAACGTGCGGCCGGTTTCCGAGATCGACGCCACTTTTACACGTTGATCCTGATCCTTCGGGGTCAACCGAAAGTCACCGGCTAAATGATTTGGATCACGAAGGATCTCCTCGCGATCTCCCCCATAACGAAATATCCAATGGTCGTGCTGGTGGGGATCCGGCCGCTGAAGCGTGGTACTCTTGTTTTGATAAGTCGCATAAATGCGCGGTGGTGAAACGGCCTCGGACAAATCCATTTCCCGTTCCGGGCCTTCGTCCGGTGCCGGTCGGCCCCGCCCCCAGGTCATCACCGCGCCAATAACGCCGAAGGTCCGATCCGCCAGGCGTCCGACCTGATGCCACACACCGCGATCGGCGGTGAAAGACGGTGTGAATCCGAGTTTTGCTAGAACGACTTCCACCACCTGTTCATCTTGTCCGAGCCGCCCGCCCACCGGGATAAACAACTGCTGACTGCTACCGGCAGGCATCGCCGTGGCCGAGGCCGTCTCGGTCCACCAATCATTGGCTCGAATATCGGCACGAATGAGTTGCCACCAGTTGGGCGCTTCGACCACAACTCGGGCGGCATCAAAGGGCTTGGCCTTTCGTCGCGCGGCCTCAAGCTGTTGATTGCCTTGAATGGTGATCTCGCCATCGCCCCAGGGCAAAACGACCACTTCCGGTAATTGATACGCCAAAACCCCTTCATCGAGACCATATTGTGCCGCCAACCATTCCAACGCTTCCCAACGCCCTCGGCGAAATAGTTGAGGCACAAGATAATCATTGAGAAACCGGAGCCCTCGACGTTGTAAAAATCGAACCAGCCCAGAGCGAAGATCTCCGTCTAAAGGAACATCATACAAAAGATCCCGAGTCAAGGAATCTTGCGGCGACACCTGACTAAAATAGCTATGACGGGCGCAGTTGACGGCAACATATTCCAGATAGCCCTGGGACACGTGCACGGATCTGCCCTCACCGCTGGCCGGCCCGACTTCCCCTAAGGAGCGCAATCGCTCATTGGTCATGATTTGCTTCATCCGCGCAGGATAGCGACTGGATAACCATTGCAAAAACCCGGCCGAACTTCCTTGAAAACTCATGCGCTCGGACAACAGAAATTCATGGTATAAGGGCTCGTAGAGCAATCGCGTTCGTTTTGCAACAAAGGAGGTTACCGATCGATAGTCCGGCGCCGCCCATCGCTCTTGCGCTTCGATACGATGAAGATGGCGCTCGCCGCGAAAGGATTCCACAGCGACTAATACCTGCTGCATGAAGAGAACTTCAGCGGTGACCGCCCCTCGCCCGGGAGGTCCAACCATCACCCATTGCCCTCCGAAAGTCCGCGGCTCGAGTTGATCGAGCCAGTGACTAACCGGAATGGCCGCGCCACCGACCGTCACCAAATCAGCCCCGCCCAAACGTCGTTCGAGCTGGCGAAGCTGTTTCAGACTCTCGCCGAAATCCCCGGTCAAGTTGAGAGTGGTCGTTTGATACTCCTGTTGTCGTAACGAATCCACTAGGACACTCACATTCGAATACGGCGGGGCTGTGACCACGATGACGCGATCCCGGTCATCGGCTCCCTCTGCCCAGACCACGTTGCCCGTACTGATCAAACTCAACAGCAATAAAACTGCGGTCAGCCGCAACCCTTTTCCCTTTTTCATGATGCTTTCACCCTCTCGGATCGTTGGCGAGATCATCCCGTTTGACCCAGCCGCTATTTTCAATCACCCAAATTGCCGCCGGCGTCTGCGATTTGAGCGCCTGTTCCAACGCTTGATCCCAGTTTGTCGGATCGTGGTAGACGTCAAATTCATCGTTTAAGCGGGCAATCACTCCCAAGTGGGCCGTTTCACCGGTCTCAAGCACCACTTGCTTATCGGGAACATCCAGCACGATGGTGCCATCCGCTCCCACCTTTCGTATCCATAGGGGCACTTCGTTAAATCTAGATTCGTTTTGCGGAAACAAGAGGCGCTCGGGAAGGGTCCCGATCGGCTGTAGATGTCCGGCCGCCCATTCTTCCGGCACGGCCACCCGGTACAAAAGTTTGAACGGCTCATCCGAAGGCACGTCATGACTAAATAGCTGGCCGTTCACCCATCCCGCAATTGGGGTTTGAACCACCGGTTGTGAAGGGGTATCAAACAAGGTCCGACATTCCAATGAAAGCAAAAGAAAATGATCCTTTGGGCCTTCCAATTCAAAAGCCGTGCCGCTCGGCGTCCCCGTCACCCCCAAGCGGTTGATCCGGTCCCGGCCCAACCATCCTCCCAACAACACCAACAACCCGACAATTCCCCATACCATCCAACGACAACGCACAGTATCCTTCCTTTTATTAGTCTATTAGGAATATTTTACCAACTAGTGCGGAGAATAACAACGGGGAGAATCCCGATATGCGAACGTCACGCCATGAACCATACGGCCGAAAAACCAATCCTATTGGGATAGACTAACCCCTCGGCCGACCGGATGGCCGTCCGAGGGGCCACGATGTGACCCTTAATCTAAAGACAGAATGCTCAACGATTAGGATTTGTCTTGATAAAGCGGATGATGAGTGACATAAAACCGAACCAGCTCTTCGATCGCTTCGTCGCGTTCGATTTTGGAGGTCAATGCCCGCGCGTTTCGGTGGGCCGTGATATAAGCAGGCTCACCCGTCAGCAGATAGAACGCCATCTGTTGGACAGGATCATAGCCCTTCTCCTCGAGGGCCTGATATATTTTGAATAATACGTCCGAATATTTGCCGGTATCGCTCGACGGCAAGGGCTCTCGAATAATACGGGTATCTCGACTTTTCTCCTCGGACATCGAAATCGGCCTCCAAATCGACCAGCAGAACTGGCGCCTTTGCCTTTCCTTCTCGTTAATCAAACGCATCCGTTCTTACCTTTCGACCTCATAAAGCAGGTCTCCTCCTTTGCCGGGTAAACCCGACGGCGCCTGCTTCCAAACTAATGGTGGCCGCCCTATCCCCTTCAGCCGCTGGCATCCGGTCCAAAAGCGCCCATCAACTAACCCTCGCGGCCATCCTCCGGGACCCACAAAAATCGCTGCAACAACCGATCATACTCCGACCATTTTTGACCCCTTTCCCGGGCATGTTGACTCGAGGTGATGACCTGGCTGACCTTACCGCTAAATAGATCCGCTTGGTGAAGTGCCATGGCTTCGGCAGTTTGCGGGAGGATGGGAGCCCCATAGCTATGCTCTCCGTGGTGGCTCAGGATCAGGTGCTCAAGGTGTAACGCCGTCTCGTTCGGAAAATGCGCCATCCCAAAAAGCCAATCCCGGACGCGGCCATAGCCGAGCGCAATATGTCCCAACAAACGCCCGGCGGGGGTATAATCAATATGGGTCCGGTATTCGTATTCATCAATCTTGCCGACATCGTGAAGAAGCCCACCGGCGATCAGTAGGTCGCGGTTTAGAGGCTGAAGCATTGGTTTTTGATACGAAAGAAGCAGACGAACAACCTCAAGAGAATGTTCCAATAACCCATTTAGATAGTTGTGATGGACCTGTTTCGCGGCCGGTGCCCAGATGTACGCCTGGTAAAATTCGGGCTCGCCGAATCGTCCACATAATAATTCCGAAAGAGCCGGATCTTCGACCGTTTCAATGGTTTGCCAGAGGGTTGCCTCCATCGTTTCCAATGGATACGGGCTGCTTGGGATAAATCGATCGGGATCGACTCGATCCTCCGAAACCGCCTGAATATCTCGAACAATGAGCTGCGGTCGGCCCCGATATTCCTCCACGAACCCGCGGACACCGACCACATCCCCAACGGAGAATCGTTCGGCCAATGCGTCCGCATTCTCCCATGCGCGCCCGGTAATGGCACCGCTTCGATCCGAAAAACCCAGGTCGAGATAATGTCCCTTGTCAGGATCACGAAAAGCCCGGCGGTTCTTACGAGACACCACGGCCAAAAGGGTCACTTCTTGGCCCGGTCCAAGATCCCTAATCATCGGGTTCTTGCCGGAAGCACTCATGGGGTTTCCTCCCACTCACACCCAAAGACCTCCGCGCTCGCGATCGCTTGCTTGGATTTCCGACTCTTCTCTTTTGGTTGATCCGCCGGATACCCAACGGGCAAGAGCGCAACCACTTTATACTCCGCTGGCACCTCCAGCAAGCGCATCGCTTCGTCCTGATGAAATTTGCCGATCCAGCAGGACCCCAATCCCATATCAGCGGCCGCCAACGTGATATGATCCACCGCGATGGCCAGATCCACTGCATAGGTTGGAACCTCGCAGGTCATCACCCGCTCCGGTTCTAACGCAATGGCCGCCACTACCACGGGTGCCTCGCCCACAAAGCGCTGATTACCGCTGATCTTGGCCAATTCTCGGCGCTTTTCTTCGTCTTTTACGACAATGAAATGCCAGGGTTGTCGGTTACTCGCAGATGGCGCCAGACGGGCTGCTTCCAATAAGTCCGTTATTTCTTCATTTGACACTGGGCGCTCGGAAAACCGGCGCACGCTCCGGCGCTCCTGCACCAAATCCAAAAACCGTTTCATCGTCATCCGCCCCTTTCGGTATCGTTTCCTTCAAGGATTTCCGCATCTCACGGCGAAAGATACGTCTAAATTGAGGGTCGCGCCTGCCCATTTCCGAGGGCTTGCCAAATTGATAGTAAAACCTTCAATCTTCTGCTCCGATATAAGTAACGGAAGCCATTGCTTCCACCGGGTGATGTCCGCGCATTCTTTTTGCTTCCCGGCCGAGGCAGCAGGAACATGGTTCCCAATTAAGAAGGCGGGGCATCGCCTGAGGCATCCCTTCGATGCCTCTTTCACGCCGCGGGCAGGTAACCCCTGCCCGCCAACCGCTTTATGCATCTACCCATTATCGTCACGCCGAGCATCCGGAAGGGCAGCTGGCGCACCCAGTTCCGGCACAAGCCCCGCCCCCGGAGGTGCCCTGAACGTAAAAACCCCTCAGAAGCTGTTTGATCTGGCCGCTATCACAATGCTCACAGATCACGGACCCTCGCTTTTTCACGGAAACAAACGTGGAGAACTCTGCCCCGCAAGCATTGCAGCGAAAATCATAGGTTGGCATTCCCACCACCTCCATTGTTCATTCTACGGTGCTTTCCAAATCCTGAAAAGTGCTCATTAGACGGTGAACCATCGATTCGATAAAATGAGCCAAAGGAGTGGATATGAATGGTGAAACGCAATCAAATGACCACACGGCTATCAGGAGAACAATTTATCGCCGCCAACGACGAACACGAAATCCCGATGAAAGGCGGACACCCCAGTCCGGTCGACTATCTAGTGGCCAGTCTCGGGGGTTGCGCCGGCCTCACATTGAAGGCCATCCTTGAGAAAAAACGCATTCGAGTCGATGAACTCGAGGTCAGCACCGATGCAAAATGGGACGAAAACAATCGCTATCTGGAGACCATCGATCTGACCTTCAAGGTCCGGGCCGAGGGTCTGACCGAGCAAAAGCTCCAGTCCAGTATCGCCCTCTCCCACAAGCATTGCCCGGTACATCAGACTTTTGAGCAGAACGTCAACATCAACACAGACGGTGAAATCCTCACCTAAATCACGGTGGGTATCTGGCTCAATTGGGATAAGGCGGCACCCTGGCTTCTAGCCCGTTGTAACGACTTCGGCCCTTTCGTAAAGGAGTTGATGGTATGCGCACCAACCGTGATCATCTAGTCGAAATATCCGTAATGGGTGAAATCGCCCATCCCGCCTACGGTAAAAACCCTTACCAGATCACTGCTGAGGGAAAGCCCGTCATTCTGGTGGGAAGCGGCGGCATCACCTACAATGTCCGGGTCGGGGACTCCGCCACCGCCTTCAAAGGCGATCATGTCGAGCCCGCCGTCAGCATCAAGCACCCTCAGGGCGATGGGTTTTCCGGGGCCAACGCCGGATTAAATGTGCTCGCGTGCATCGGCAATCCCGCCCGGGTGAGCACCGGTGAAGCCAAGGGGCATATCGGGCTGGTCACCGGAAAACACGGTGGGGCGGAGCGCGTGATGATCGATTTCCCTCCCGCCACGCTGGATCAGTTGGTCATCGGCGACACCATTATGATCCGTGCATCCGGCGTCGGACTCGAGCTGCTTGATTTTCCCGAAATCCACGTCTTCAACCTTAGCCCGCAGCTCCTCGATGTCTGGCCGATGACGGCAACAAAGAAGCACCTCGAGGTTCCCGTCACCCACCGCATTCCCGCCGCCATTATGGGGTCAGGTTTGGGCCGTGACAACGTGGCGCGAGGTGACTACGACATTACCCTCTTTGACCCGGCCACCCGAGAAGCCCACGACCTCGACCACCTCCGCCTCGGCGATCTGGTTCTGATCGAAGATGCCGATCATCAGTACGGGCGCATCTACCGCCAGGGATATCACACCATCGGCGTGATCATCCACGGCAGTTCAGTCGTCGCCGGTCATGGTCCTGGTCTCACCACGCTAATGACCGGACCGGCATCAACCTTAAAACCGCAACTGGACGATACGGCCAATCTCGCACACCTATTTAAACTGCGCGATGATCTAGACTGAATCCACGTCGTCCGCTAGATCAGCCGTTTCCGGCAAACTACGGATAAGGGGCAACACCACCAGCACATCGATGAGCCCCACCGCCACGAAAATATATTCCGGCCCCACCCACTCCCATAAATATCCACCGAGGATCGGGGCCGGAATTCCGACTAATCCCGTACAAAGACCGATCAATCCTCGCCAGCGTCCGATATAACGGGCCGGCACCAACTCGACCGGTAAAGCGCTCAACAAGACTTCGGCGATGACGCGAAACCCGAGAAAGAATCCTGCCAGAAATAAATACGGCGGTGAGGGAGCCCAGGCAAAAAGGAAGGTGCCCGCCAATATGAAGGGTGCCAGGATATAATAGGTCTTCTTCCGACCGATTCGATCCGCCATCCGCCCGAAAACGGCAGCAAACAACGCTTCGGCGAGGGTAATCGCCACCGTGATGCCGCCGATGGCGAAAGCCCCGGCTCCTTTCACTTCATAGGCGATCGGATACATAAACGTTAAGATCAATGTTTTGCCAATGAAGGACAGCGACAAAAAGAGCAAACACTGCACCACGCCCCGGCCTTCGCGAAACAGGGTGCGAAAGTCCCCGAGCAATCGGACTTTACCGGGTCGTAGCGAGTGCTCGCGCACCACTTCTGTCAACTGGGTCAACATATATGTAAACAAAAGAGCGCGCGCAACGAACTGGAGCCAAAAAAGGGGACGGATGCCGTCCAAGGTAATGCCCCCGAGCATCGTGACCAAGCCCGCCCCCAAAAGCGGGGCCAGCAGCGTCGGAAACGCCCCGACCCCCTCACAAAGTGAGCGCGCCGTCGCACGATCACGGTTTTTTAGTGAAACGTCACAGATCACGGCACAAGACCCGAGACGCTGCGCCAAACCCGCCAGAAAAACCCCCGGGATGACGAACTCCCAGCTGGGTGCCACCCCGTAAAAAAGCGGAACCAAAAGCCAAAGTGAAATACCCGTCAGATAGATCTTTCGCAAACTATAACGATCTTGAACAATCCCGAGCGGGAGGGAAATCAGTGTCCCCGAAATCCCGGCTGCGCTGCGAGCCCACCCCAATTGCACGGGCGAGGCACCCAACATCCGAATGAAGATGGTGGTATATTGTTCCGTCAGCTGAATCAAAAAACGGTGGACGACCTGATGGGTGACCACCAACTGCCAGTTGCGTTTCTGCCGCCGCCAGAGCTGAACCAATTCCCGCAAGAAACCCAGCACCGAATGCTCCCACCTTCACCACAAAATAACGAACGCGAAGAGTGGGCTTCGATACCGGCCACATCGCGATCGGATATTACGCCTGTCAAGCGCCCTTGATCACCGCCAAAGGTTCTAGGCGGACCACTTTGCGCGTCAAACCAATTGCCGCCAGACTATCAACCACGTCGTCAATGTCTTTGTAGGCAGCCGGCGCTTCGTCCAACACCTTCTTCGGCGACACGCCGCCATAAATCACGCTACCCAACTGACGCTTCAGTTCCTTGACATCGATGCTTTTTTTGGCCTGAGTGCGCGACATCAAACGACCGGCACCATGATTAGCCGAATAGAAGGTTTCGGCGGTTTCCTCTGTCCCGGTGACCACATAGGAACTGGTGCCCATACTGCCGGGAATGATAACCGGGTGCCCAGTCTTCCGATACTGAGGCGGATTGTCGGGGTGCCCGGGACTCAAGGCCCGCGTGGCCCCTTTCCGGTGGATCAGCATCCGGATCCCGCGATGATCTTCAAACTTGGCGATGTTATGGGCGACATCGTACACCACATCCAGTCCCAACGTCACATCCGGTTGAGCGAAATAATCGGCGAAAGCACCCCGGACCTCATTGGTCATCAGCTGTCGATTGGCAAAAGCATAGTTGACAGCACAGGCCATGGCGGCCAGATAATCCTGACCGATCGGCGAACCAATCGGCACACACGCTAAGCCCTTGGAGGGAAGATGGATCCCATAGCTCGCCGCCGCTTTGGACATGCGCGCCGTGTATTGGGTGCAAATTTCGTGACCGAAGCCCCGACTGCCCGTATGAATCATCACCGTCAGCGCCCCCGGGTGAAGACCGAACGTTTCGGCCACCGCTCGATCGTACACCTGAGCCACCGTCCCGAGCTCAATAAAATGATTGCCCCCACCGATCGTCGCCAATTGGTCTGCGCGCGATCGCGCCTTCTTACTCACACTATCTAAGCGGGCGCCCCCCAGCGCACCCAATTCCTCGATCGCATCAAGATCTTCCGTACGGCCATAGCCTTCACGAACCAGGGCAGCCGCCCCCGCGGTCACCACTTGCTTAAAAGAAACCGAACCGAGCGATTGGCGGCTCGACTTGCCGACGCCCGCCGGGATCCTGTGGGTGAAGGCTTTTAGGAGGGCCTGGAGGTCTTCGGCTTTCAAATCGGCACTTTCGATCTTGGTGCTTAGCAATCGCACCCCACAGTTGATGTCGTATCCGACAGCACCGGCGGAGACCACTGATGTATCCCAGTCGGATTTTTCTGCCTTCATTGCCATCACACCGCCGATCGGGAGGCCATATCCTTGATGAAGGTCGGGCATTCCCAATACCGGCGATACCACACCCGGAAGCTGGGTCGCATCCTGCAATTGTTTGAGGGCACCGGATTCGGAAAAATGGTCGCGGAGTCGGCGGTTGAGATAAACGAGAACGTCCGGTTGCTCATCGTCCGATTTGTCGAAACGCCAGCGATTCTCACCATAAGGCATCAATTCGGTCATGGCTTCCCCTCCCCCTCGTGGCGATGATCTGTCCCTTACATCATACCGGGTTCGGCTGTATGCAAAAAGCAAAGCGGGAACATCAGCGTGTCAGGTGTGAGAACGACACGACCCGACGAAGAAGCGTAACGAGAACGAGACCAATCACAATCCCGCTGCCGGTTTGCCCGAGATTGCCGTAAAATTCGGCTAAAGCCACCGCAATCTGTCGGCCGTAGAGAAAGTAGGCGGTAATGGAATAACCGATCAACGTCACTGCCGCGCCAGCCGCCATCCCCCCGATCAGTCGGGGCCAAGATCGCGCCTGATAGGCCAGCAATCCAATCACCAAAGCGGTCAAGAATTTAATGATAAACGTCGGACCGGCCCATATCGCATAGCCTCCCACAACATCCGCCAAAGCCGACCCGATGCCCGCAGCCAGAGCGCCCACCACCGGGCCCATCAAGACGGCAGCAGCGTAGATGACGCCATCTCCTAAGTGATAGTAACCGGGGAATGCCGGAATCTTTAAATACAAAGTGGCCACAGCAATCATAGCACCAAACATCGCACCCCATACCATCCGTTTGATTTTCATCGACAGACACCTCTTTCACAGATGACAAAGAACCCCGAAGGCATTCGGGGTCCGGAGGTAGGAAATGATTGCAGGAGTGAAGCTCCCGCCATTTCGTACGCTCCGCCTTCTCCCAATCAGACTATACTGTCGGCCCCGGATTCTCACCGATTCAACCGTTGAGGCTGATGGGCTCGTCCTGCATCAACAGGCATCACCACCGGTCGGGAATTGGGAAGTTACCCCTCACCCTGCCCCGAAGACGTCGCTTGGCATCCCATTTTAGGATGCCGCTATACGGCTCGGTTGCCGATAACAACCGATTACGCTCTTATCGTATGTCAACCCCGCGATGGTGGCAAGTCAAGGTCATCGGGCGGGGCCGTATCATAATACTGCCTCCAAAAGGCGGTCCGCCATTTCATAAACCGATCGTCAAAAATGGCATCACGCATCTGGGCCATCAACTCGGTTAGAAAATGGATATTATGATAGGTGGTAAGATAATGCGCAAGAAGTTCCCCTGATTTTACCAAGTGACGGACGTATGCCCGGCTGAAGCGACGGCAGACCGGACAGGAACAATCCGGATCCAGCGGCTTCGAATCGGAGGCGAATTGAGCATTTCGCATATTCAAAACACCCCGGTGGGTCATTACGGAACCATGGCGGGCCATGCGGGTCGGATAAACCGAGTCGAACATGTCCATGCCAAATCGGACCGATTCAATCAAGACATCGGGGCTCCCCACCCCCATCAGGTAACGGGGCTTTTCTTTGGGCATCCCCGGTGCAATCGCCCGCACCACCCGAACCATTTCGGCAAAAGGTTCGCCGACGCTCAATCCGCCCAGTGCATAACCATCAAACCCCAATTCTATCAGCTCATCACAATGTTGTTGGCGTTTATCGAGATCCACGCCGCCCTGGATGATGGCAAATAGCGCCTGATCCGTCCGGGTTTTGGCGGCCTGACATCGCTTCGCCCATGAGGTGGTCCGCCGTAACGCGTCCGTCAAAACCGCCTCGTCGGCAGGATAGGGTGGGCATTGATCCAAACACATGATGATGTCGGCACCAAGATTTTCTTGTATCCGCACGGCTTTTTCCGGAGTCAATCGGTGTTCGCTTCCATCAAGATGAGAACGAAACGTGATCCCGTCTTCATCTAACGAAAATAGATCGGATAGACTAAACACTTGAAAGCCTCCGCTGTCGGTCAGGGTTGGACCGGGCCATCCCATAAAGGCGCCCAACCCACCGAGCGAGCGAATCAACTCGTCACCCGGTCGCAAATAAAGATGATAGGTGTTCGCCAGAACCACCTGCACCCCGATCTCTTTTAGATCATGAGGGGGCATCGCTTTGACACTGGCATGGGTACCGACCGGCATGAACACCGGGGTCGCCACACTCCCGTGCGTGGTTTCAAAACAGCCGGCTCGCGCCAGACAATCGGAGGACCTCGCCATCGTTGTCAACTTCATAGATTGGCTTCCTTTCTCCTTTTTCCCGACCGCAGCAACATGGCATCGCCAAAGGAATAGAAACGATAGCCGAGACGTCGCGCCTCACGATACGCACCTAAAATGCGACTTCGCCCAGCAAAGGCTGAAACCATCAACATCAAGGTGCTTTTGGGTAAGTGAAAGTTGGTAAGCATGCTGTCGATCACCCGAAAGTGATAGCCGGGGTAGATAAAAAGATCGGTCGGACCCGAAAAGGGTCGGAGTTGCCCCGAAGCGGCAGCACTTTCCAAAGCCCGGACCACCGTCGTCCCCACCGCGATCACGCGGCCGCCATCGCGCTTGGTCTTTTGGATCGCATCCACCGTCTCCTCGCTCACTTCAATATACTCCTCATGCATCCGATGGCGTCGAACATCGTCCACTCGCACCGGCTGGAAGGTCCCAATGCCAACATGTAATGTCACCTTGGGCATGCAGATGGACCCCGCATGCAATTTCTTTAACATGGCCTCGGTGAAATGAAGTCCGGCCGTCGGCGCTGCCACCGAACCTTTTTGACGGGCATAGACTGTCTGATAATCCGATTCGGCTCGAAGCGGCCGGGTAATGTAGGGCGGTAGCGGCAATTCACCGACCTCTTCTAAATTCACGCTTTCGGAAAAGGAAACCGTAAAGGTGCCCGTGGAGGAATCCGCCCCGACCACGTGCAGCAAATCCCCACTGATCCGGCATTGAACGCGCTCTCTGGCCGGAAGTCGTCGCCAATGCTGCCAATCCGCGGGTCGCGGTATCCATATTTTTTCACCCGGGGATAACCGTCGAGACGGTCGCAATAGGGCTTGCCACCGTCCTTGATCCAAGGGCTTTAAAAGCAGCACTTCGATCTGACCGCCGGATGGAATGCGAAATCCCCGGAGGCGGGCATGGCGCACTTTGGTTTCATTGACCACCAGGCAATCACCGGGCAAAAGAAATTGGGGCAAATTGAAGAACCGGGTATGGACCATCCCCCTTGGACTTCCGGGCGGCCGGCGAGTATCCATCACCAAAAGCCGCGAATGATCCCGGGGCGTCGCCGGTACTTGCGCTATGTCACACTCTGGCAGGTAATAATCGTAGGCCGAAAGCGACCACGTACCGTGTTCTTTTTGCAAACCGTCCTGTCACCTCTGATTGAATCGAAATTTCTGCCCGTACCCGCTGTTGGGATCTCAGCGACGTAAAAAGACGTTGACCACCAGGGTCAACATGAGACTCAAGAGAATCGCCGTTGAGATCGGCAAATATAGCGTATAATTGGAGTGGCGAATGACCACATCACCGGGAAGACTTCCCAGCGGTAACCCCAGCCGAGAAAACAACCAAATCGAACCGCCCAGCGCGAGCATCACCAACCCCATCATCATCAAACCGCGGCCGAGATCACTCATCGTTCGGTGGTTCCTCAACATCATTTTCGAATAACGCCAATTGTTGGTCCGAGTCGGGCGGTGGGGTCAAATTAAGATGCTGGTAGGTCAGGCGCGTTGCCATCCGGCCTCGAGGCGTCCGCTGCAAAAAGCCTTGTTGAATGAGAAACGGTTCGTACACTTCTTCGACCGTCTGGGCTTCTTCGCTCAATGCGGCCGCCAGGGTTTCCACTCCTACCGGACCCCCGTCGTATTTCTCCACCAGCGCCCGCAGCAAACGGTGATCGTTTTGATCCAATCCCATTTCGTCAACTTCCATCATGGCAAGCCCCTCGCGCGCGACCGACAGACTAATCACCCCATCCGCTTTGACCTGGGCAAAATCTCGGAGCCGACGCAAAAGACGATTGGCCACCCGGGGCGTTCCTCGGGAACGACGGGCCAACTCAAGCGCGGATTCTTCTTCCACCTGCACTTCTAAAATTCGAGCCGTACGCTGAATAATGTAGGCCAGCTCCGCCGGTGAATAGTACTCTAGGCGCATGACCACACCGAATCGATCCCGCAAGGGCGACGTCAACGACCCGGCCCGGGTCGTCGCGCCCACCAGGGTAAAAGGCGCCAATTCCAGACGAAGCGAACGGGCGGATGGTCCCTTGCCGATGACGATATCAAGGGCGAAATCTTCCATAGCAGGGTAAAGGATTTCCTCCACGCTCCGATGCAAACGATGAATTTCATCGATGAACAGGACATCGTGAGGCGCCAGATTCGTCAGAATCGCCGCGAGATCACCCGGCCGCTCAATTGCCGGCCCCGACGTGACCCGAATGCTGACGCCTAATTCCTGCGAGATAATGTGCGCGAGCGTGGTCTTTCCCAAACCGGGGGGTCCATAAAGTAGGACATGGTCCAACGCTTCTTTTCGCTGATCTGCCGCCTGAATATAGATACTCAAACGTTCCTTTACCGGCCCCTGCCCCACAAATTCATCCAATGCCAGCGGGCGAAGGGAGCGCTCGGCTACCTCTTCGTCCTGTGTCTCCGGCGAAAGAATATAATCGCTTTCCTGATACGTCATCCCGAACCTCCCTCAGAACTAAGTACGTTCAGGCACCGGCGTATGAGCGTCTCCACGCCGAGGCCCTCTTCGCGTTCGGCTTGCCCCACCTGCTGAACGACGCGAAGCACTTCGGTTCTCGGATAGCCCAACGACTGTAAGGCCTCGATAGCCTGAGCCACATCACCCTCAGCAGGCGCGACCGGCCCCAATGGCGGTTGATCGAGGCCATCCACCTTGTCCTTTAATTCCAAAATCAAGCGTTCGGCCGTCTTTCGCCCCACTCCGGGCACCCGAGTCAACATGGTCGTATCGCCGGCGCTGAGCGCGAGATAGACATCGGAAGCCGAGAGGGTATCGAGCACCGCCACCGCCATCCGCGGTCCGACGCCGGAAACCCCCATTAGCATCTGGAAAATGGAAAGTTCGTCTCGGTTGGAAAACCCATACAAATCAAGGGATTCTTCACGCACGTGGGTGTGAATGTAAAGGGTGATTTCATCGCCCGATCGGCCCAGGGTGCTAAGTTCGCGGCCAGGTAAGCGCACCATATAGCCGACACCGCCAACGTTTAAGATAATGGCACCCGCCAGCACTTCATCCAAACGTCCTTGCAATTTGCCAATCAACGTCCCGCCCCCAATTTTTCGTCCCATCCCCATCGGTGCAGACTACAGACCGCCACGGCAATGGCATCGGCCGCATCATCCGGTGTCGGGATCTCCACCAATCGCAAAAGCGACTGCACCATGAGCTGCACCTGCTCTTTCGTCGCCGCCCCATGCCCCGTAACCGCTGCTTTCACCTGGGGCGGCGTATATTCTAACACTGGAAGATCGCGCGCGCCTGCTGCCAAAAGCACGACGCCACGGGCCTGGCCCACCGTCATGGCGGTGCGGACATTTTTGTTGAAAAAAAGTCGCTCTACCGAGACGGCACGAGGTTGATACTCATCGAGCAAATCCGAGATGCCCTTATGAATCTGATACAAGCGACGAGGCAACGGCATCGAGGATGGGGTGCGAATAACCCCGTAACGATACAAGGTTAATGTTTGATCCACCTCACTGACGACCGCATATCCAGTGATCGCCATCCCGGGATCCACCCCGAGCACTCGCACGTCGATCCCTCCTCTGCCATCAACCGACAAATCGCGCCAGGTCTTCCTCGCGAACTTCAAAATTTGCATGAATCTCCTGAACATCGTCATGATCTTCAAGCGCATCAAGAAACTTCAAAAGGCGCTCTGCCTCTTTATCGGTGACTTCTATTTGATTATCCGTGGTGAAAATAAACTTGGCATGTTTGATTTCGTATCCTTCTTCGATGAGGCCGCTTCGGACCTGCTCCAATTCGGAAGGCGGCGTAATCACGGCAAACCCGTCCTCAAGTTCGATTAGGTCTTCGGCTCCGGCCTCCGCGGCGGAAAGGAAGAGATCCTCCTCGGTCAAGCCATCGCTTTCAACAATCACTTGGCCTTTTCGCTGAAACATCCAGGCGACACAACCGGCTTCTCCTAGATTTCCGCCGTGTTTGGAAAACAAATGGCGGATCTCAGCTGCGGTCCGGTTGCGATTATCCGTAAGAATTTCCAATAATATTGCCGTTCCTCCGGGTCCATAGCCCTCGTAGGTCATCTCTTCATACTGAGCACCTTCTAATTCCCCGGTACCGCGTTTGATGGCCCGATCAATATTATCATTGGGTACGCCAAGGGCTTTCGCTTCATCAATGGCCATGCGAAGGGCAGAGTTCGTTTCGGGATCGCCCCCTCCCTCACGGGCGGCGACCGCAATCTTTTTTGCCATCATGGAATAAATCTTGCCTTTTTTTGCGTCCTGCCGGGCTTTACGATGTTTCCGATTGGCCCACTGAGAATGTCCAGCCATACCGTGTCCCTCCCTATCAAATGCGCCCAGCAAACCGCTGATACGCAAAATCATATCACCAAAGTTCATCGAAACGTTGAACATTTATTCAATGCCTTAGGATTCGGATGCCTCCGGATCCATCTCGACCGACACCGCGCCCTCACTTAACGTAAAAGGCGGCAATGGGGGTGGATGTCGCTTGTGCTCCGTCTTCTTGTGGAGTGATCGAATTTTGTCCGCCACTTCGGTTGTGGCCGCGCCGCGAAGCAAAAAGGCGTCAATTTGATTGTAGGAAATGCCCAATTCATCCTCATCCGTTTGCCCGGGCCACAAACCCGCCGAGGGCGAACGATTAATGACCTCATCGGGAATACCGAGGTATTGCCCCACGCGTACCACCTGAGCTTTGGTGAGACGGGCTAGGGGCATGATATCCGTAGCACCATCGCCATACTTGGTAAAATAACCTAGATATATCTCGGCCCGGTTTCCCGTGCCCACGACCAAACTATTATGCACCGCAGCCACATAATAAAGGGCGGCCATCCGTAGACGGGGCTTAAGATTGGCCTTTGCTAGCTGTTCGGACGCCTCATCAGCGGGCGGTAATACTTCTAGAAACTGGTCGAATACGTCATCAAGCGCAATGACGTCAAACTTAATTCCCAAGATCTTGGCAACCTTCTCCGCATCGTTCCGATCCGCTTCAAGCGAATGAACCGGAAGAAAGACAGCCCGCGCCTCCTCGGGAAACGCCCGCTGACACAGCGCCGCGACCACGGCCGAATCCAAGCCGCCGCTTAAACCGATCACAACACCGGTGCATCCTGCTTCGGATACTTTGGCGCGAATCCATTTCACCGTCCGGTCCGTCCACCTTCTGAGCCGCCGTTCTGCCTTTTCCTCCGCATCTTCTTCCGCGCGCCGTCTGATGTGTTCTGACCCCTTCTTATTCACCGGGACGCCTCCTCTAAAGGTGATCTCCGATCCTTTGGGTTTAGTATCTCACATGTCTTCGTTCCTCGCTACCTTGACGACCTTCCAAGGCCCATGACACGCGCTTTGGAGCCCCCTCCCATCGAAGGAGACACCTCAATGCTGACGCCTTAAGGCCCATGTTAGTGCCAATTTCAAAAAGCGTCAACTTAAGCCCGGGTCCCACCGTCATCGTTTTCACCGTTCGTATGTAAACGGGCAAAACGCCGTTTCCCGACTCGAAGGATGGTCCCCGGTTCGACCGGGACTTCAGCATGGGGATCCTTGATCTTTTCTCCTTCAAGGCTCACCGCTCCCTGCTCAATCAAGCGTCGCGCTTCGCTATTGCTTTTAGCAAATCCGGCCTTGACCACGAGCGCGACCAGCCCGATGGTACCGTTCGCCGTCAAATCATCGGTCACATCGAGCGTGGGCATCTCGTCCGGGAGTTCCCGGCGAGAAAACACCTGTTGGAATTGCCCAATGGCCTCGGTTGCTTCTCGATTTGAATGATAGGTGCTCACGATCTGACGGGCCAACTCCAGTTTGGCATCCTTCGGATTCAACTCACCGGTCTTCATCTGAGTTTCCATCTGGCGTAAATCATCAGGGTCGATGCTCGTGAGCAATTGGAAATAGCGGAGGATCAACTCATCCGGAATTGACATCAGCTTGCCCAACATCTCGTCGGGCGCCTCCATCACACCGATGTAGTTGTGAAAACTCTTGCTCATTTTGCGAACACCATCGGTCCCTTCAATCACCGGCATGGTGATTGCCACCTCGGGCGGCATCTTGTAAGCCCGTTGGATCTGCCGAGCCATCATCAAATTGAAGGTCTGATCGGTCCCCCCGAGTTCCACATCCGCCTTTAAGGCCACCGAATCGTATCCTTGCATCAATGGGTAGAAGAACTCGTGAACATAAATGGCTCGGTCCTCAGCGAGTCGCTCGGAAAAATCGTTTCGCTCCAGCATACGAGCCACCGTCACCTTGGCCGCCAATTCGACCACCTCGGCAAACGACATGGGCGCCAGCCAGCGGGAATTGAAGTCCATGGTGGTTTTATCCGGATCCAACACCTTAAAGATTTGCTCCTGATAGGTCCGGGCATTGGCTTCGACTTCCGCCTGAGACAGCTGCCGTCGCGTGCTTTCTGCGCCGGAGGGGTCGCCCACCCGACCGGTGAAATCACCGATGAGACAAATCACCTCATGGCCGAGATCCTGAAACTCGCGCAATTTTCGAAGCACCACGGTGTGTCCTAGGTGGATGTCCGGTGCGGAGGGATCCAACCCCAATTTTACTTTCAATGGTTTCTTTTCACTAACCGATAGCGTCAACTTTTCCCGCAACTCGGCTTCACTTGTGACAATGGCCGCGTTACGAACCAATATCTCTAACTGTTGTTCGGCAGGTAACCCTTCGCGAAGTTCCATCACGTCACCCTTGCCTTTCTAAATTTCTACACAAAAAAAACCGCCCCGATCAGGGACGGTGAATCACCGCGGTACCACCCTGTTTGCTCCTTATTAACCGGAGCCCCTCTGGGTCGCCGATAACGGTGGCGCCGTCACCCCCTACCGGCAATCGCCCTTCAGGAGCAGGTTCCGGGCAGTACTCCCAACGAAGGTGGGGTCGTTTTCAGCCTGCACGACCTCTCTGAAACCACCCGTCCGCTGAAATAGTCCCTTCATCACCTATGAGTTCGGATGAATTGAACACAACGATTATACCCTAACCCCATGATGGATACAAGAAATTACGCCTATGCTCTTTCGTCGACGAGATGGGCGGTTTCATTGAGTGCGGTGAGCACCCAGCCACGTCGCGTCGTCTTCAAAACGCTGATGGATCCGTTATCAATTGCCAGGCGCCACTTATCTTTGAGATCCATTCCCAAAATATGGGTCAAAATGGCGCGGATGGTGCCGCCATGGCTCACAATGACCGACCGTTCGCCCGCA
>SLMV01000224.1 GCA_007133365.1 Clostridia bacterium
CGCGCCCGGAGAACCTTTAGGGCCTGAGCCCGGTTTCGATGCTGTGATTTTTCGTCCTGGCAGGTGACCACCAAACCCGATGGTTTATGGGTGATTCGAACGGCCGATTCCGTCTTATTGACATGTTGTCCACCCGGTCCGCTGGCCGTGTAGGTGTCGATCTCAAGGTCATTGGGGTCAATCTCCAGTTCTACCTCCTCGGCCTCGGGCAAAACGGCCACCGTTGCGGTTGAAGTATGGATCCTACCCCCCGATTCGGTGCTGGGCACGCGTTGGACGCGATGAACCCCGCTTTCGAATTTGAGCTGCTGAAACACGTGATCGCCCGAAACCGAAAGCATGGCTTCTCGAATTCCACCAAGGTCGGTCTCGTTGACCAATATCGGCTCTATTTCCCAGCCTTGTAATTCGGCATAGCGGGCATACATACGGAAAAGATCCGCCGCAAAAAGGGAGGCTTCTTCCCCACCGGCACCCGCCCGGATTTCCAAAATGACATCCTTCTCATCGCGTTCATCCGGCGGGATGAGGAGCTTCCGAATTTCCCTATCGAGATCCTCGATGGTGTTCTCCAAGGTTTCGATCTCGTCCTGGATCCAGTCCGCCTCGCCTTCTTGAACTTCCTGCAAGAGGGCTTTGGCCTCTTCTAGATCCCCTTCCGCCTCACTGAGCGCCTGATAAACGTTCAAAATTTTTTCCACCCGGGAATGCTCACGGACATATTTTCGCCAGACATCCTGCTGTCGGGCAATAATATCCGGATCGCTAATTAATTCATTGAGCTCGTTATAGCGTTGACGAAGCTCGTGTATTTGTTCTTTATAATTGCTCACTGAGTTGATGCTCCTTTTCGCGTTCCACGAGACATCCTTCTAATGCTGCGATTGCCACTTCCAACTGTTCATCGTCCGGATCGCGCGTGGTGAGTCGCTGAAGCCAAAGCCCAGGAAGCAATAACAGGTTAAACAACGGATTACGCGTCCGTGACCCCAACATAATGAGCTCATAGGAAATCCCGGCCACCAGCGGCAGCAAGGCCAAACGGAGCCCGATGCGACCTAAGACCGATGGCCAACCAAAAAAGGAAAACACTAAAATACTCACCAACGCCACCATCAACAGGAAACTCGTGCCGCAGCGAGGATGGGCGGTCCGTTGATCGCGAACCTCTTCAAGCGTCACCACCGGCGATTCCGATCGACTCCCGGATTGCTCCCAGGAATGAATCACCATGTGTTCGGCTCCGTGATACGCCAGGACTCGTCCCATATCGGGAAAGTATTGAATGGCAAAAATGTATCCAACCACGACCGTCAAGCGGATCAAACCTTCAATCAAGTTAAGAAATATCCCTTCGAGAACGGCCGCGCGAAGCAAAGACGTTAACAGCGTCGGCACCACGACAAACAGGAGAATGGCCACCGCCACCGCACTGACGATGGCACCGACCATTTCTTTTCCGGTCAGTTCCTCTTCCTCCGATGTCGCCTGAGCGTTGGCCGAAAACATAAGGGCACGAATACCCAAAGACAATGACTCAACCAAGGCGACCGCACCACGGATGATGGGCCATGTTAATACCCGGTGGCGCTCGGCGATCAGGGGTGCGGGTTCGCGGTGCACACAAATCTTCCCATCCGGCGTCCTTACGGCGATGGCCATCCGCGATCCACTTCGCATCATGACCCCTTCGATGACGGCTTGACCTCCAGCCCGCTTCGTCGATTCCATCACATTGTTACCTCGTCCCTTTTACTTAAAGCGTCCAACACCTTATTCCGCTTCTTCTTCCTCCGTGGACTCGGTATACCCATACTTTCGGCGGAAACGCTCAATGCGTCCACCACTTGATGTGCGCTGGCGCTTCCCGGTATAGAAAGGATGACAAGCACTACATACCTCGACGCGAAGATCCTCTCGCGTTGACTTCACTTCATACTCTGCACCACAGGCACAGGTAATAACCGTTTGTTTAAACTCGGGGTGAACTCCCGCTTTCATTGCAATACCTCCTCAATTAAATCGTCCTCATCCTGCTACTTCCACACTCGATAGGAAATGTTAGAAGTTACTTACGAATTATAGCATGCAAAGCAAATAGGCGCCAAGATAACGCCCCATCAATGTGGCTCAATACCCGAAATGGGGGCGATATCGCTTCACAAACCTCCACGGCAACATCGTTTCAGAAGGGCTCACGACCCGCCGATATCAACTACTATCGCCATGGTACCGAATCAGTGACTCGACATGATCGTGCTCGTTTGCTTTAGAAGGTCGCGTGCAAAATCTCTAAGAGGTCCTGGTTGGACTTCGTCTGACGAATCAAACGGACAAATTCATCCATCACTTCGCCGGAGTCCATATCACTTGTCGATTTTCTAAATCGCCACATGACCTCAAGCTCTTGTTCCGTCAAAAGAAGTTCTTCTTTTCGGGTTCCAGATCGCTTGACGTCAATGGCCGGGAAGATGCGACGTTCCGCCAGGCGACGGTCAAGATGGAGTTCCATGTTGCCCGTTCCCTTAAACTCTTCATAAATCACGTCATCCATCCGGCTGCCAGTATCGACCAGTGCCGTGGCGAGAATCGTGAGGCTGCCGGCATTTTCGATGTTGCGAGCGGCCCCGAAGAACTTTTTGGGCTTGTGCAAGGCACTTGGATCGAGGCCTCCGGAGAGGGTTCGTCCGCTTGTTGGAATCACCAGGTTATGCGCGCGGGCAAGGCGCGTAATGCTGTCAAGGAGAATCACCACGTGACGTCCCTGTTCCACCAAACGCTGTGAGCGTTCCAAGGCCATTTCGGCCAATTTCACATGATTTTCGGGCATCCGATCAAAGGTAGACGCCAAAACTTCGCCATTCACCGACCGCTCCATGTCCGTGACTTCTTCCGGACGCTCATCGATCAAAAGCACCATGATCTTGACGTCCGGATGATTCTTTACCAAACTGTTGGCGACTTTTTTCAAAAGCACCGTCTTACCCGCTTTGGGCGGCGACACGATCAAACCTCGCTGACCGCGTCCAATTGGGGAAATGAGATCGATGAGACGAGTTGATACGTCGCTGTCATCCGTCTCCAAAGTGTAACGAACATCAGGAAAAACCGGCGTCAAGGCGTGAAAGGGGATTCTTCGATTGGCCAGCTCGGGATCATCCTCATTGACCATCTCGATTCGTAGGAGCGCGTAATAGCGCTCAGAATCCTTTGGTGGTCGCGCCTGTCCCGCCACGTTATCACCGGTTCGAAGGTCAAATCGCCGGATTTGTGAGGGGGACACATAAATGTCTTCATCACCCGGGAGATAGGAAAATTGGCGCAGGAATCCAAATCCATCCGCCATCACATCGAGAACGCCTTCTACAAAAATGAATCCATCATTCTCGGCGCGCGTCTTCATGATTTCAAAAATTAACTGTTTCTTTCGTAAGCCACTATACCCGGTGATCCCCAAGTCCTTTGCAACCTGATACAAATCCTGAAGTCGCATCTGTTCCAGTTCAGTCGAATCAATGATTTTGTCCTCCAACAACCTCACCTTCCTTGCTGTTGCTAAAACGCTCCACGACTATGCCTTGTTTTCCTGGAGCGCGTGCCAATCCGATAGGAATTTCTCAAGCCCTTGATCGGTCAAGGGATGACCAACCATCTTATTGAAAACATCATATGGAATGGTGCCAATGTCAGCGCCAGCTAGCGCAGCCGTCAAGACATGCTGTGGATGCCGGATGCTCGCCGCAATTATCTTGGCATCCAACTGATGGGCGATGAGAATATCGGCAATATCCCGAAGGAGTTCGCCGCTATCAACCCCGATATCATCGAGACGTCCCATGAACGGGCTGACATAAGCGGCGCCGGCCCGTGCCGCCAAAAGCGCTTGCCCGGCCGAAAAAACCAGCGTCACATTGCATGCAATCCCTTCTTGTCGAAGCGCTGACACCGCTTTTAAACCCTCGGGAGTCATCGGGATTTTGACCACCACGTTCTCCGCCAAGGCGGCAAGTTCTTTTCCTTCTTTGATCATGCCCTCGGCATCTAAGGCCACAACCTCAGCGCTGATCGGCCCGGGGACCAAAGAAGAGATCTCCCGGATAACATCTTCTAAATCCCGTCCCTCTTTCGCCAATAGCGAAGGATTCGTGGTCACTCCATCGAGGATACCCCATTCACTGATCTCACGGATTTCATCAATATTTGCAGTGTCGATGTACAGTTGCACAACAAAACCCCTTTCTAGTTGGAACGTCAACTGTGTTTCGAGGGTAAAGGTTTGGCGCAGGTCAATGCGGCACCATGTATGGAAATTGAATCGATCTATTTCGCTGTTACCCTTCAGGGTCTTTTTGGAAAGCACTATTCTTTCGAGGGAAAATCCCCGTCACCCAAAACCTGATCATCCATTTTTATTGGGAATCGTCAAAAATTCGGTCCACTCATCATCATGTCAGACTGCGGTAGGAATGTCTACCCCAAATCCTACCACGCTCCGATCGAACGTGCAAACCATCGTCGAAACCGCTGCTCGGCCAAAGGATCACGCCACGCCTCCCGTTGCAGCATGGGCTTTAGATCCCGCCAAAACGTAGCATGGTCGTTTGAGGAAAAGATCGGCATTTGGAAGATGGCGGACGCGCTATTTTTTTCACCAAGGGTATCGTGATGGTAAATTCTCATGCGTTCAATGGAAGATGACGGGGCTTTAAGGCCAATTCGCGCCATGCCATCGGCTCCCACGGAATAAACGTCGCGTTCGTTCACCACCAAGGTCCCCCTCTCCACTCGACGAAGCGAATCCCGCTCGCGCACATTTACCATCAGTTGCGAAACGCCGGTCTCAATCAGTAAAACGTGAGGGGTCTGGCCGCAGTCTGCGCGAAGCCATCGGTGCATCACCACGCGGCCCTCAGGATCTTTCAAACCAAAAAACATCCAATGCGTGCCCGCATGTTCCGGCGACGGAACTTGAGTTTGAAAAATCTTGCGCCCATCCGACTGTTCGGCGGAGCTATCAAGGAGAACGTAGTTATTCTCCGACCAGCCGAGGGCCATCAAGTCATAGGACTTTTGCTGGCGGGTTCTCGGCTCACTCACCACTTGATAATCCCCTTTGGATAAATGGTTTACCTCGAGAAGATCAACCCCGGTTGCCACTTGGCGACGGGTACCGTCCTGTTTCTGGTACAGTGTGATCGAGACGGGTCCCGCGTTCTCTGATGAAACATTCCCGGTCCAAATTTGAAGGTAATCGAGCGCACTCAAAAGCGAAAACGATTGCTGGTGGGGGGCTTGTAAGCGAGCGCTAACGGATCGCCGGGGAATGATGGCAAGATCACTCGGTTGGTCCAGCCAACCCACACCAAACATTGTATAATCTTCCAAGTCGAGCTGCTGAGCACTTACTTCTAGATCAATCGGCACGCGCTCTGGGCGACCCGGTTCCTGAAAACGGAGAACGTCCTCCGACAGGTGAAGTCGAGCGGAATCGTCTTCGATCAGCGAGACCATAAGGGCATAATCGCTCACCGATAATCCGAAAAATGATAGCGAGGTCGGGCTGGACACCATGATTTCCCAAACCCCCGATTCCGGGTAATCAACGCGTCGGCCCACGTTCTTAACCGGATCCCCGGACATCTGATGAGTCCCGGCACCAATGAACTCGGACTGAAAGGCGACGTGTCCTTTTGGATCCGTCAACCGCATTCTCACGCGTCCCTCCGTCGGAATGGACAACTGAGCGTCGAGCCGGCTTGCGCCTTCCGGCACCTTGACAAAATATCGATTCCACTCCCCGGGTCCCACTTGATGGTGTTGCTCGAATACACCCTCGACATCATCTAAGCGTATCGGATGCAAAATCGTGTGCAATATACGAGCATCGACCCCGGATCTTTCCCGATTGTCCACCGTCAAGAAACCACTCTCCAACTGGCCGTCGGACCCGGCGTTATAGCGAACAGAAATCTCGCGGTTCCCCTCACTCGGGATGACCAGTTCTTCCGCCTGGAGCGTCGCGCTCGGGAGATTAACCGTATCCAACGTCACTCGCACCGGGACGTCGTTGGGATTGACCAAACTGAATTTCAGCATACTTGGGGCCCAACTTCTAAGGTATACGCCTTCGGCATAGGGCGCCATTTGCGGCATCTCCGCCAACGCAGAAGGGTGAATCTCAACCTTAACGGGCTTTAAACGATCATCCGCAGTCTCCAAATACCCCCACGCTTGCCACAGATTAATGACCCCATATCCTTGTTCGACGGACGAATAATTGGGTAAGGGTTCGGCACCCTCTCTGAAGGCCCTACCAATATCTGACATCTTCGGCGCCAAACCAAA
>SLMV01000128.1 GCA_007133365.1 Clostridia bacterium
AATCCGTCACATTAATCTCCCCCATCCATAAAATGTTAACCTCTCAGTCGGAGTATCGTCACGTAACCTTGAGTTCTAAAATTACACTCATATTCCTGCCATTTGACTGGAGCAACCACTGCCAATCCCTTCTGAAAGCCCCACCGATCAGGGCAACGTGCATTCAACTCACTGCTGTGGTATAGGACTCGTCGACATAGAAAAACCCGTGGGCTTATCGCGTTCCCGGCTCCGATTAGCAGACCACCTCGAAGATAAATGGCACCCTAGATAAAATCCCTTTTGAAAAAGATAGGGAGAAAATGGGCGATTGTACCGCTAATATCCCAACTAACCGCTTCCTTTCTATAATTCTCATCTCAATCGGATCGCCTTGATGCCATATTCATCGTCAAAACATTGCGCATTTCTTTTACGAATTAAGATCTTCGTTTCCCGATCAACCACATAGGAGCCGGGATCACCCCAGCCTTCTTCCCACACCACCGAAAATAGAAAATATGGATCCGCATCCAAAGATGCCGCCACGATGAGGAAGGAGTCGGTAACGGTCTCAGCCGCTACTCCCCTGCCACGCGCGGCGCGCTCTCGGTCCTGCCAAGGATCCACTCGGTGAGCCTTTAGGACCCGAGGGATTCGCCATCTCTTCCTGATGGCCAGTTCCCAAGGAAGTTTTCGATTGTCTAGTGACATCCAGGGAACTCACGGGCTAACCCTTGGTCCATTCCCGGGACACCCGCCGGTCTGCCAAGCAGACCTTCAACCGATATGGAGATTCGTCTTGTTCGCCCGACTCACCCGGCCCATCGTGGCTCATCTTAGGTTCGTGCTTCTCGAGTCGCGGCTTTGGGCTACGGCTTCCCTCGGCGGATCCCGCGTCACCACGGGCATGAGGACCCTTACGCTCCTGCGTGACCACCTGCCCACCGGGTGCCTGCACCCTCTAGCATCCGATCATGCCGGGTCCATACAAAGGGAAAACCCCCGTTAAGTACGGGGGTTAGATTCCTAGATGATCATGTGCTCAAGTTCTAGCGCATTGCTTGCTCTAATTCTTCTTTGAGCACCTCAATCTCTTCTTGATCTAATTCTCGATTTAAGACTTGAGACGCCACCGCGGCTGCAATATCAGCCGCTTCACGCTGAAAGGAGTCGAGGGCTTGTGCCCTTTCCCGCTCAATTTCCTCCTTGGCCTCAGCCAATAGTTCATCACCTTCGCGCCGAGCGTTGGCCACAATTTCTTCATACCTTGTCCGTGCTTCCCGCTCGGCCCGGGCCACCAGCTCCGACGCTTCTTCTCTAGCCTCGCGCAACCGCTCCGCACAGCGCTGCTGCAATTCAACCGATTGCTCGCGGTATTCCTCCGATTCCTCCAGTAGCGCCGTGATACGTTCTTCTCGACGCTCCATCGTTCGCATCACCGGAACGAAAAAGACCTGGCGGAGAACGAGAAAGAAGACCAAGAAACTAACTATTTGAATTATAAGTGACGCCGTTATCTCGGTCAAAACTCACTTCCATCCCTTCTTTAGTCTCAATAGACCCCAAAACCGGGAGTGCTTAGAGGAAGTTCTGGGCAATACCAAGCAGAATCAGGGACATAACGAGACCATAAATACCGGTTGTTTCCGCAACAGCCTGACCCAAAAGCATGGTTGAAATAATTTCGGACCGCAACTCCGGCTGGCGGGCCAATGCCTCCACAGCTTTACCGGCCGCAAACCCCTGACCAATACCAGGCCCAATCGCAGCCAGTCCAACAGCAAAGCCCGATGCACCTATTGCTACAATACCAATTAACATCGGATCCATTTCGTCGACAACTCCTTTCGTCAATTTCCTATTCCATGGCCATCTTCACAAATACCATGGTCAGCATTGCGAAGATGAAGGTCTGAACAGCACCAACAAAGAGGTCAAAATACAAGTGAAAGGGTAGCGGAATCACCACCGGTATGACTTCATATATTAGTGCTACAATAACTGTCCCCCCCAATATGTTGCCAAAAAGACGCATTCCCAAAGAAACTGGCGCCGCCAATTCCGAAATGATATTTAAAGGGAACAGGAAAAAAATCGGCTCGGCAAAACTCTTAAAATAACCAAAAAGCCCTTTGGCTTTCATCCGGTAGAATTGAACCATCAGGAACGTAAGGATCGCCATTCCCATCGTAATATTCACATCGGATGTTGGCGGTCGAACCCCCACTACGCCCGATATATTGGAAATCAAAATAAAGAGGATCAATGCACCCACAAACGGGAAGAATCCTGTCTTATCTGTTCCCATGGTATCGGAGACGAGGGAGCGAAATGCATTGACAATGAGTTCGACATAGGCTTGACTCCCGCGCGGGCGCTCCTGAAGCCGGCGGGTCAAAACAAAACCACCCAAGATAATAAAAAGCATGATGATCCAACCGCCAAGGATGGTTTCAGTTATGGGAATTTCACCAACTCGGAAGATAACTTGGGGGGCTTCTAAAAATCGCTCCATTGCTTCAACCTCCGTATGTTCACTTACCAGATTCTTGGCAAGACACCGATGGAAATCGGTGTTTGCCTCAACGACCGTCCTTTTTACCAACACGCGCATTCATTATACCGGCTACAATTAATGCTGCATAGGTTGCTGCTAGCCCGATCAAGGCGGGAAACAATTCCAGCCCCCGAATAAGATGAACAAACGCAAGAACCCCCGCAATCAGGCCAAATCGCAATACGTAGCCCGCCGATGCTTTGAGCGCAACCTTCGACGCCTCACCTTCATTCGCCTTCGCAGGAACGATGCTCTCGAGGGACCAGGTGTGCAAATGAAGATTCATCATTCCCAGAGCAACCCCCAAGGAGAAAGAATACCACAACTCCCGGTAACCGAAAAGGAATAATACGATAAGGCCAAGGATTAAAATGAGAACATCGAACTTGAGCGCTTTACGCTTCAACTGCAATAGACTGTCCATTTTTGCAAACGACCCATCCACATTAGCGATTTTGCTTATCAGCGTCACTCATTATATGGAGGATGAGACGATAGGATGCCCAAAAGCCCGCGGCAATACCGATGATCGCGCCCACAATACTCAGAATAGTGCTAAGCCCTAACAAACGATCAAGATAAGCGCCAGCGTAATATCCAATAAAAATCGACACGACCATGGTGAGACCCAGCTGAATGATTAACCCAAAAAATGTTGCAGCTTGGCGAATCACCGACATGACCTTCATCCTCCTGCCCATTCTATACCACCGTATTTGGTCAGGCAAGATTGCGCCTTAGAACCTATTGCGGACCGAGATATTCTTCGCCAATCCCCTCTAGATCAAGATTTTAAAGCAACCAGATGTCACCGGCTACGATAATCTTGATCTCCGGTTTACTTGGAAGTACGCTGCAATAAATGCGGTGATCGGCACACAAATGACGAGCCCAATACTGCCACTTAATGCTCGGACCACCTCGGTGGCGATTAGGTCCAGGTTCAGCATCTTTCTTGCACCCATGTCGTTAGCGCTCAAAAGAAGGAGCAGTGGAAGCGCTCCACCTGTATAAGCAAGAATCAGTGTGTTCGACATGGTTCCAAGCACATCTCGCCCGACATTGATACCGGAGCGAACTAAGGAAACGACGGATAAGCGTTGATTGGCACGAAACACCTCCTCGACGGAAGAAGCAACGGAAACGCAGACGTCCATGATGGCTCCCAAGGCCCCGAGAAGCATCCCGGAAAAGAGTATGCCACGATAATCAATCGCAAGATCAGCGGTGTGAAAGAGCATTTGCGCCTCTTGGCTGTGAAGGCCGATTAAGTGGGCAGCATCGCCAAAATAGCGGGCAATAAGCCCCGCAATCACAACCCCCACCACCGTTCCTCCGGCAGCCGCAAAGGTCTTCACGGTAAAACCCGTTAATATCAGTAATCCGACCGAGACGACGAGCGCACTGATCATGAGGGTGACCAGGATTGGACTGTAACCCGAGAGGATGAGCGGAATTAGGATGTAAACAATGCTAATTCCCGTGAGACCTAAAACGACGATTGCACGGAAACCTCGATACCCGGCCACGAGGATAAGAAGTAAGGCGAAAACTGCAGCCATAATAAAAAGCGATCGATCTCGCACGAAGTCCATCACGAAGACATCACCACCCGAAAACCCGACCAAAACCTGATCACCTGGACTTAAGACCAAATCGTAAGCCGGATTCCCCGACAGATGGTTGTCAATGACCAGGGTTTCGCCTTGCCGGTCCCCGGACAAGATGCGAATTTTTGCGCGCTGAAGGCCTCCAACATCCCCGAAAGCATCGGAACCTTCGACTCCCTCGACTTCAAGCACTTCACCTCGATAGCTATCGGGTTCAAACACCGGTTCCTGCTGTGCCACAGCAGAACCCCCCATGCTGAGCAAAAAGACCAGTGTAAGCAACAAAGCGAAGACCTTCATTGCAAATTCCCCTCCTTCCTTAAGATGTTTTCAGTCTAACTTTGTAAGCTTCCACCGTTACCAGATTAATGAAGAAGGCCTCATCCTTCAGCGGTTGGCCGACTCCGGAGATCAGTTTGATAACTTCCGTCGCCTGGAGAGAGGCCACCAATGCTGCCGTTGACCCCAGATTGCCGGTAAAGGTTTCAATGCCTCGATCTGTCACCCCTTGACCCGAGGGGTAAAGGTCCTTTAAACAGGCACCGTCGGCCTCCATGACTGCGACTTGCCCCATCAAACCCGCAATAGCGCCGTGAACCATGGGGATATTGACGGTATGACATTTGTCCTCGAGGGCAAAACGACTTGGTAAGCTATCAAGGCAATCAACCGCCACCTGACATGAAGATAACCAGTCCGTCGGACTTTTCTGATCATTGCGTTGATTCATGATGGTCACCGCAACTGATTGATTGATCGTTCGAATCCGCTGACGAGTACTCTCACTCTTCCGGCTACCGAGATTATCTTCTCGACTGTGTATCTGGCGATTCAAATTCGTCTCATCGTAGACGTCGGGATCAATCAGCAGCAAATGTCCAACTCCGGAACGAGCGAGCAGCTCGGCCGTGAGACCGCCCAATCCCCCTAAGCCAACCACGGCAACGGTCGCCTCGAGCAAAGCCAGTTGACCCGCGTACCCGAGGGTGCCAAAATTGCGTTCATATCTCGCCGGAAAGATCTGATTTCGAAGTGCCGCCTTCTCAACTTCGAGGCGCTTCATAGAGTAGATCTGAGCGATTTGCTCGGTTTTTGAAAGCCCTAACACCTGACGCTGACCATCGGCGACGTCCATATAATCTGCCATTTCCTTTATTCGCTGATCAATTGTCACGATGCCCCCCTTTCATAACCAGTCGAACCCTGGCGGATCCTACATGACCCGAACCACCGACTCTTGCATGGGTCCGATAATGACCGCACGATATCCGCGCAGGGTTTCGTCAAGTTCGGAATCGCCCGTGTCAACCCGAAGGGGGCGGCGTCCAAGCGCAAGCAATTTTGCTTTCGATGCGACCACCCATAAATTTTCCAGGCCCGCCTCTCGAATCACCTTCGGTGAAATCTGCTGGTTTCCCCGACCCAGTATGTATCCTTGCCCCCCTATGGGCGTAACGATGATATAGGCAGCCCGTCCCTTTATGATTTCGAGAAGTTCTGTCTCATTCAGATCATGTCCCAATACTTGATGTTTCGTCACCGCATCAACACCGAGCAAGGTGCTCGTAAAACCCAACTGATCCAAAATGGTTCGCGTCGTGGTACCCGGGCCAAAGATATAAACAGAGGTTTCGTCCATTCGATCGATGACTTCCTCCGCAATCCCCACAATCGCATCCTCTTCAGCCAGTGAGCTGCCTGATTTAAGATCTTGAATCAACCCGGAAACATGCGGCACCAACAAAACGCCATATAAGTGCGCAGACAGTCGACCAGAGCGAAAAGCATCTTCATCAATATCCATGACTTCTGCCTGGCGGGTCTTTGTGACATTACCCTGAATAAACTCCCGTGCGATTTCGCCTCCGGCGATGGGATCCGTGGCAAACACGGCGGAGTGCATTTTGACACCAGCCGGTATGCCAAGCACAACGACGTCGCCATTTATAGCATCAAGAATGTCACGCGCCGTCCCGTCACCACCTCCGAAAAGGAGCAGTTCAATGCCTTGCGCTTTAAGGGCGACCGCCGCCTGTTTTGTGTCCTCACTGGACGTGCCGTCGGTCGCGATTTCCCCTAAAACAATCGGACAAAACCCTTGCTCTCGTGCAATATCCTCCCCCATTACCCCTGGATA
>SLMV01000147.1 GCA_007133365.1 Clostridia bacterium
CTGCCTCGCCTCTACCCGTGGCGAATCAGGCCAAAGTCTCTTTTTTAGGGTCGGGATAGCTTGACCTGCTGCTTTATAGTGTAGTAGTATATCCCCAACAGAAAAGCAAATTCCTATCTCTCAAAGATTTTTACAAACTGTGGCTCGATAAAACTATGAGCTTTTCCTGCGGCTATTTTAAAAATGCTGAAGATACACTCGAGCAGGCGCAGCTGCAAAAGATTGATCACATTCTGCGGAAATTGCAATTAACAGAAGGAGAAACCCTGCTTGATATTGGCAGCGGCTCGGGTTGGTTAATCATAAAGGCTGCCAGGGATTATGGGGTTAAAGCTATGGGCATAACTCTGAGCAAAGAAGAGGAAGAGGAAATGAAAAAGTGGATTAATCAAGAGGGGCTGGAGGATATGGTTGAAGTGCGCCTGGCTGACTACCGCGACCTGTGCGTGGAAGGGCATACTTTCGACAAAATTGTCAGTGTGGGCATGTTTAAGTATGTCGGTAAACATTACATGCCTGCCTATTTCTCATGTCTGAAGAAAATGTTAAAGCCACAGGGCCTTTCCCTGCTCCACACTATAACTCGCACTACCGAGTCTCCGACTAACCCATTGCTGGAAAAGTATATCTTTCCCTGGGGGCACATTCCTTCTTTGCGAGAAGTGATATGGACAATGTTTGATCAACCTTTTCACCTTATTGATGTGGAAAGCCTGCGCTTGCACTATGCCATGACCACCGGTCACTGGGCCAAAAATTTTGAAGAAGCAGCTGAACAGGTCAAAGAAAAATACGGGGAGAGGTTTGTCCGGATTTGGCGGCTCTATCTGGTGGGGTGCACCGCTTTATTCCACTACAGCGGGCTTGACATTCATCAGCTGCTTTTCAGCAAAGACCTCTGCAACGATCTGCCCCTGACCCGGGATTACCTCTACAGATAAAGCAGCTTCCCTGATCTGTGTTCAATTGTAATGAGATTCTATCTTAAATAAATGTTTTACCGGCAGCAAGACACTATTGTTTGAAGATATATTAGCTCGAAGTATCTCGGTATTTTCCTGTTTAAGAAGACTTAGTAATTTATGACCTGAGTTGCCACATCGTATTATTGCCAGAAAAGTGCAGATTCTACTGCACAGCTGGTTTTATTTTTTTTATGCAGGAATCAGGGGATTAATCGCGAATATAAGTAACACTAAATATAAAATACGTAGCACAAGTGATTTATGGTAAAACGGGTTGGATCAAAAGAAAACCCGCACTGCTGCGAGGAGGTTTAAGAATGAAGAAGTATGGATTAATTATTGTAGTTATGCTATTGCTGGTTTCTGTATTATTTATGAGCGGATGCAATAACGAAGACATGTTGGCCAATGGTGATGAAACAACTGCTGATCCTGCGGAAACAGGCACGCTTGTTTTTACTGCAGATGGTGAGGAGTTTATCCGTGAAGGTTTCCTTTCCAAGGATGGCTGGGAGCTTTCCTTTGATCAGGCTTACGTTACCATGGGCGGTATAACAGCATACCAGACCGATCCGCCCTATGATACCGGGCAGGGATGGGATATAGACTACCAGGTTAAAGTTGAACTTGACGGTATTCATTCGGTGAACCTTGCCGACCCGACAAATGATCCGGCTGTTCTGGAAGAGCTCGCTGAAGTGCCCGCCGGGCACTATAACGCTATTTCCTGGGAAATGCTCAGGGCTTCCGAAGGACCGTCGTCTGGTTACAGCCTGTTTTTAGTCGGCCAGGCCGAAAAAGGTGGAGAAGTGGTTGATTTTACCCTCGGTATTGAGCAGGAGGTTGCCTACCTGGGCGGCGATTATATCGGTGATGAACGTAAGGGTATAGTGACCCCCAACGGTATTGCAGATCTCGAAATGACATTTCACTTTGACCACCTTTTTGGCGACGGAGAAGAAGATCTTGATGATCCCCTGAACCAGGAAGCACTCGGCTTTGAACCACTGGCGGTCCTGGCTGTGGATGGTGCTCTGGAAGTCGACCTTGCTTATCTCGAAAAAGCTTTTAGCGCCGAAGATTACGAGCTGCTGCTTTCTATCCTGACTCATCTCGCCCATGTCGGAGAGGGTCACGCCCTGGCGCGATTCATAAATTAACCAAAGGAGTCTTTTGTATGTTTAAAAAAAACCGGCATGCCGGTTTAAGCTTATTAGTGATAATTTTTGCTGCGCTATGCCTTCCGATCATAATAGCGGCAGGCATAGCGCAGGCCCACGGTGTTGAACTTGAATATGTTGAGCGCAATGCAATCGAGGTAACCGCCCGCTACGATACGGAAGATCCGATGGCTGGTGCCCAGGTAGCTGTGTTCGCACCGGATAGTCCGGCTGAACCCTGGCTTACCGGCACCTGCGACAGCGCCGGCCGTTTTTTCTTTGTTCCCGACCCGGAAATACCCGGTCTATGGGAAGTGCAGATCCGCCACGCCGGCCACGGCGGCCTGCTCAGGATCGAAGTTGATGAAAGCGGCATCAGCCCTGCCGGAACCACCGGGTTTACCGGACCGCAGAAGCTCTTGATGACAGCTGCGGTGATCTGGGGGCTCGTCGGCACCGCTCTATATTTCAGCAGGAGGCGGTCATAATCCATGCATATCCCGGACGGCATTATCTCGGCTTCCGCTGCAGTCAGTGGTTACGCGGCGACGGGAGGGCTGACCTGGCTGTCACTTCGCGGGATCAGGAAGCAATACGTCAACCCCCGCACCGGTATCCCCAGGGCTGCCTTGTTGACTGCGGCTTTTTTTGCCGCTTCACTCATTCACATTCCTATTCCTCCAGTTAGCGTACACCTTGTTCTTTCAGGCCTGATGGGTGTCATTCTCGGTTGGTTTGCTTTTCCGGCGATCCTGGTCGGTTTGCTTCTGCAGGCGGTTATGTTTCAGCATGGCGGTCTGACTACCCTTGGCATTAACGCCTGTTTAATGGGTTTGCCCGCCCTGCTGGCCTACTTCATTTTCAGGCTACGCTATGTTTTCGGTTGGGAAAAACCGCTGCCCAACGCCGTGCTTGCTTTTCTGGCAGCATTTTTGGCAGTGGCTTTCGGAGCCCTGATGGCGGCGCTTTTAATAGTCCACGCTACCCCCGCTTATATGGACGCAGCCGCAGAAAGAACAGCTGTGATGGCTTTGAGCCTGGCCTATCTGCCTGTAGCCTTGATTGAAGGAATCTTTACCGCTATGGTTGTTATCTTCTTGCTTAAAGTGCAGCCTGACCTGCTAGAAGGTGATCGCAGATGATTGCTGAAGCCGCACTTAGTTCAGAAGCTACAGGCAGCCTGCTTGGCCGCTGGGAAGCCCGTTTCAAACTACCGGGCTTGCTTATGCTTATCTTTTCCTTTGCATTTGTCCGGGATCTACGCCTATTGTTACCGCTTTTAATATGCGCCGCCCTCATCTACCGTTTTTCCGGACTGCCGCTGGGATACCTTTTCTCCAGGCTGCGTCTGCCCGGCTTTTTCCTGTTGGCGATGGCGGTAATACTGCCTTTCTGGTCGGGCCAGACAGAGTTGTGGAGATTCGGCCCGCTGGCCCTGCGCCTGGAAGGACTAATCGGGCTGCTGCTGATCACCGCCAAATTTACCGCCATACTAAGCGTTGCGGTTGCGCTTTTTGCCACTACTCCCCTTTCGCAATTAACTATTGCTTTGCGTACTATCGGCATGCCCTGGCTGTTGACTGATTTGCTCCTTTTCACCCACCGCTATCTTTTTCAACTGGCCGGAGATCTGCGGAGGATGCGCACCGCGGCCCGCCTGCGGGGTTTTCTGGCCAATTCTCTCTCTTCCCTGAAGCCTCTGGCCTACATCACCGGGTCGATGCTTGTGCGCAGTCATGACCAGGCGGAAAGGGTTTTCCAGGCGATGACTTTACGCGGCTACGGCAACACCAGCCTGCCTCTTCCGGTATTCCGGCCCGCACTCTCGGACTACCTGCTTCTGGGCGCTGCAATGCTACTTGCCGCAGGTTTCATCCTCGCTCAGTATATGCTTTAGCAAAGCACCAATTTTAACTTCACGTTTCGCCCCGGCCGGTGCTTCTGTTATAATCACAGAAGGGATTGCTTTGGCGGGATAGTGGTATATAATTTATTCTGTTTAAAATTGCGTGAACAGCTATAATCTTGGAGGCTAAATATTGACCGACGCACTGAATATATCAGATTTAACCTTTGCCTACCCTGGACAGTCTCCGGTACTTGAAGAGATCAACTGTACTATCAAAGCCGGTGAAAAGGTTGGCCTTATTGGCCCCAATGGCGCCGGTAAAACCACCCTGTTCCTTTTGATAACCGGAATTATAAAGCCGTCATCCGGACAGCTTATAGTTTTAGATCAGCCGGTCAAGCCCGGCACTTTTAACCCGGCTGTGGGCATGATCTTTCAGCACACAGCAGATCAGTTAATTAGTCCCTCAGTCAGGGAGGATATAGCTTTTGGTCCGCAAAATATGGGTTTAAACCAAGAGGATATCCGGGCGAGAATTAAAGAAACAGCAGAACTGACCGGTATCACATCCCTGCTCGACCGACCACCTCACCAGCTGTCTGCCGGGGAACAGCGCCTGGTAGCTCTTTCCGGCATCCTGGCCATGTGGCCCCTGCTACTGATCATGGATGAACCTACATCTGATCTCGACATTCGCTACCGCCGCCGCCTGATTAAATTGCTGGCTAATATGACCGGTAAAACTTTGTTTGTCGCTTCACACGATCTGGAATTTGTTTTAGAAACCTGCAGCCGGGTCCTTCTCCTTGAAGGAAGCCACATTCAGGCCGATGGAGATCCGGCCGCGATTATGGGCAGTGAAAACTTAATGGAAAAGCACGGCCTCGAAGTTCCCCATTCACTTTCAGCAACCTGGCATCGTCATAAAAAATAGAAGGGCCGTCTGTATCGTTGAAATTGACATCAAGCAAAAACTGCATCTAAATATCTTAACCGAAAAGGAGCTCTTGGCTATTGACCTGGTCAGATCAAACCGCGATAGTTATAGATAGTCGCCGGGCCCTTGAAGGAGAACTTCAGCTCCAGCGGCGGGGAGAGGAATATGAGATTATCTACAACGGATTATTCCTGATGGCCACCTACAACGGAGCTTCGGAAAAAGCCGCGATCAGGGATGCTTTGAAGATTGCGGCCTGCCGCAGTGATAGCCCTGTAAATGTGCTCATGGGCGGTTTGGGCGTGGGTTACAGTCTCCAGGAAGCTCTGGCTTGGAAGCAGGTGGCCCGGGTAACTGTAGCAGAGATAGAACCGGCAATAATAAGGTGGAACCGGGATGTTTTGCGAAAGATTAATAATAATGCCCTCTACGATCCTCGAACCAAATTGTTAAACATCGACTTCCGTGAAGCGCTTGAAGAGGAAGCTGAAACTGCCCTCAGGCACCCTTCCCGAAGATACAAGGTGATTATGATCGATACCGATAACGGAAGCAGCTGGCTCAGCCTGCCATCAAACGCTTTCTTCTACAGCACCGACGGGCTGCAGCTAATCAGTACATGCCTGTATCCCGGGGGTGTCGCCTGCTTCTGGTGCTCCCGGAGAGAAGAAGCCTTCGAAAAACAGCTTGAAAAAAAGTTCCATCAGGTAAGCTTTCACAGCGTAGAAGAGAAAACAGGGTATGAGGGCTGCTATTACCTGGCCCGGAAAGAATGATACTGGAGCCGGGGTTCCGGCGGTTAATTATAGTTAATGTTTTCCACATTATAATTAGTTGAAAAGGAGAATAAACATGGATCAAAAAAGATTTGATGAAGGCCTTGCAATCCGTAAAAAAGTATTGGGATCTGAGTATGTGAATAAAGCAATTGATAATATGACTGATTTTAATCGTCCCATGCAGGAGCTTGTAACAGAGTATTGTTGGGGAGAAATCTGGAAAAGGCCGGGCCTTTCGAGAAAAACCCGCAGCCTGCTTAATCTCGCCATGATTACAGCCCTGAATCGTCCTCACGAATTGAAACTTCATGTGCGGGGGGCTCTCAATAATGGTTTGACCACCGATGAAATAAGGGAAGTCTTTTTGCAGTGCGCTATTTACTGCGGAGTTCCGGCAGCAATTGACAGCTTCAGGGCAGCCGAAGAAGTTTTTAAAGAAATGAAATTAATATTTTAGCCTGCCGGTTAGAATAAGCTCTTTAAGCTTTTCGTTAATAGCAGAACCGATACCTTTTACATCTTTTAATTTATCCTCGCGAGCAAGCTTCTCCAGCTCTTCTTCCCCAA
>SLMV01000178.1 GCA_007133365.1 Clostridia bacterium
GGGACCCGAACCCAAAGGCGCCTGGTGCACACCTTCAGGCCCTACTTCTTCGACATAGGCGCTACTGACAATTCCGGCACCGTTATTGGTTTGGGCCAATTTCCATAAGAACAGACTGTCGGGTGAACCCGACACGATGTCAATTGTGTAATCATCGTGCACGACCATATGATCGATCCACTCATACTGGCCACGAATAATGTACTCTTCACGCGTCCCGTCGAGAATTCGACGGTAGTGGTACTTAACATCGTGTGCCGTTAATGGGGTTCCGTCATGATACTTGACTCCTTCTTGAAGATAGAAGCGAAAGGTGTTTTCGTCAATTCGTTCCCATTCTTTGGCCAGTTCCGGTTCCCAGCTTGATCCATCCGCGCTACGAATAAACAAGTAGTCGTAAACGTTCTGGATGGTCCACTCCTCTTCCATGTTCCAACTGACTGGGGGATCCCAAGATTCAACGCCTCGAGTTTGTGCAACCGTAATGCGCACAGGTTCCGTCGGATCTGGTTCGGGTTCCTCGTCATCCGAATCATCATCAGGAGTATCGACAGGATCGGGTTCTGGGACGTCAGCGCGTCCACAACCAAATGAGCCAAATGATAGGGCACCGATTAGCAATAGTGCGATGATTAGAAAGATCAATCTGCGAGATGTCATTACGACCTCCTTCAGTATTTCACATCTGCTGACGTTATTGTGTTCGTTAATTTGCGACCTTAAACACGTGATTTTCGCGGATAATAGAGCGATCGTTCGGGAATGACAGCAGCATCTTGGACCACTTGGCACCCGCCTTGAAATACCATTTTGGGCATGCGGAGATCTTCAATGTCAGCTAACGGGTCGCCATCTACCACAACAAAATCGGCCACCTTGCCCTTTTCGATCGTTCCCACATCGCGATCGATGCCGCATAATCGCGCCGCGACCGAGGTGGCATTCTTGATGACCACCATCGGCTCCGGTGCCACCTTGTAATGCAAATGACAAAACATTTCGGTAATGATGGTTTCCGGCGGCGTTGCTGGACTGCCTTGATCGGTACCGAGCGCAATCGGAACGCCTGCCTGTGCAGCTCGGACCAAACCGATGGCACGGTTGGGGTCCGCAATTTTTTCCCTTATCATTGCGATTAGTTCGTCCGAAAGCCCGATTAAATGACCAAAGTCAGCCGACATCCACGAACCCCCAATTGTGGAAACGATGAAGGTGCCCTTGGCCAGCATTAATTCGAGGTTCTCGTCACTCGGCACACCCCCGTGTTCAATGCTGTCAACACCGGCCCGTACCGTCTGGTCAATGCCGTCCGGCGTTCCCACATGAGCCGTAACCTTAAGCCCTAAATTGTGACATTCATCGACCAATGCGGCCATTTCATCGAAGGTAAAGGCCGTTTGAATGGTTTTGGTTGAGCTGGGAAACGCGGAAGAACCTCCCGGTTGGCTGGTCGCAATGACCTTAACCAGATCAACGCCTCGTTTGGCGAGATAGCGTGCTGTTTTTCGTAAATCAACTTCACCATCCGCTTCAATCCCGCACCACCAACAATGTCCCCCGGTCGTCGTTACCGGAGGGCCGGAGGCCAGGACGCGCGGACCCGGAACGACACCGTTTCGGGCGGCATCACGCGCTTCAAGTCCGAGCCAGTGGACGCCCAGGTCGCGAACAGTGGTGACGCCCGTTTCCAGATATTTCCTCATATTGACCGTTGCCTTAATAGCACCGAGTTCGCGAGAGTCATAACCAGATTGTTCCCCAACGTCCTTTTTACCATCCCAAGCCAAATGGACATGACAATCGAATAATCCGGGCAATAGGGTCTTTCCCGTTAAATCAAGCACAATGTCCGCATCGGCGGAGAGGGAATGTCGACTAACTTCAATGAAACGATCGTTTTCAACCAGTACATCAACCCCTGAGATTGCTTCATTTGACACTCCATCAATCACACGAGCGTTTTGCAACAAAAGCCTGTGGCCCAATTGAATTCCTCCTAAGGTCGACTATTTTCAAGAGACCGCCTCATTTAAGGCGGTCTTCGAAAAGTTTGAGTAACCCATTTTCCCGATAGTAATCGGACATCAAGACTTCACGGCGTTGATCCCGTGCCTCGATACAAGCCAAAGAGGCGGCCAATGTGAGCAAATGGTCAACCCCATCACACTCAAGAGGCCCTTCGTCCAACCGAGCGTTTAAGAAACGATCGAGCAGAATCTTGGAATCGTCGATATAGGGAACCGCATCCTCGAGAGGAATGGGTGTCAGATCGGTATCGGTGCGACGCGCATAAACGAGATCCGAATGGATCTGTCTCATGATTAAGACACCCTCACTGCAATCGGTGCGCCAGGTAACACATTGTTTGTCCCAACCGGAGGTCCAGGATCCGAGGTACACGGCATTCATACCGTTTTCCATATGGAAAATGGTGCTGACGACGCTATCGGACTGATAGACACTCCAAGAGGGGTTCCAAGACCGTGCGGTGACCGCTTCGATCTCGCTATCGAAGCAATAGCGCATCAGATCAAAATGGTGGATGCTCTGGTCCAGTATCATGGCATCCTTCAACGTCAATGGGTAGCGGTTCCCACCCTTTCCATATCCCCCTCGATGAACACCATAGTGATAAAGTGAAAATGAGGGGCTTCCCAATGTCTCGGAGGAAATCCACTTGCGATATGATTGGCTGACGGGAAGAAAGCGGAAGTTGAGGGATAGGGAGAGTTTTCGATTCTTATTTTGAGCGGTTGAGACAATCTCGACTGCATCTTCGATGTTTAAGGCCAGCGGTTTTTCGGCGAGAATATCAAGGTTGGCATCGAATAGCTCCAAACACTGTTCTTTGTGGACCTGAGGAGGTGTGACCAGTACCGCAAAATCAGCACTCTCTCTTAAAAGGGCGTCTGTTAACAATTCGTACTGTTGGATGTCTGGATATTTGACGGCGAAATCAGCAAGTTTTTCTGGATCTGTATCAACAAAAGCGACGACTTCAACCTCGGGATGTTCGAACAAGACTTGAGCCCATTGTCGACCTCGCGAACCACAACCCACCTGAATGACTCGATGCCTCCGCAATAGTCTGTCCCCTTTCTTCCAAATAGTCCGGCACAGATTCCGAAACAATAGAGCAAAGTTGGCGACTTTTCCATCCACATACATGTTGAGATTGATTAATGTCGTTATTCTATCACCGTGAATACGAATTTTGCAATATATTCTATGAATTTTAATTCTTAATGCTAATGTATTAAGCTTGCAAGATTCGTTATCGTTCTATGTGAAGAAGTTGTATGTTGATGCATGATATCAAGACGATAAAATTCCAGATCATATACTGAAAAAGTAGTTTTCGTCGCTTCTCGGGGTGAACAATTTTCATCTCAATTGGATCCGATCGATCTTCAAAAGGCGCCAGGGGGAAGGAGCCGTTAAGCCGAAAAACATGGTTTGCTGCTGAAGTGCATCGTCTTTGGTTGAGTAAAGAAGCACAAATTATCGACAATAGAAATCGTTCATCATGTGGATCACGGGAAAGAAGAGATGCAGGTGGGTGCATTCTCGATTTCGCTAGTCCAAACGACAATTGAATGTGACTCGTAAAAACGATCATTAGAATTAATTCATGCCGTTTCTCAAACCAAACTGCTTGATAGTCTTTCGGGTAATGGTCGCGGTTTTCCAGACATCATCCGGGGCCAGATGAGGCCCACACGGCAGAGCGATCATGGAATGGTGAGCAGCCTCTGTGCCGGGCAACGATATGTTCGTTGCGTCAAAAAAGGGATGCAAATGGTCTGGGAGGATATAGGCACCACCTGCCCGGATGCCTTTAGTTCGAAGTTTCTTGACTAGGTCATCTCGAATTTTTGGGTCGACTCGGAACACAAAACTCCGGTAGCTATGGGTGGTGTCCGATGGAATCGGTTGGGGATAGACAGGAACATCCGCAAGGATCTCACGGTAAAGGCCGGCCACCGCTCTTCGCTTTCTAAGTTGGTTATCAAGCTGTTGAAGTTGGATTCGGCCGATGGCCGCCTGAATGGTATCCATGCGCTCATTCAACCCTCGACGAACCATTCGACGCGACGGTTCGAAATAGTCGGCAAAGGTATTGTCTTCATAGGGGGAATCCCAACGACCATAATGCCGAACCTGCTGAATCTTTCGATACAGTTCATCGTTTTGGGTGGTGAGTGCTCCCCCACTACCAAAGACGGAAAGAATTTTCCCACTTGATAGACTCATGCATCCAACATCTCCGATGCTGCCGACACGCTTCCCCTTATAGGTTGCGCCCACAGCCAATGAAGCGTCTTCGATGATTAGTACGTTCTTATGATCAGCAAGAACCTGGAAAAGAGCATCCATATCAGCAGGTAATCCATGCATATGGGCGATAATAACCGCACGTGTCTTGGGTGTGAGTAGATCTTGGAGTTGGTGGGGATCCATGTTCATCGTGTTTTCATCAATGTCCACCCACTTCAGGGTTGCTCCGACGTGCAGTACGGCCAAACTAATGGAAAGGTCGGCATTGGCAACGCCCAGCACCTCATCGCCCGGACCGATATCGGCTGCCAAAAGCGCGATTATTAATGAGGAGGTCCCAGAAGTGACGGCAACGCTGTGTTTGACCTCACAAAAAGCAGCAAACTCTTTCTCAAACGCCGTGACGGCATCGCCGAGAATGTGCTGATCACCTTTTAATACCGCGTGGATGGCGTCATCAAATTGCTTTTGAAAAGCCAGATAATCAAGCTGACCATTACTTAACATCGGTTCGATATGATTCAATGTTTCCTCCTCCTAATTTGATTCAAAAGAGCACGACGTCGAGTTCAAATCTCAAAAAAGCCTTAACGCGATTATTCGAAGCGAAAAACGCGAGTTATGAGTATCCGTGTTCGATTTAGCAGCGATCGTCAGCACCATATGACCATGTCGTGGGAAATGGGATCGAAAAATTTCGAGATTATCGTTTTGTTCAGGTCGAATAATATCCAAGTAGGTCTCTTCTACTTGGGCATCGGATCCGCCAAGTCAAACACAACCGGCAAGATTATTGGCCCTTTGTCAGGGAAACTACCGCATTGGATAAGCAGGTGGCGGCAAATCATCCTTGGTCAATTTCCCGGTTTCATCCCACTGAATCCAATAGTCTCGCATCCGGTCAAACGTTCCTTCGGATTGCCTTACCAAGGTCTTGCCATCTAAGGACAAATGGCGGAACTGGTCGACCACTTTAACACCATCAACGATCACCGTCTTCACATTGTGGCTTTGACCAAAATACACCAGATTCTGAATGGGATCGGTCACCGGACCCATATTGGGTGCCGTTAGATTGATGATGTTGATGTCCGCCTTGGCACCTTTGGTAAGTCGTCCCAAATCGTCTCTTCCGAGCCATCGGGCGCCGTTTATGGTGGCGGCATCAAAAACCTCCCGTGCGGTTCCCACCCCGCCCCGGGCGCCGTGGGCGACTTTTGCCATGATCGCCGCCCAACGCATTTCACGGATTATATCTTGGGGGAAGGCATCTGTGCCCAGGCACACGTTGATCCCTGCTTCGCCGTATCGGGTGAGGGAATTGAGTAACAAAGGGCCATGGTCCAACAGCAATAAGACCCAAGGGCAGTGGCCCACGTTGGTGCCATGTCGCACAAGCGTCGCCAAACTCTCCTCTAGCGTATTCTTTGAAGGATTCAAACCGGCGGGATATAGGCAGTGGGTCAAGAGAACATCCGGACCCAGAAAACCCAGATCTTCCAGAGCGTTGACGGGCGTTGTTTGATAGATTTGGTCGATCAGATGAACCTCCTTTTCTGATTGAGCAAAATGCATTCGAATGCCGACGCCCAAATCATTGGCAACGTCTCGAGTCTCCTGGAGGGTTTCGGCGCTTACCGAATCGAAGGTGTAGGGGAAAAGAAGGCCGCGCACACGATCTCCAAAACTGCCGTGATAACGTTCGATAAAGCGAATGGACCGCGACAGGCCTTCTTCGCCTTTTTGCCGGTCAATCTGGCCATCGATGCGATCGCGAAACATATGGGACAGATAGGCGCGGAGGCCAGATTTAACCGAAGCCTCTAGGTAGATCTCGGGCTCCCAAATCGGATCGTTCCAGCCCTTAAAACCATAGGAGGTAATCCCGGCCATGGTGGTGGTCCCGCCGCGGACCATGTTGTA
>SLMV01000027.1 GCA_007133365.1 Clostridia bacterium
CGTCCAGTCCCACCCCGCGTCCCGAGATCTCCGTCACTTCATCACTGGTGGAGAATCCGGGATGAAATAGAAGATCGAGAATTTCCTCATCCGTCATGTTTTGCCCATCCTGCTCCCCCAGTACCCCTTTCTCTCGGGCCTTCTCCAGGACCCGTTCCGGGGAAATGCCCGCGCCGTCATCCCGGACTTCGACCACGACATAGTTCTCCTGATTGGCAGCGGACAGGGCGATGCGGCCCTCAGATGATTTGTTCTTCTCTTTTCGTTCGTTTGGCGGTTCAATGCCATGATCGACCGCGTTTCGAAGGAGATGAATAAGCGGATCGCTGATCGCATCGAGGAGACTGCGGTCAATTTCCGTCTCACCGCCTGCCACATCAAAGGTAAAGGATTTGTCCGATTCTTTATTTAGGTTCCGCAGCATGCGGGGAAAGCGCCGAAAGAGGGTATCGAGGGGAACTAAGCGGGTTTTCATGATGTCTTCTTGCATATTGGTGGTAATGGTGGCCATCTGCTCCACCGTCGCTGCCATATCATCGGCATGTTGGCTATGACCACGATGCTTTAAGCCATTGATCAGACTGCTCAGACGATTTCGTGTGATGACCATCTCCACCACTTGATTCATCAATCGGTCCATCACGGCCACATCGACGCGGATCTGCCGAGAGGATTCGGAAATCCGGAAGGACCCTCCGTTTTTATTTTCTCGGGAAATAAGACCATTCCCCTTACCTCCTGGTTGATCGCAAACCACTTGCGTCACACCGGTCAAGACTTCAAGTTGCTTAACCAAGGCATCCAAGTCCTCGACCCCCTTCAATTGACAGTGAAGGGTGCCGCCTGCTTCTAAAGCGCCATTTTCTAAATCTTCCCCGGCCGGTCGCGACCGCAACTCGGCGCACTTTTCCTCACAAGCGATAAGGGCCTGCAAACCGCGAACTGCCGGGATATCGGCATCAGGTGAGATTTCAATGCGAAGCGTTACAGCATTTTCAAATGACGTTGTCTCCATGATCGCGTCATCGGAAGCCAAGTTCCCTTGGAGGGCGCACTCGTCATCTCGTTTCACCCCCTCGGTTCTCAACCACTCGGCCAATCGCTCCCAAAGCTCCCGCGGAACCTCGGGTGGCGCTTCGTCACCAGAGACGGCCATCAGTTGGGTGCGCATGCTATCAACCACACCTAGCAATAGATCCGCCACCTCGGCAGACGGAGCGATTCGCCCATCGCGAACGCCTTCCATCAAATCTTCCGCATGGTGCACCAACTGGGCGACCGAGGTAAATCCAATGGAACTGGCATTGCCCTTGAGGGTGTGCATCGCGCGAAATAGAAGGTCCAGTTTTTCCGGATCATCGTCGCGCCGCCCAAATTGACCCTTTGATGCCTCCATTTCAAGTAAGACTTGTTCCGCACGGTCAAGCTCCTCTTCAGCCTCCGTCATAAAGGTGGTAACTTCTTCTTCACTCAACCCGAAAAACGTACCGCTCATCCGGTCCCCTCCTCGCCTGGAATGAGTCGCTGAGGACTCAATAACAAGACCGGCCCGGCATCCGTGGTCAAGACACCCTCGACTGCCCCTGAACGTCGTTGGGACATAAGCAAATCGCCGGTATCCTCCAGCGCATCAAGATCCATTTCAGTAATGTGCGACACTTGATCCACAAGCAGCGCAATTTGAGACGTTTCGGATGTCTCGTCCGGAAGTTCAACCACCAAAGCTAAGGTTTCGGTCTTTGTCACCGACTTACTTTGACCATCGTCTTCATAAAGCCCCATCACCGGAATAATGTCACCTCGCAGATTGATAACCCCATAAACACCCTCCGGTGCGCCGGGGACATACGTTACATCGGTGATCGGGATAATGCTCTTTACCGCATCCGTGGGTAAAGCGTATTGTTCGGTGCCGAGTAAAAACGTCACCAAGGATTCGAGTTCCCGAGTCGCGTTCGTCATAAACTCACCCCTCTTGATTGTCCATCACCTATATACCTTATCGGTCACGAACTTCACTTTTTGCAGCATTCGATGCTTCATTAAATTCGAAAAAGGGAATCAAAACGCGGTGAGCCGCCGATCGGTCATCCGTTGAGAATCGTCGGATGCATCTGGCGAGGGAAGCCCGTTATCACGAAGAAGGCTATGATCAAATGCAAAAAAAAGAGATGGGCCATTCGAGCCCACCTTCTTCTTTGATGTTCAAACCACATCACGGCCGAATCTACGATCGCATTTTTCCTTTCGGCGCACATCCACCGATTCGAATCGACAGCCGTTCGATTTCGTTCGCTCCTATCGATCCGCTAAATTTGTCCGCTCGCAAATGACATTGCTCGAATCCCCACCCTCATCATGGCGCAACAACGAACGTACAATTAAAGAGCCCGGCATTTCGCCGGGCTCCACGCTTGCACTTTCAACATTATCTATCTCGCCGGATCAGGCGGTTTCTTCTTCATCCTGGTCGTCTTCGTTTGCGGTGACGATGATCGGTTTTGATTTTCCTTGGACGACATCTTCAGTAATGATTAGTTTCTTGATGTTCTCCTGAGAAGGCACTTCGAACATGACATCCAACATCAATTCCTCAATGATGGAGCGTAAACCCCGCGCCCCGATCTTCTGCTCCATGGCTTTCGCCGCAATCGCAACCAGTGCCTCGTCTCGAAACTCGAGATCGACGTGTTCGAATTCTAGGAATTTCTTGAATTGCCGGGTCAGCGCATTTTTCGGCTTGATGAGAATATCCACCATCGCGTCTTGATCGAGCTCGCCCAGTGTGGCCACCACCGGAACCCGGCCTGCAAATTCAGGAATCAGCCCGTATTGAATGAGATCTTGTGACATGACCTTAGCGAGCACATCCCCGATGTCCTCTTCGGCCATCTTTTTGATCTCCGAACCGAAACCCATGACGTTCTTGCCTGAGCGTTGTTTGATGATCCGATCCAGCCCATCAAAGGCACCACCGCAGATAAAGAGAATATTGGTGGTGTCGATCTGAAGAAACTCCTGATGCGGATGTTTCCGCCCGCCCTGTGGGGGCACACTCGCCGTGGTACCCTCCAGAATCTTCAGTAAAGCCTGCTGGACCCCTTCACCCGACACATCACGCGTGATCGATGGGTTCTCGGATTTTCGGGCAATCTTATCGATTTCGTCGATATAAATGATGCCCTTTTCTGCCCGTTCGATGTCATAATCAGCCGATTGAATGAGCTTCAAAAGGATGTTTTCAACATCCTCGCCGACGTAACCCGCTTCGGTAAGTGACGTCGCGTCGGTAATGGCAAACGGCACATTTAAAATGCGCGCCAATGTTTGCGCCAACAGCGTCTTACCGCAGCCGGTTGGTCCCACCAATAGGATATTGCTCTTTTGCAGTTCCACGTCGTCATCATCAAGGTTTTCGCCCATCTGCACCCGCTTGTAGTGGTTATAAACGGCCACCGATAACGTGCGCTTGGCCCGCTCCTGACCAATGACATAGGTATCCAAGAACTCCTTGATCTCTTGGGGCGTGGGGACATTTTCGATATCAAAGTCCACATCTTCCCGAAGTTCCTCTAGGATAATGTCATTGCATAGCCCGATGCACTCATCGCAAATGTAGACCCCGGGCCCGGCCACAAGACGGCGAACCTGATCTTGATATTTGCCACAAAAAGAACATTTGAGTTGTCCCTTATCGTCGCTAAATTTGAACATCCTTCCTCTCCCTTCTACCCCGCAGGTGAATAACGGGATAGATCGGCATTATTTTTCCTTACCTTTAGGATACAACACCTTGTCAATAACACCATAGTCCAATGCTTCTTCGGAGGCCATAAAGAAATCGCGATCCGAGTCCCGCTCAATCTTTTCGACGTCTTTTCCGGTATGCGCTGCCATTAATTCGCTGTACCGACGGCGCATTTTTAAGATTTCATCGGCATAGATCTTGACATCGGAGGCACTTCCGTCAGCGCGTCCTTGAGGCTGATGAATCATGATGCGAGAATTCGGGAGGGCATAACGCTTACCCGGAGCACCACCGGCCAATAAGAGGGCGGCCATGCTCGCGGATAACCCTAAGCAATACGTGACAACATCCGGTTTAACATGCTGCATGGTATCATATATTCCGAGTCCGGAGTCCACAGCACCTCCGGGGGAGTTAATGTACATGGAGATATCCCGGTCGGGATCATCCGCCTCCAAAAACAGCATCTGGGCAATGATCAGATTGGCCACTTGATCATCAATGGCCGTGCCCACAAAAATGATGCGATCCTTTAATAGGCGCGAGTATATATCATAGGCGCGCTCACCGCGCGCTGTTTGCTCGACCACCATTGGAACTAAATTCATCTTTGATCCATCCCTTCAGCACTTAAGGTTTTCTATATCAGGCGACAATCCCTTACGCCTTTGGTTCAACATCGGGTGGGTCTTGCTCATCCGACGGCGATTCGTCCGTCGTCCCATTCTCCGCTTGCGCTTTCGCCTTCTCGGCCTGCGCCTGTGCCTCGGCAATCATTTCCTCTCGTCTAGCTTCCATCGCTTCTTTAACTTCGTCATATTTCGGATCCGTCCAAGCGGCTAGACATTCCCTTGTCTTCTTGATTCGCCGGTCCGCTTTTAGTCGATTCAGATACTCGGTATTGGTCATCGTCACCTGCCGCAAAACCCCGGGGTCAAGCCCCATCGACCGGGCCTGCGCCTCAATTTCCTGATCGACTTCCTCTTCGGAGACCTCGATATCCTCTGCCTCCGCGACTGCTTCCAAAACGAGCGTTTCTTTCAAGTCCCGTTTGCCGTTTTCGGCTAATTGCGCTCGGAGTTCCGACTCATAGTTCGCACCTCGGGTGGCGAGAAATTCTTCCCAGTCAGCATCTTTGGATTCAATTTCCTTTTTCATCTCCTCCAATCGCCGTTCAACCAGGTTCTCCACCATCACGTCGGGCACGTCCACCGCCGCATTTTTCACGACTTCTTCGACCACCTGATCTTCAAATCGTTTGAGATCATTTTGGTCGCGGAAATCCCGGAGGTGGGCATCCAATTTTCGGCGAAGATCGTCCACCGTTTCGCCTTCGGAGACTTCTTGGGCGAACGCATCATCGAGAGCCGGGAGTTCTTTATCTTTTAGTTCCTTTATTTCAACCTCAAAAACGACATCTCGACCGGCCAAATCCGGATTGGCTGCTTCCGGTGGGAACTCGACCGTGACTTCTCGGGTATCCCCCACCTTGGCTCCCAATAAGCCCTCTTCAAAACCGGGAAGATATTTGCCCTGGCCGATTTCGATCGTCTCATCTTCCGCTTGGAGATCTTCATGAGGGGCTTCGTCGACAAACCCCTGATAGTTCACGACCGCCATCATTCCCGTTTCGAGTTCCCGATCGGCGTCTTCGACGGCGACCGCCGTGGCCATTTCCTCGCGCAAGTTTTGAAGCGCTTCTTCCACATCTTCATCGGTGACCTCCGACGTTTCCAATTCATGTCCTAAATCCTTATAGTCCCCCAATTTAACTTCCGGGACCACCTCTACCTGAGCCGAAAAGTAAAGTCCCTGCTCCGGTCCGCTCTCGTCCTCGTCCACGTCAATTTCAGGGGGTGCGATCGGTTCTAATTCCAATTCTTCAATCGCCTCGAAATACGCATCCGGGACCGCTTTCTCCAGCGCCTCTTGCCACAAAACCTCAACGCCAAAATGGCGCTCAAAGATGGGGCGCGGAATCTTTCCTTTGCGAAAACCGGGAACAGTCACATCTTTTCGCAATTTGGCGAAAGCCTGATCCATGTACGTCTGAAGTTTCTCGGGTGACATCTCCACCTGTAGGACTCGGAGATTTTCTTTTTCTTCGCCGCGTTCGTACTTTGCTTTGACCACGAATGCGCTCCTTTCCACCGCTTTCAAAACGATTGTACCTGACTTCGTTAACTTAGTAAGACGGGATCACACCCGTTCGCTTAGCGGACCCGCCTTCAAATTGTCCAAGCACTACGACCTGACAAACTCAAGGACAGTGGAGGGCCTCCACTGTCCATGCCTGTGCGAGGGAAGGGACTCGAACCCTTACGCCCGAAGGCACGGGATCCTAAATCCCGCGCGTCTGCCAATTCCGCCACCCTCGCATCGGATGCAAACTAGATAATATCATATGGCAAGGGAGTTTGCGAATCCAGTAAGA